>DASPXK010000157.1:0-29269 GCA_035637315.1 Chloroflexota bacterium
ACGCCAGCCGCCAGAAGAGCAGCGAGGGTAATTGCCAGCCAGCGGCGGCAAGAGGCCGCGCCGCATTGGACGGTCTGCGTGACAGCGTTCACGCAGAGCCTCGCGGCGAGAGCCACCAGGCGAGGGACGCGCCCTCAGCCCCAATACCCAGTGCCAGGGGAAGCGGCGGCGCCCCACTGCTTGGGCTGGGGCCAGCCACCGCCATGGGGGGCACAGCAGTTTGCGCCAGCAGCTCGAGCGCGAGGGCCAGCCGGAGGAGACGCTTCAGGTCCGGCCCCTACACTAGAGGGCGCTTACGCCCTCTGCTTCGCCGCCTGCGCTACGCACCCCGCACGAGCGACCACACGCCCCCTGGCCGCCGGCTCCCGCGTCCCCTCGTCCCTCCTGCGGCTAGGAAGATGCGATCCAGGGACGCGGATTTGGGACCGCCCTCTGGTGCGCCAGTCTACAGACGAGTCGCGTACTTGTCAATACCTGATCGAATTGTCTAGACGATACGAGCAGGGCGAGGGACGGTCCGGCCCTCACCTTCGGCTCAGCCGCCAGGGGGTGAAGCCGCCCTGGCGCGGTCTTGGGGCGGCCCGCCTGGGCGACTGGCCCCTATCCTAGGGTCACGCCAGGAGAGGGGCAAAAGGGGCGATATGACTCATCTGAGACGTTACCGCAGAGTCGGTCGTTGCCTACTCGGGCAGCAGCCTGAGCCCGTCGACGTGACGCGGGCGGAGCAAGCCAAAGTGCCGCCGATCTAACGTCGCCAGCTTCGGCTCGTTCAGCCGCTCGGTGACGGCCAGGACCGCTGCGTCCACGAAGCCGATGTCGGATTCGGCGTAACGGTCACACAGCTCGCGGACGCGACGGTACTCCTGGGGGAGCAAGTCCTCGACCCGGTACGCGCCTTCCGCGATGTCGTCAAGCAGGGCAACAAGGACACCCGGGTGCAATCGCGCGTGAATCCAATAGTCCACCTCAACGAGCACCGGCGCCGGTACGATCAGCGGCTCGGCCGCCGCCTCGATCAGCCGTCGGCAGACCTCATGATGGGAGTCGGTTCGATCTAGCGAGGCGTACAACGGGCCGGTGTCGAGGATCAGCGCCACGGGCGCGGAACCGGGCGCTCGTCGGCCGTGCGGCGCGCGGTGTCGGTATGGCCAGACGCCCCTATGCCCAAGCTGCGCGGTCGGGGGAGGTGGCTGTTTACCTTCTCTTCGAGCGCTTCGCGAATGATCGTCGCCATCGAGGTCCCTCGCGCGGCGGCCAGCAGCCGAAGCCGTTTCAGAAGCTCTTCCGAGGCGACGATTGTGGTGCGCTGCATGGTGGCATTATAGCATCAGCAACATAACCGCGCCCTCTCATCTCCGGCTCAGTCGCCACAGGGCGAACCCGCCGGGCGCCGCGTCGGGCAGCTCCTCGGCGCGCCAGGTGGGGGCGTTGGTGAGGCTGGCCACGCTGCTCGGGCTCTCGTCGGCCACCGCTAGCGCGGTCGAGCCAGGCACCCGCCGATCGAGGCGCTCCGAGGACTGCTCGAGCGTCACGTGCGGCACGCCCCGCAGCGTGAACAGGTAGTCGAACGTCCGCTGCGCCGTAGCGCCGGCGCCGGGTCGGTCGCGCTGGAGCGTGGGATCCAACACGACCGGCTCATCCGCCCTACGCAGGCGCTCGGCCGCCTCAAGGGTGATGAAATAGCGCGCGTTCGTCTCGCCGGCCGCGAAGATGTCGGCGTAATAGGAGGCCAGGGGCAGAAGCGGGTAGCCGACCAGCGCGATGGCGGCGATCGCTAGCCCTAGCTCGGCTCGGTGGTGACCTCGCACGCGGACGGCCGCCCAGGCGGCGAGACCGCCCACCCCGGCGTAGACCAGCGGCAGCATCGGCATCAAGTAACGCGCCTGGCGCGGCAGGTTGTCGTGGCTGGCCGGGAAGAGCGGCAAGAGCACCAGGAAAGCGAGCACTGCCAATAGCGGGCCGAACAGGCCGAGCCGAGCCGTCAAGCCAAGGCCTGCCAGCACGAGAGCCGTGTAGCCGAGCACCGTCGGATCGCGCAGGTAGTCGACCGCGGTCGGCCGCTGGTCGATGGCGCTGGCCGGCAGTCGCGCGCTGGTAAGCAGGACCTCCGCCGCTCGCCCACCGTACGAGAAGTCCTTGTCGCGGCCCTGCTGGTAGGCGGCGCGTTGCTCCTCCGATTCGCGCAAGCTGCCCAAGCCGGAACGTAGGTTGTAGATCACCAATGGGCTAGTCCCGATCAAGAACGCGGCGATGGCCAGATACGCCCAGCGAGTCGTGAAGAACCAGCCCCCCCGCCACAGGACGTAGGCGATGAAGACCGGCCAGAGCAGCAGTATCGTGGGGTGCTGCTGCTGGGCCAGTCCGAAGGCCAGGCCAGCGGCGACCAGCAACGGTCCGCTCGCTAGCCGCAGTGCGCGCTCCAGCAGCCAGAATGACAGCGTGAGATACAGCGCCAGGGTGGAGTGCGGCCAGGCCAGGTGGCTGCTGGCGACGATGTGGCTGGCGTTCGTCGCCAGCAGACCGCCTGCCACCAGCCCCGCCCAACGTCCCGCCAGGCGTACTCGGGCTTCCGCTGGCTCAACACTCCCCTCTCCCCTTGAGGGAGAGGGGTTGGGAACAAGTGCGCTTCGCGGGGTGAGGGCGCGCCCGACCTCCTCGCCCAGCAGGTACGTCGCGACGACCGCCCCGACCCCCAGCACCATCACCAACAGCCGCGGGATATAGACGCTCGGCCCGAACAGCCAGAACAGCGCCGCCTGCAGGTAGTAGTGGAAAGGCCCGGTGTAGGCGTTGAAGCCGGTCAACGGTCGCTTGCCCTGGTAGATGCCGTAGCTCCACAGGATGTCGACGCTCTCGTCGGTGAACTGTGGCACGTCCCACAGGTAGGGCCAGCGAATGGCCAGGGCCAGCCCGGCCAGCCCGATCAACGGGGCCCATTCGATCGAGCGAGCAAGCATTCGACCCCTCGCCGCGGCCTGCTCCCCGCCGCGAGGGGAATCCGGCGCCCTCACCCCCTCTCCCCCTGGGCCCCCTGGGGCAGGGCGCTGGGGGAAAGGGTTGGGTGCTCCGACGCTCATCGTGGTGGAGGCGAGTATGCCAGAACGTCACTCGTAGGGGCGCGGTCTCCACGCCCCGCGAAGCGCACTTGCTGGGCGGGGCGACCCCACCCCTACCCAGACTACCACGCCCAAACTTGACACTTTGGGCGCACGTCGTGATAATGCGCGCCAACACGGTGGGTGTGGGGAGGCCTGGTGGGGGCTGGAGGGCGTTGGCTAGCGTTGGCGCTTGGTCTGCTGTTCCTGCCCGCCCCACCCCTCGGCTCCGGCCCTGCCCAGGCGGATGGGCAGCGTAACAACCCGGTTGGGATCAACCTGGTCCGTTGGACCGAGCTGCAGTACGTGCGCGCCGCCGGTCAGCTGGTCAACTCGAACGGCGGCGACTGGGGCTATGTCACACTCGTCCTGATCGACGACGACCGCCAGGACCCGGCTCGCGTCCAACGTCTGCTCGACGAGTGCGCCCGTGATCACCTCACCCCGATCATCCGCGTCGCCACCAGGTTCAACCTCGAACGCGGCATCTGGAGCCGACCCTACTGGAACGATCCGTACTACTGGCGTGACCTGTTCGACTCGCTCCACTGGCCAACCACGTCGCGCTATGTGGTGATCGGCAACGAGCCGAACCTCGGTCGTGAGTGGGGTGGCACGGTCGACCCGGCCGGCTACGCCCGCTACCTGGGCAAGTGGCTGGACGTGTATGCCGACGACTCGCGCTACCACATCTTCAACGGCGCCCTGGACGCCTCGAACGACACGCTGATGCCGGATCGGATGGACGAGTTCGAGTACATCGACGCGATGCGCGAGGCCGAGCCGGCCATCTTCGACCGGCTGCAGGGTTGGGCTTCCAACCCCTACCATTTCTGGTGGGGCGAGAAGGAGACCCGCTTCACATATCGGGCGTACGAGGCTGAGCTGCAGGCGATCGGTCGCGAGCTGCCGGTCGTCATCATGGAGTATCACGCCTTCGAGATCGACGATCCTCGCGAGGTTGCCGAATACTATGAGGTGGCCTTCAACTACTGGCTGGCGGATCCGCGAGTGCTGGCTGCCACGCCGCTGTTCTGGAACCCTGAGTCGAACAGCTTCTGGATGTACAAGGTGAACCGTGACGGCTCGATCTTTGACCCGTCGCCAACGTACCAGCTGATCAAGGGCTTCCCCAAGGTCGCCGGCTCGCCAGACTATCGCCCGACCAGTAGGCAGTAGGCAGTGCCCACTGCCCACTGCCCACTGCCCACTGCCGATTCGTCATGAGCCTGCGCGCCCTCCAGCCGTACGTCGCCAATCGGCTGCCAGCCCAGCCAAGCCCGGATTCCCTGCTGTGCGGGCTGATCGGCGACCATCCGTCCCTGTATTCGCGCAGCCCGGCCATCTGGAATGCCGCGTTCGAGGCCCTCGGTATCGACGCCATCTACGTCCCGCTGGACGTCGCGCCAGCTAATCTAGCCGCCCTGGTCGCCGCCTGCCGGCAGGAGGCCCGCTTCCTAGGCGCCAACGTCACCGTCCCTCACAAACAAGCGATCGTGCCCTTGCTCGACGAGCTCGATCAGAGCGCCGAGCGGGTCGGCGCGGTCAACACCATCCGTCGGACAGCCGAGGGCTGGCTGGTGGGCGCGAACACCGATGGCCAGGGCGCCGTCGAAAGCCTGACGCAGCCATGGCCTGGCCACAGTGAGGCATTCCTCGCGTCGCTGGCCCGGAAGAGCGTCCTGTTGATTGGGGCCGGCGGATCAGGGCGAGCGGTCGCCTTTGCGCTGGGCGAGGCGCTCGGCTCCGGCGGGCGCCTTTTCATCGCCAACCGCACAGCTGAGACGGCGCTCGCGCTCGGCGAGGCGGTCCAGGCTCTGTTCGGTAACGCCCAGGGCCTGGACGAGGCCGATGCCGAGCTGCTCGCGCCGGGTCTGGACCTGGTCGTCAACGCCTCGACTCGTGGCCAGTCCGGACCCCGCCCGGCCCCCGGAGGACTGACCTATCTGGAGCCGTACTCGGCGCTGGCCGGGGCCAACTCGCCGACCGTGCCCGCCGAAGGTGGCGAGACCGAGGGCGAGCGGCTGCGAGCCTGGTTCACGAGCGCCGCGGCGGACATCCAGGCCAATCACGCCGCCTCAATCCGCTTCGTCGCGCGCACCCCGCTCGATGCCGCCTTCTTCGACCTGGTCTATGCGCCGCCCGAGAGCATGACGCTGCGCCACGCCCGCTGGGCCGGCCACCGCACCCTCAACGGCCACGGCATGATCCTCTTCCAGGCCGCCGCCTCGCTCTGCGACCACATCCTGCGCGCCGATCTCGAGGCCCGCGACCTGGACTCGGAAACCACGCGCCAGAGGGTGTTGGGGGCGATGGCCGGCGCGTGGGGAAGATCTGGACCGTAGTCGAGATAGGATAATGGGTGGAAGACGAGGTCGGGGCCCGCCTCGAGAGGGGTCTGACATGACAGGGAATGAGCTGGTGCAAGCAGATTCCAAAACTCGCGTCCACCACGTCACTGCTCTCATCGAGCGAGAAGGTGATGGCTACGTGGCCCTGTGCCCAGAACTGGACATCGCCAGCCAAGGCGACTCGATCGAGGAGGCCCGGCGTAACCTCACGGAGGCGCTGGAGCTGTTTTTCGAGGCCGCTAGCCCTTCTGAGATCCGAGAGAGGATGCATCCCGAGGTCTACGTGACGCGCCTCGAGGTCGTGGTTGGCTAGGCTTCGAGTCCTTTCCGGACGAGAGGTCTGCGAGATTCTCGCCCAGCACGGCTTTAGCGAGATTCGCCGACGTGGAAGTCACATTGCTACGCAGCAGCGGACGGCCGATTCCACTGTCACGGTGCCTGTGCCCGACCACCGCGAGCTTCGGATCGGTACCCTGCAGTCGATCATTCGGCAATCGGGCCTTCCCCGGGCACTCTTCGAAGTCGGCGGCGAATGACGCGTGAGGGGGGATTGCTCACGCCGCGGCCATCTGCTCGCCGCGGGCGACGGCCTCCTCGATCGTCCCCTGCATGTAGAAAGCTTGCTCCGGCAGCCCATCGTGTTTGCCGTCCAGGATCTCGCGGAAGCCCTGCACGGTGTCGGGGATCCGCACGTACTTGCCGGGCGTGCCGGTAAACGCTTCGGCCACGAACATCGGCTGCGAGAGGAAGCGCTGGATCCGGCGCGCACGACCCACCGTCAGCCTGTCCTCTTCGGACAGCTCGTCGATCCCCAGGATCGCGATGATGTCCTGCAGGTCCTTGTAGCGCTGCAGCACGCGCTGGACCTCACGGGCCACGTTGTAGTGCTCCTCCCCCACTACCCGCGGGTCCAGGATCCGCGAGGTCGAGGAGAGCGGGTCGATGGCCGGGTACAGGCCCTGCTCGGCGATCGACCGCTCCAGGATGATGGTCGAGTCGAGGTGGGCGAAGACCGAGGCCGGGGCCGGGTCGGTGATGTCGTCGGCCGGCACGTAGATGGCCTGGAGCGAGGTGATCGAGCCCTTCTTGGTGGAGGTGATCCGCTCCTGGAGCTGGCCCACCTCAGTGGCCAGGGTCGGCTGGTAGCCCACAGCCGAGGGCATCCGGCCCAGCAGCGCCGAGACCTCGGACCCGGCCTGCGTGAAGCGGAAGATGTTATCGATGAACAGGAGCACGTCCTGGCCCTCGTCGCGGAAGAATTCGGCCATCGTCACCCCAGTCAGGCCGACCCGCTGGCGAGCGCCCGGCGGCTCGTTCATCTGGCCGAAGACCATTGTGGTCTTGTCCATGACACCGGCCTCTTTCATCTCGATCCAGAGGTCGTTGCCCTCGCGTGAGCGCTCGCCCACCCCGGCGAACACCGAGCGGCCGCCGTGCTGTTTGGCGACGTTGTTGATCAGCTCCATGATGATGACCGTCTTGCCTACCCCGGCCCCGCCGAAGGTGCCGATCTTGCCACCCTTGCGGAACGGGGCCACGAGATCGATCACCTTGATCCCCGTCTCGAAGATCTCCGGGCTCGTCCGCTGCTCCTCGAGCGACGGAGCCGGGCGGTGGATCGGGTACAGCGTGTCAGCCTCGACCGGCCCGAGCTGGTCGATCGGCTGCCCGAGCACGTTGAAGATCCGGCCGAGCGTGGGTGGCCCGACGGGCACGCTGATCGGCCCGCCTGTGTCGATCGCTTCCATCCCGCGCCTGATGCCGTCGGTGCTCCCCATGGCCACGCAGCGGACCCAGTTGTTCCCAAGATGCTGCTGGACCTCGACGACCAGCCTGTCCGCGCCATCCTTGGAGCCGTCTCCGTCGCCTGTCGCCTGGTCGCGTGGGATCTCGACGGCGTTGTAGATGTCGGGCAGCTGCTCGGGCGGAAACTCGACGTCCACCACCGGCCCGATGATCTGGGTCACTTTTCCCGTTGCCACGACTCCCTCTCCTCGTCGTCATCCTGAGCGAAGCGAAGGATCCGCAGCCCGGGCACGGATTCCTCGCTGCGCTCCGAATGACAAATCAGCTATCTGTTCTGCGAAGCCATCGCCTCCGCCGCCGCGGAAATCTCGGTCACCTCGCGGGTAATGCTCGCCTGGCGAGCCTTGTTGTAGCTGAGCGTGAGACTGTCGATCAGGTCCATGGCGTTCTCGTTCGCGTTTCGCATCGCGACCATCCGGGCGCTCTGCTCGCTGGCGATAGTCTCCAGGACGGCCTGGTAGATCTGGACCTCCACGTAGCGGGGCAGCAACGCCTCGAGGATCGAGAGCGGATCCGGCTCGTAGATGTAGTCTATCGGCTTCTCGGTCCGCTCCGCGGCTGTAATGGGCAGGATCTTGACCACTTCCGGTCGTTGCACCAGCGTCGAGACGAACCTCGGGTAGACCACGTAGCAGATGTCCATCGCTCCGGCCATGTAGCTGTCCATGACGACCCGAGCGATCGGGACGATGTCCATGTAATCTGGTCGATCGCCCAATCGGGTAAAGGTCGCCAGCAGCCTGTGGCCGCGGCGGGCCATGAAGTCCTGACCCTTGCGGCCGATGGTGATCAGCTCGACCTGGTGGCTCTGCTCCAGGATCAGCTCGCCGCTGCGGCGAATCGTATTCGTATTTAGCGCCCCACACAGGCCGCGGTCCGACGTCAGCAGGACGATTCCCACGCTGTCCAGCTCACGCTGAGCGAGCAGCGGGTGCGGCACCTCGCCGTGGCCTGGCGCCACGGCCAGTTCCGCGATCAGCGATCGCATCGCGTCCGAGTACGGCCGCGCGGCCAGGACGCGTTGCTGCGCCCGCCGCATCCGCGAGGCGGCCACCATCTCCATCGCCTTGGTGATCTGGGCGGTATTCCGGATGCTGCGGATCCGTCGCCGAATGTCACGCAGGCTGGGCATACAAGACTAATCCCTGATTACACACATCGACGATGACAAGCCATGCCGGACTCTTCTCCCACGCTTGGGAGAGGGGTTGGGAACAAGTGCGCTTCGCGGGGTGAGGGCGGGACTCCCCTCTCCCAAGCTTGGGAGAGGGGCTAGGAACAAGTGCGCTTCGCGGGGTGAGGGCATACTCGGCTACAGACTCACTGTGTTCTTGAAGGCCTCGACCGCGTTCGCCAGGGCCTGAGCGGTCTCCTCAGACAATGCCTTTTCGCGCGTGATCGTCTCGCCGATCTCGGGGTGGCTGGCCTCCAGAAAGCGATGGAACTCGGCTTCCCAGCGCTGGATCTTGTCGACCGCCACGTCGTCCAGGTGGCCGTTGGTGGCCGCCCAGATGATCGTGACCTGCTTGTCGAGGGGGACCGGCGAGAACTGGGGCTGCTTGAGGACCTCCTGCAGGCGCAGCCCGCGCTCGAGCTGGGCGCGGGTAGCGCGGTCGAGGTCGGAGGCGAACTGGGCGAAGGCGGCCAGTTCACGGAACTGGGCCAGGTCCAGCCGCAGCTTGCCAGCCACCTGCCGCATCGCTCTGGTCTGAGCCTTGCCGCCGACGCGCGAGACCGAGATGCCCACGTTGAGGGCCGGGCGGATGCCGGCGTAGAACAGGTCCGACTCCAGGTAGATCTGGCCATCAGTGATCGAGATGACGTTGGTCGGGATGTAGGCCGAAACGTCGTTGGCCTGGGTCTCGATAATCGGCAGTGCCGTCAGCGACCCGGCGCCGTTCTCCTCGTTCAGCTTGGCGGCGCGCTCGAGGAGTCGGGAGTGCAGGTAGAAGACGTCGCCGGGGTACGCTTCGCGCCCGGCCGGGCGGCGCAGCAGCAGTGACACCTCGCGGTACGACTGGGCGTGCTTGGAGAGGTCGTCATAGATGATCAGCGCGTCGCGACCACTCTCCATGATCTCCTCGCCCATCGCGCAGCCGGCGAACGGCGCGAGGTAGCGCATCGGGGCCGGGTTCGAGGCCGAGGCGGCCACCACGATGGTGTGCTCCATCGCGCCCTGCTCCTCGAGGATCGCGACGGTCTCGGCGATGCTCGACTCCTTCTGCCCGATGGCGACGTAGATGCAGACCAGGTCGCCGCCGCGCTGGTTGATGATCGTGTCCAGGGCGATCGTCGTCTTGCCGGTCTGGCGGTCGCCGATGATCAGCTCGCGCTGCCCGCGGCCGATCGGGATCATCGAGTCGATCGCCTTGATCCCGGTTTGGACCGGCGTGTCGACGGGCTTTCGGAGGACCACGCCGGGCGCGATTCGCTCCACCGCCCGGAAGCGGTCTGTGGCAATCGGGCCCTTGCCGTCGACCGGCTCGCCAAGGACATTCACCACCCGTCCGACCAGCGCGTCGCCGACTGGCACCTGGGCGATCCGCCCAGTCGTGCGGACCTCGCCACCCTCCTGGATCTCGGTGAATGGGCCCAGGATGACCGCGCCAACCGTCTCCTCCTCGAGATTCAGCGCCAGACCCATGACCGACGGCCCGCCGTCTCGGCCAGCGAACTCGAGCAGCTCGCCGGCCACCGCCTCCGACAGCCCCCAGATCCGGGCGATGCCGTCGCCGACCTCCACGACCTGGCCGACATTTCGCATCTCGGCGCCCAGATCGAGGCCGCCGATCTGGCGCTGAAGTATCGAGCTGATCTCTTGAGAACGGAGCGCCATCGTTCACCTCCCGCCGAGCAATCAGCTTTCAGCCATCAGCTATCAGGCTTTGGTTGGCTGGCTGACAGCTGACTGCTGATGGCTGATAGCTCCTTACGCCGTCAATGCTCGCCGCAGCCGCTCCAGGCGGCCACGGACGCTGTCGTCGATCACGTCGTCGCCGAGCTGGGCGACTACCCCGCCCAGAATGCTGGGGTCCACGTAGGTCTCGAGCGTGACCTGCCGCCCGGTCCGTCGGGCGAGGCGCGTGGCCAGCAGCTCGCGCTGCCGCTCGTCGAGCGGAATGGCTGTGGTCACCTGCGCGACTTCGATGCCACGCTGCTCGTCGACCAGGCGCCGAAAGACGGTCGCGATCCCTGGCACGAGCTCCACGCGGTCGCGGCGGGCGAGGATCCCGAGGAAGTTGCTGATCGGTGCCGGCAGTCCTGGCAGCAGCTCGGCCAGCGCGGCTCGCTTCCGCTCGGCCGGCACCACTGGGCTGGTCAGGTACTGTTCGCTAGTTGGGTCCCCGAGGAGCGCGGCGGCCGAATTGAGCGCCTCGAGCCAGGTGTCCAGCTGGTCCTCACCCACGCCCACCGCGAAGGCGGCCTGCGCGTAACGGGTTGCCCGCACACTCGTTCGCGGCACGCTTTACCCTGGCGGGAATGAAGAATGAAGAATGAAGAATGAAGAATGAAGGCGTGGTTCGTTTACACGCGTTCGTCTTCTGTCAGCTGTCACGTCCGTCAGCTCCGTCGAGAAATTCTTGGACCAACTGGCGGTGGGTCTGGTCGTCGAGGCTTCGGCTGATGACCCGCTCCGCAGCCATAACCGCCAGGTTGGCCACCTCGCGACGCAGCTCCGCCATCGACTGGGCACGCTCCGCTTCGGCCTCCTGCTTGGCTCGCTCGACAATGCGCTGGGCCTGCTCGTGCGCGTCACGGCGGGCATCGGATTGGATCCGCTCAGCCATCTGAGTAGCCTGGGTGAGCAGCTCCTGGATCTGGCGCCGCGCCTCCGCGAGCTGGGCCTGGCGCTCCTGCTCGGCGCGTTCGGCCGCCAGCCGCACCTGTTCGGCCCGCTCCATGCTCTCGCGAATCCGCCGTTGGCGGTCGTCGAGCATGCCGACGACAGGCCGATACAGGAAACGCGAGAGCAGAAAGATCAGCAGCAGGAAGTTGAAGGTATGCCAGAGAAAGCCGGGGAGATTGAGACCAAGGTTCGACAGGACTTCCATGCCCTTGCCAGCCTCGACGGCTTGTGGCCCCGCCCTGGGCAGGGGCCTCAGTCCGTCGCCCTACCGGTTCAACAGGAACGCGATGACCAGCGCGTAGATCGCGATCGCCTCTGCGAACCCCAGGCCGATCAGCATCGGCGCCAGAATGATCCCGCTCACCTCGGGATTCCGTCCGATCGCTTCCATCGCTTTGCCAACACCGATGCCGATCCCGATGCCGGGCCCAATGGCGCCAAGGCCGATCGCTAGACCGGCCGCTAGCGGATGTAGGTCCACCATTCCTCCTTGTTGGGCGCGCATGGCACGCGCCCTCAATGACTCGCCGACGCCTCTTCCTCGTGCGCCGCGCGCTCATGGGCGGTTGCTATCGCCAGGAAGACGAGCGTGAGCATGGAGAAGATCAAGGCCTGGACGATCCCGACGAACAGCTCCAGGCCCAGGAACAAGAACAGCGCGTAGGGGGCGATACCCAGGATCGTGTGCAGCAGGACTTCGCCGGCGAAGATGTTACCGAAAAGTCGAAACGCCAGCGATAGCGGGCGACTCAGCTCGGTCAGGATGTGGAGCGGATTGGGGATCAGGAACTCCTTGAGGTAGCCCAGGATGCCGGCCGACTTGATCCCATAGGCCTGAAAGAGGATGAAGACGATGATGGCCATACTGGCCGTCACGTTCAGGTCGCTGTTGGCCGAGCGGAACCCCCGCACGTTCCCGAACATCGGCAGCGTGCCGATCCAGTTCGAGAAGAGGATGAAGAGGAAGGCCGTGCAGACGACCGGCAGGAAGCGGCGGCCCTTCGGCCCGGCGACCTGCTGGATGATCCCGAGCCAGAGCTCGATGATCAGCTCGGCCACATTCTGGACGCCCGTCGGCACCAGCTTCATGTTGCGCGTGGCGGCCAGCGAGAACAGCAGCAGGACCGCCATCACGATCCAGGCGCTGAAGATGGTCTCGCTAACGGGGATTGGGCCGAAATGGAAGAAGATCTCGGCGGTGGGGGTAGGTCCGTGGGCCTGTTCTTCGACGGCCTGGACGCTGAAGAGCAACCGTTACTCCCGTACATCCGTCGCCCCGGGCGACTTTGCCTGGGCGCGCCGCTGGACATGGTTCAACAATTGGACCGTGCTGATGACAGCGGAGACCATGCCGCCAAGAGCGCCGATTACGGACAGCAGGAGGCCGGTCCCGAGGCGGCTGTCGAGCCAGCTTCCCACAAAATAACCCAGCCAGACCGACACCGCGCAGGTGACGCCGAACTGAGTGACGATGCCGAGCGCCTGCCAGGTTTTGAGGTTGGGCACGGCCGCCCCCACCGAGTACTCGCAGGCAGACCGAAGTATATCAGGGTCACAACAGGCCAGCAACGCGCACCTGCTCTGGCTGGGGGCCGACCGGGTTCATTGACGACACCAACGAAACCGGTGATCCTTGTGCGATGTGCCCAGATCGGATACACTGACGTTTGTGCATAGTCGGCGAAGACTATGCGACGCGTGCGGGTTACCCACGCTGCTTGTGGGCCCGGATCTCGCACCGCGTTAGTGGGCGATGATGTCGGCTCGATGGCCGACTTTTTTGTTATCCACACCTCTGGCGTGAGGAAGTAGATGGTGGCCGCTTCGCGACCTGGCCATACGGCTCCGCCGCTGTATGACCCGTCGTTCGAGCACGACGCGTGCGGCGTCGGTTTCGTCGCCAGGGTGTCCGGCCAGCAGGACCACCAAGTGCTGGTCAAGGCGCTTCAAGCCGTGGCCAACGTCACTCATCGGGGCGCCGTCGACGCCGATGCCAAGACCGGCGACGGCAGCGGCGTTCTCACCCAGCTGCCGCGCAAGCTGCTCCTGCGTGAGGCGGAGCGGCGGGGCTTCCGGGTGGAGCGAGAATCCGACCTCGGCCTCGGAATGGTCTTTCTGCCTCGCGAGGACCTGGTTGCCCGTGATCTGTGCGCCGCCTTCGTCGACTATGCCCTGCGGGCCCACGGGCTCGTCATCGTCGGCTGGCGCGAGGTGCCGGTCGATATCGGCGCGCTGGGCGAAAAGGCGCTCGACACGCGGCCAAAGATCCGCCAGGTGATCGTCGCGCGACCCGATGGCCTGGACGACGCCGCGTTCGAGCGCGCGCTCTACCTCGCTCGCAAGGAGGCCGAGCGGCGCGTTGACGAGCAGGGGATCGACGGCTTCTACGCGCCGTCACTCTCGAGCCGGACGGTGGTCTACAAGGGCCTGATGCTTGCGCCGCAGCTGCCCTCCTTTTACGCCGACCTGCGAGACCCCGAATATGAGACCGCGCTCGCCGTCTTTCACCAGCGATACTCCACCAACACCCTGCCCAACTGGCTGCTGGCCCAGCCCTTTCGCACGCTAGCGCACAACGGCGAGATCAACACCCTCCAGGGCAACCGCAACTGGATGCGGGCCCGCGAGCCGGAGCTCACCTCGCCGGTTTGGGGCGAGGCGATCGAGAAGCTGCGGCCAGTCGTCTGGGAGGCCGGGTCGGACTCGGCCAGCCTGGACAACTTGCTCGAGCTGCTCGAGCTCAGCGGCCGCGACATCCTCCACGCGATGATGATGCTGGTCCCCTCGGCCTGGGAGAACCTAGCGGAGATGGACCCGCGGCTGCGCGAGTTCTATCGCTACCACGCCTGCCTGACCGAGCCATGGGACGGCCCCGCGGCGCTCTCGTTCACCGACGGCGTCGTGGCCGGCGCCGTCCTCGACCGGAATGGTCTCCGGCCCTCACGTTACAAGGTCGACGAGGACGGTCTCGTCGTCGCCGCCTCGGAGGTGGGCGTCTTCGATATGGACGACGCCCGCGTGATCGAGAAGGGCCGCCTCGGCCCCGGCCAGATGCTCGCCGTCGACACCGCCCGCCACCAGGTGCTCAAGAACGACGAGCTCAAGCACCAGATCGCCGCCCGCCAGCCCTATGGCGAATGGGTCGAGAGGGGCATGGTCAGCCTCGGCGAAGTCGCGGGTCTCGCGTCACGAGTCACGAGTGCGCCGTCGTGGAATGGAGAACTCGCGACTCGTGACTCGCGACTCACGACTGACGTCGCGACTACGCAACTGGCCTTCGGCTACACGGCCGAGGAGGTCAAGTTCATCGTTCGGCCAATGGGCGCCGAGGGCAAGGACCCGGTCTGGTCGATGGGCGACGACACGCCGATGGCAGCCCTGTCGCGCGTTCCGCGCTCGCTCTTCACCTATTTCAAGCAGCGCTTCGCCCAGGTCACCAACCCGCCGATCGATCCGCTTCGCGAGGAGCTGGTGATGTCGCTGCGGACGCTCATCGGGCCGCGCCGAAGCTTGCTCGAGGAGAGCGAGGCGCACACCAGGCTGCTCGAGATCGACAACCCGATCCTGATGGCCGGCCGGCTAGCGGCAATCAGATCGCTCGCGAGCCCACTTCTCGTGGCCCGAACCCTTTCAGCAACTTTCCCCGTCGACCAGGGGCCGAGCGGCCTCCGCAGAGGCCTGGACGAGCTGTGTGACGCGGCGACAGCCGCCGTCGCGGACGGTGTGTCGGTGCTGGTCCTGTCGGACCGCGACGTGAGCCCGGACCGCGCCCCGATCCCCTCGCTCATGGCGGTTGGAACGGTCCATCATCACCTCATTCGGGTCGGCAAGCGGATGCGGGTCGACCTCGTTGTCGAGAGCGGCGACGCCTGGGACGTCCACCACTTCGCCTGCCTGATCGGCTACGGCGCGGCGGCCGTGCACCCCTGGCTTGCCCTCGCCACGGTGGCCAGCGGGATCGACGAAGACTACCGGGCCCGCGTCGACCTGGCCGCCCGGCGGCGCGAGGATGCCGCCGCGATCGAGGCCGAGTGGCGTGAGGACGGTCCTGCGAAGGCGCGCAAGGCGGAGGCTAACTTCCAACACGCGGCCGAGAAGGGGCTGCTCAAGATCATGTCGAAGATGGGGATCTCGACGGTCTCCAGCTATCGCGGGGCCCAGATCTTCGAGGCGCTCGGTCTGGCCGCCGAGGTCGTCAATCGTTGCTTCACCGGTACGCCCTCCCGAATCGGTGGGCTCGGCTTCCACGAGCTGGCCGAGGACATCCTGTCCCGCCACAGCGCAGCGTACGCAGGGGCCAGGGGCCAGGGGCCAGGTGTCGGCGAATCCCCATCCCTGAGCCCTGACCCCCGACCCCTGACCCCGCGAAACGCACTTGTTCCTGGGAAGCTCCCCGACTACGGCTTCATCCGTTACCGCCGCGAAGGCGAATACCACGCCTTCAATCCGCTCGTGGTGCGGGCACTGCACCAGGCGACCATCAGCGGTGAGTACGACCATTACAAGCAGTTCAGCTCACTGGTCCAGAGCCGCGCCCCAATGACGCTCCGCGACCTGCTCAACTTCAGGCCCGGCAATCCGGTCCCACTCAAGGAGGTCGAGTCGGTCGAGGCGATCCGTCGCCGCTTTATTACCACCGCGATGTCGCTCGGGGCGCTCTCGCCCGAGGCTCATCGGACGCTCGCGATGGCCATGAACCGCATCGGGGCGCGGTCCAACTCGGGCGAGGGCGGCGAGGATCCGGACAACTACGTCCCAGACGAGAAGGGCGATATCGGCCACAACAAGATCAAGCAGGTCGCGTCGGCTCGCTTCGGAGTCACCGCCGAGTACCTGGCCATGGCCGACGAGCTCGAGATCAAGATGGCCCAGGGCTCCAAACCCGGCGAGGGTGGCCAGCTGCCGGGCGTGAAGGTCAACGAGGTTATCGCTCGCCTTCGCCACGCGGTGCCGGGCATCTCGCTGATCTCCCCGCCGCCACACCACGACATCTACAGCATCGAGGACCTGGCACAGCTCATCTACGACTTGAAGCAAGCCAACCCGCGGGCGCGGGTGGGCGTCAAGCTGGTCGCCGAGGCCGGGGTTGGCACGATCGCGGCCGGCGTCTGCAAGGCGTACGCGGACTACGTGCTGATCAGCGGTCAGGACGGTGGGACCGGAGCCTCGCCGTTATCTTCGATCAAGAACGCCGGCTGTCCGTGGGAGCTGGGCCTGGCTGAGACCCAGCAAGTGCTGGTCATGAATGACCTGCGCGGCCGCATAGTGGTGCGGACCGATGGAGGGCTGAAGACGGGCCGCGACGTGCTGGTGGCCGCCATGCTCGGGGCGGAGGAGTTCGGCTTCGGGACGGCATCCGTGGTGGCGATCGGCTGCGACATGGCGCGCGCCTGCCACTTGAACACCTGTCCGACCGGTATCGCCACCCAGGATCCCAAGTACCGCGCCAAGTTCGAGGGCACCGCCGAGATGGCGATTCACTACTTCACCCATCTGGCGATGGAGGTCCGCGAGTTCCTGGCGTCGCTCGGGTTCCGCAAGCTGGACGAGGTTATCGGCCGCCCCGAGCTGCTCGAGGTACGTCCCATTCCAGAAGGCGAGCGGGCCACCGCACTGGACCTGTCAGCTGTCCTCGCGCCAGCCGACCCGAGCGGTACCCGGCCCCGGCTGCATGTCGTCGACCGCAACGTCCGCCCCAACGACACCGCGCTCGATCCACAGATCATTCGCGACGCACAGGAGGCGCTGGAGAGCGGCAAGCGGGTCCGGCTCTCCTACACCATCCAGAACGCTCACCGCGCCGTCGGCACTCGGCTGTCTGGCGAGATCGCACGCCGCTACGGCAGTCAGGGGTTGCCCGATTCGACGATCGAGATCCGCTTCCGGGGCAGCGCCGGGCAGAGCTTCGGGGCCTGGGCGACCAACGGTGTGCGACTTATCCTGGAAGGCGAGGCCAACGACTACGTCGGTAAGGGCCTATGTGGGGGCGAGATCGTGTTGATGCCGCCCGCCGAGGCCGCCTTCAAGCCGCATGACAACGTGATCGTCGGGAACACTGTGTTGTACGGGGCGACGAGCGGGTCGCTGTTCGTCAGCGGTCGAGCTGGCGAACGGTTCGCGGTTCGCAACAGTGGGGCGGTGGCGGTCGTCGAGGGTGTCGGGGACCACGGCTGCGAGTATATGACCGGCGGGGTCGTAGTCGTGCTTGGGGAAGTTGGCCTCAACTTCGCGGCCGGGATGTCAAACGGTGTTGCTTTCGTGCTCGACGAGGCCAACCTGCTCCCCAGTCGCCACAACCCAGAGATGGTCAACCTCGAGCGAACGATGAGCCTCGAGGACCTGGAACTGCTCTATTCGCTGATCCGGGCGCACTTCGAGAAGACCGGCAGCCCACGGGCTCAGGAGGTCCTGGACACCTGGGACTATTACCGCACCCAGTTCTGGAAGGTCGTGCCGCTGCCGCCCGAGCAGGCCGCTCCGGCGGCCGAGCAGGCTGGCCTCCGCCAGCGAACAGTGGAGGCGGCCGACGCGTCAGTACCGCGACCGTAAGGGAGCGCCCTCCCTTACGGTCGCGGCAGTGCGTCACTCTTCACGAACTCCTCTATTGGCTCTCGTTTTGGCTTTAGCGTCAGCGTGCGCGGGAAATCCGGCTCGGGCCAGACGCTGAAGCCCTGAATGTGCTGGTGGGAGGCCAGGCGCCGGTTGGTGGCTTTCACCACGTCGGGGGCCTTCGACGCGTCGTCCATGAGCAAGACGGCGTGCACGTTCACCTCGGCCTCGCCGGTCTCGAGGCCGACTACGACCGCGTCGCGGACCGCCAGGTCCTGGAGCAGCACGCCCTCGACATCCTCCGGATAGACGTTCATTCCGTTTCCCAGCACGATCAGGTTCTTCTTGCGGCCCTTCAGGTAGAGGTACCCTGCCGCGTCGAAGTAGCCCAGATCGCCGGTCTTGTACCAGCCGTCCTCGAACGCGGCCGCCGTCGCCTCAGGATTCTCCCAGTACCCCGAGCTGACGTTGTCACCCCGCACGAGGATCTCACCGTCCGGCGCCAGGCCGACCTCGCAGCAGGAGAGCGGCCTGCCCACCGAATCCAGCTTGCGGCGCGCCAGGCTGTTGGTCGTCACAGCCGGCGAGCACTCGGTCAGGCCGTAACCCTGGACGACTTTGATGCCCATGTTCTCCCAGCGCTGCGCCAGGGATGGGTCCAGGTAGGCTCCGCCGACCACGAAGAACTCGAAGTGGCCTCCGAGACGCCGGTGGACCGCGCGGAACAAGTGGCGCCGTAAGGGGAACGGCACCAGTGGCGCCAGGCGCTGAAGCATTCGCCAGGCCTTCTCCTGGCGCCTCTGGCGGACCTCGTGCTCGATGCCCTGGTAGAAGAGCGCCAGCACCTGGGGCACCGCCGGCATGGCCGTGATCCGCTCCTCTTGCAGTGCCTCGAAGATCGTGCTGGGCTGGAGGGTGTGGACGTAGACGACCGAGGCGCCGCCCAGCATCAGATCGCACAGGCAGATGCTCTGCTCGAACATGTGGCTCAGTGGGAGGACCGATAGCGCGCGGTAACTCGGCAGCGCCGTGACGTGCTCGTCCATCGCCTTCACGTTGGAGAGCAGGTTGCGGTGGCTGATCATCACCCCCTTTGGCTCTCCGGTCGTGCCCGAGGTGAAGACGACCTCGGCCAGGTCTTCTGGACCGATCGTGGGCGCATCCGAACTGTCCGGCGGAGCCCCGTCCGACTCGAGCTCGCGGAGGGATTCGATCGGGACAGTCGGCACGCTCGACTCGCCCAGCTCGCGAAGCTGGTCCGTCCCTCCCAGGATCACCCTGGCGCGAGTGACGCGGGCCACTCGTCGCGCGAAGTCCGCGCCGCCCCGGGCATCCAGCGGCACCACCACAACGCCGGCCTTGAGGCAGCCGAAGAATATGCCTCCCCACCACGGCTGGTTCGGGGCCCAGATCGCCGCCCGCTCGCCGCGCTGGATGCCACGCGCGGCGAGCCAGGCCACGAAGCGATCCACGTACCGCCCCAGCTCGGCATACGTCCAGCCGACTCGCCCGTCACGGCTGCGGATCGCCAGGGCCGGCCGCTCGGCGTACCGCACGCGCGACCGCTCGACGATGTCCACCAGAGTCCGAACATCAGGGTGCGGGCCGTTCATGGGACATATGGTAGCTGCAAGCCCAGCCCCAACCGCCTTCACCAAAGAAGAGGGGACACGTCCACCAGCTCCCCCTTCCATTTAGGGAAGGGGGATGGGGGGTTAGGTTTGATAGACTTCGCTCGATGGCGGACAGCGTGGGGGTCGGGTTGCTCGGGCTCGGCGTCGTGGGCGGTGGGGTCGCGCGGACGCTTCGTGACAAGGCCGACACGATCGCGCGGCGGGTCGGGCGAAACGTCGAACTGCGTGGAGTACTGGTCCGAGACCCGTCGCGCCATGCCGAGTCCAAGGGTGTGGCTCTGACAACGGACCCGGCCGCGGTCATCGAAGACCCGACCGTGCAGATCGTCGTCGAGGTGATGGGCGGCGAAGAGCCGGCCTGTGAGTATGTTCGGCGCGCAATCGCCGCCGGCAAGCACGTCGTCACCGCCAACAAGGAGGTGATGGCCAAGCACGGACCAGAGATCGTCGCCGAGGCGGCCGCCCGCGGGCTGGACGTGGCGTACGAAGCCAGCGTCGGCGGCGGCATCCCGGTGATCGGACCGTTCAAGCTAGACCTCCTGGCCAACGACATCTCTCAGGTCACGGCCATCATCAACGGCACGACCAACTACATCATCACCCGCATGACGAGCGCCGGGCTGGACTTTGCCGCTGCGCTCCGCGAGGCCCAGGAAAGCGGCTACGCCGAGGCCGACCCTCGGAATGACGTCGATGGGATCGACGCCGCGTACAAGCTGGCCATACTGGCGACCCTCGCGTTCCACGCCCGCGTCCACCCGGACGACATCTACTGTGAGGGCATCACCTTACTCGAGCCGTCCGACTTTCGCTACGCTCGCGATTTGGGCTACGTCATCAAGCTGCTGGCGATTGGCAAGCTCGTCGACGGCGGCCTCGATCTGCGAGTCCACCCGGCCTTCGTCCCAGCTCACAGCATGTTGGCCAACGTCGACAACGTCTTCAATGCCGTCCAGGTAGAAGGGGATCTGATCGGTCGGATCCTCTTCTACGGTCGTGGAGCGGGGGCTGGGCCCACGTCCAGCGCGGTTGTCGCCGACGTCATCGACCTGGCGCAGCGGATCGAGTCGGGGCGCGTTCGTCCCGCCATGTCGCAGGACAGCGGCCTGCGAGCGCGGCCGATGGCCGACGTCTGGAGCCGCTACTATCTGCGCCTGGTAGCGGCCGATCGGCCCGGCGTAATCGCCAAGATCGCCGGCGTCCTGGGCGAGCGGCAGATCAGCCTGGCCTCAGTCCTCCAGAAGGAGGACGTCCAGGTCTCCGAGGGCGATCGGTACGCCGAGATCGTCTTCATGACCCACCAGGCCCACGAAGCCGCGGTCCAGGACGCCCTCCGCGTGATCCAGCGACTCGACGTCGTCGCCCGCCTTGGCAGCCTGATCCGCGTGGAGGACTAGGCGAGCCCGCCCGCCGCTCGCGTCGCTTCGGCAAGGATGCGTTCCTGGTCCAGGTAGACGGGCTGGCGATCGCGCACGAGCTGCTGGCCGTCGATGAAGACCGCGACCACGTCCGCGCCTCGCGCCGCGTATACGAGGTTTGCAACGGGATCATGCCACGGCAGAAGGTGCGGCGCGTCCCGACGCACGGCGACAATGTCCCCACGCTTGCCCGGCTCGAGTGTACCCACGAGGTGGTCGATCCCGAGCGCTCGGGCGGCCTCGGAGGTCGCCATCCGGAGCAGGTCCGCGGCTGGGAAGGCGGCCGGGTCGCCGGCTGCCAGCTTGTTCATGAGCCCGGCCATTTTCATTTCGGCAAACAAGTCCATGTCGTTGTTGCAGCAGGCGGCGTCCGTCCCAAGCCCGATGACCGCCCCCGCCCGCCGCATCCGCCCGACCGGCGCGACGCGCCCCTCCAGCTTGGCGTTGCTGCTGGGACAGTGAGCCACGCCCGTACCCCGCCGGCCCACGAGCTCCGCTTCCCGATCAGACAGATAGGTCCCGTGCGCCACGACGACGTCCGGCCGCAGCAGCCCGAGCTCGTCGAGATAGGCGGCGCAGCCGGCGAACCCCTTCGCTCGCACTGCCCGCGTCTCTTCCTCGGATTGGGCCAGGTGTATGAACACGCGGGCTCCGGTCCTGTCGGCCAACAGGCGCACTCTCCGCAGCAGGTCGGGTCCGCAGGTATCCGTGGCGTGCGGGCCCACACCGGCCCAGACGCGAGAGCGGGCTGGATTGGTCCCGAAGCGATCCAGGAGCCGCTCGGTCACGGCGAGGCCCGGCTCCCTGGACGCGTCGTAGAGCGAGTGTGCGACCAGTGCCCGAAGTCCGCTCGCTTCGATGGCCTCCGCGACCACATCCATGTGGCCGTAGCGATCGGCGATCGTCGTTACGCCGTTCAGGAGCAGCTCCAGGCAGCCGGCCAGCGCTCCGGCCCGATACTCCCCGGCTCCGAGCCGCGCCTGAAGGGGCGAGATTCGCTCTGAGAGCCACTCGCCACGCGGCACGTCCTCGGTCAAGCCTCGAAACAGCCACATCGGGGTGTGGGTGTGGGCGTTGACCAGCCCGGGCAGCAGCACGCAACCGCGCAGGTCCACGATCTCGCCGACTGGCTTGTCCGGGGCTGGTCCCACCGAGGCGATTGTGGGCCCGTCGATAGTGATGGCTGCCGGCGCGTAGCGGGCGTCCCGCGAGTCGAGCGTCAGGACCTCGTCGGCCAGGACCGTTAGCGACGCCACGTTCAGGTCACCGCCGTCTCCGGCTTCCAGCGGATAACGAGTCGCTCCAACATCACTACGGCGCCGAAGAAGGCGATCGCCAGGAACGAGCCCACCGCCATTGTCGCGTACAGCAGCCCGGTTTGAAACGAGAAGGTGGCGACGATGATCAGGTATCCGAGGCCGGTGTCCGAGCCGATCCATTCCGAGACGATCGCGCCGATCACGCACGACGTAGTGGCGATCTTGAGCGCAGAGAACAGGAAAGGCAGCGACGAGGGGAGCCGCAGCTTGAAAAGGACCTGCGCCTTGGTGGCCGATAGCACGCGCATCAACTCCAAGGCGGAAGGCTCCACGGCTTCCAGACCGCGGACCATGTTTACCAGGGTCGGAAAGAACGAGATCAGAGCGGCGATCACGACCTTCGGGGCGTAGCCGTTGCCCAAGAGGAGCACCAGGATCGGCGCGATCGCGACGATCGGCACGGTCCGGATCGCCACGGCGACCGGGTAGAGCACTCGCTCGGTCGGCCGGTTGTGGACGAACAAGACGGCCAGGACGATCGCGACGGCGTTGCCGAGGAAGAACCCGCCCACGGCCTCGATCACGGTGGCGACGAGATTGCGCTGGATCGCCGGCCACTCCTCGCCCAGCGCCCGCCAGATATCGGATGGGGCGGGCATCAGGTAGTACGGCACCTTGAACAGGCGGATGTGCAGCTCCCAGTACAGCAGTATCGCGGCGATACCCAGGATCGGAAGGCCGTATCGTCGCAGCCCTGATTCACGCCGCGCGCCAGCTACCCGGGGTGTCGCTGCGGAGGCCTCGCTTGTGACACTCATAGCCCCGCCTCCTCCTCAGCCAAAGCGTGTCGCAAGGCGGCCGTATGGCGGGCGAACTCGACGGTCTCTTTGATGGCTGGCTCGCGTGGACGGACCAGTTCCACCCGGAGCTCCCGCTTCGCCCGACCCGGCCGCGCGGTCATCACCACCACGCGGTCGGAGAGAAAGACGGCTTCTGGAGAGCTGTGGGTGACGAACAGGATGGTCGTGCGGGTCGCGGTCCAAATGCGCAACAGCTCCTGGTTCATTCGCTCGCGGGTGATCTCGTCGAGGGCGCCGAACGGCTCATCCATCAGCAGGATCCGTGGTCTCATGATCAGCGCGCGAGCGATGGCCACTCGCTGGCGCATTCCCCCAGAAAGCTGCCAGGGATGCGACCTCTCGAATCCCTGAAGACCCACCAGGTTGAGCAGCTCTTCGGCTCGCTCGCGGCCACCCTGTTCGTCCCGGCTCACCTCGATCGGCAGGAGGACGTTCTCGAGCGCCGTGCGCCACGCTAGGAGCGTCGCGTCCTGAAAGACGAAACCAAAGGCACGCTCACGCCGCGCCGCCTCGGGGCTGTCGCCCGCCACCAAGATCCGGCCCTCCGTAGGAGCCAGGATGTCGGCGACCAGACGGAGCAGGGTGGACTTGCCGCACCCGCTCGGCCCCAACAGCGAGACAAATTCGCCCGACTTGACCGCCAGGCTTACCTGGTCCAGGGCGCGCAAGGGGCCAGAGGGGGTGGAGAACGTCATCCCCACCCCCTCCAGGACGATCGCGTCCAGTTCGCTCCGACTAACGCTTTGGGCGGCTCTCGACACGCTTGAGGATGTCCTGGGTCATCGCGTCCTGAGACGTGATCGGTGCCTTCATCAGCCCCAGGCCGCTGTAAACCTGAATCGCGTCATCCCAGACCTGTGGTTCCATCCAACCCCAGCCACTCTCTTTGGTCTTGTCCGACCACAGGAATGGCGTCTCGCGCTTCCAGGTTTCCAGCTCCATGTCCCGTTTCAAGTCCTTGCCATACTTGAGCGAGATGTCGGTGGCTTCCTCCGGGTTATCGGCTGCCCACTCCCAGCCTCTTGCGCTGGCCGCGAGGAAGCTCGCCAGCATGTCGGGTTTGCTCTTGAGCACGTCGTCCGAGGTGAAGTACGTGAACGCGTACAGTCGGATGCCCATGTCCCAGAGCAGGAGCGGGTTCGCGTCGGGACCGACGGCCGCCATCTGCGGCGCGTCGATCACCCAGCCGGTTATCACGTCGACCTGGCCTGTCACGAGTGGCACCGTGTCCGCGCCAATCACCTGAATCTGGACCTGGTCGCGCGGCAAGTCGTACTTGGCGATCACCGCGTCGATCAGGGGCCGTGCCGTGGCCTGGATGCCGATCTTCTTGCCCACGAAGTCCTTGGGTGAGTTGATGTTGGACTGCTTGAGCGAGATGAAGGCGAACGGATGGCGCTGCAGGGCCGCGCCGAATGCTTTGACGGGTACGCCATTGGAACGGGCCAGAAACATGGCGGCAATCGAGGCCACGTTGCCGATGGTGTTCGAGCCTGAGGCCGTCAGCGAGACCGGGTCGATGTTTGGCCCGCCTGGATCGATCCTCAGGTCGATCCCGCGCTCTTTGTAGAACCCCTTATCCAGCGCGGCGAAGTCGCCGGCATACTGCGCGTTCGCCAGCCAGCCCAGACGCATGCTGACGCTCTCGGTCTTGGCGGGAGCGACCTGGGCGGCCGCGGTCGGCTTGGCCGCCTCGGTGGGCTTGGGCGGCGGGGCGCTCGTCGCCACGGGCTGGGCGGCCGGCGCGGCAGGTTTGGGCGCCTCTGTCGGCTTAGCCGCCGGCTGCGCAGCCTGGCCGCACGCGGCGAGCAGGCCGGTCCCTAGCGTGGCCAGGGCCACGAAGCCGCCCGTCCGCAGGAACGCGCGCCGTGAAGTCGTTCGCTTGATCCCCGTAGACTCGATCGTGTCGTCCATGCTCGATCCTCCCTGAAAAGTCAAACCCTCCTCCATGTGGAGCGTCAGATCGGTCAGAGCAGAACTCCCTGCTCGATGAGCGCTGCTTGCAGCCTGCACACATCCACCTCCCGCGGCGTCACCCCCTCCTTCACAGCCAGGCCAGCGGCCGCCCCGGCAGCCTGGCCAGTCATCAGGCACCCTGAGATCTCGCGGCTCATGCGCTGTGCCTCGGCGGTAGCCGAATAGCATCGCCCAGCGACGAGCAAGTTGGATGGCTCGGCCGGATACAACGCTCTGTAAGGCACCCAGTAGTTGCGCGCCCGGCCGATAGCATCCGGGAAACGCCGGCCGGACTTGACGTCCCGCAGCGTCAGGCGGTACGCGCCCTTGAGCAGCCGAGTTTGGCGGATTCCCGCGACGGCGGCCGTGTCCGCGACGTAGGCATCTCGGAAGCCGGGCAGGTGGGCGCGAGCGTAGTCCAGCGCGCGGAAGATCCGCCGCCGTCCCTCGACTTCGAGCTCCGTCAGCGCCCCCACGTCGAGGCCGTCCACGTTGGCCCAGGTTGGGCAGTTGGCCCAGATGACGCCGCGCCGGACCGTGTACAGCCACCAGTACTCCCAGGTCATGTTGTAGATCGCCCGCATCGCGCGCGTCTCATCGGCCGCCTGCTTGGAGTGGCGGCGCTCCCACTCGACGTGTTCCTCGAGGTCCACGTCGGCCAGGCGATGGGCCAGGGTGCCGAGGTAACGCCCGTGGACGTGCGGCGCTCCCGCCGCGGCGAGCAGGTCGCCATCGCCGGATGCGTCGACGAACACCCGCCCCGCCAAAGCCTGGCGGCCGCTCTTACTCTCTACGATGATCGCCCTGACTGCGCCATTCTGAACGACGGCCTCGACGAGCCAGGAATGGAGGCGCAGTCGGGTGCCTGCCGCGAGGACGCGCTCGAAGGCCACGTGCTTGAAGACCTCCGGGTCGACGCAGGCGGCCCACGTGATCGGCCGAACGGCACCGCGCGGGCGGCGCGTGAACCAGTCTGTAAAGCCCCAGCGACCCCACTTAGCCCACAGGCCCGATTCGGGCCGGTGCAGGTCGTCGGTGTCCGGGACCATCGCTCCACCCAGCGCCTGCGCTGCCTGGACCAGCTCGTCGAGCACGCCACCAACCGTCTTCTGGCAGCCGTCGTCGCAATCGTCCCACACCAGCACCAGGCTGCCAGAGCCGGCACCGCCCAAGAACCCGTAGCGCTCCACGAGCAGCACGCGCGCGCCCAGCCGGGCCGCGGCCATCGCGGCGCCAATCCCGGCCGGGCCGCCGCCGACGACCACCACATCCGCCTCGTCGACGATGGGGACTTCCCGGGCCGGCTCGTGGACCGTGCGTCCCATGGCTGTCAAGGCTCAGCCGCGCTGCTTCGAGCCGCTCAACTCAGGATACCAGGTGGGCTTGCCGCTGCTCGCCGCCTCCGCGTCCCAGGTCTGCAGGATCCGCACGCCCTCGTTGGCCACGTCGATCACCGTCTCAACGCCCGCCTTCACAAACGTATCGGAGACACGATTCGCGAGCACCGCGCACACGCTGCCGCCGCGCAGCCCGTACAGTCCCAGCATCGTAAAGATCGTCGCTGCTTCCATCTCGAAGTTCAGCACCCCTGAGCGCTGGAGGTCCGGGACCAGGTCCTCGATCCAGCGCTGGGTGTAGCCACGCCAACCGGGCCGCCCCTGGCCTGTGTAGAACGAGGCGGTCGAGGCCGAGACGCCCAGGTGGTAGCGTGCCCCAAGGCGCTCGGCGGCCTGAACGAGAGCCAGAACCACGAGATGGTGAGCCGTGGCCGGGTATTCCATCCGCACATACTGAGGGCTGGTCCCGTCGAGTCGCATGGCGCCCGTGTGGATGACGACGTCGCCGCAGGCGATCTGGCTCTGGATCGCGGCGCAGGTGCCGACTCGGATGAAAGTGTCCGCCCCGATCGCGACTAGCTCTTCCAGCGCGCTCGCGGTGGAACCGCCGCCGGCCCCGGTCGAACAGGCCGAGATCGGGCCCCCCTCGCGCAACCGGCCGGTGAACGTAACATGTTCTCGCTCGGCGGCGACCTCGTGTGCCTCGGCCCAGCGCGCGGCGATGAGCGCGACACGGGCCGGGTCGCCTGGCAGCAAGAGGTAGCGAGCCACGTCACCCTGCCTGCAGCGGATGTGGTACTGGAGCCCGTCCTGCTCGGGCCGGGTCGCGGTGGATGTCCAGGTCATCAGTCAGTCCTCCTCACAACGAGACCCGGCCGTCCCACCTGAGCGATTGGCCACGTCGCCGCTGGATGCCAGCGCCATGGTACCAGCAGCCCGTTCAATCAAACTACCGGAGAGACTGGTCCCTCACCCTCGCCGGTCCTTGGGTCAGTTCGCCGTTGGCGAGCGACCCGGGGATGATCTGCGGACAGCCCAACGAGAACCGGCCGTCGTTACGGAGGCCGAGGCCGCAGCTGCGGCGAGGTGGAAACCGCTTGCCCGTCCGGCTCAGGAGGCGTACAATCGAACTGAGTCCCGGGTCGTTACGCGGGCCGCTGGCGGGCTGCGAGGTTTGCCAGGTCCCCGCGTGGCGGTCCGGGATACTTGCATGAACGACCACGAGCGAGCGTCGATGACGGGCGGGGGCGGCCGCGGGAGCGTGGAGTGAGTCGTCGACAGCGGCGCCGGCTGCTGGTCACGTTTGGCATCGTCCTGGGCGTCGCCCTGGCGCTCTCGGCGCTGTTCTTGCGGGGCGGCTTCAACCAGTTTCAGCGCCGCCTGACGGACATCCTGTTCCTCAAGGCTGCCCAGACGCCCGAGCCCTCGCGCTTCGCCGTCATCGTCGGCATGGACGACAAGAGCCTGGTGGAACTGCGGCGGTACGGGCGAGTGTTCAACTGGCCGCGCTCCCTGCACGCCGAGGTCGTCCGCCGTCTGACCGAGGCCCATGCCCGCACGATCATGTATGACGTGCTGTTCGACGCCCCGGGTGAGGGGGATGACGAGTTGGTCGGCGCCGTCAAGGAGGCGATCGACCGAGCCACGTACGTCGTCATGCCGCTCGCGGGCGACCCCCTCTCGCACCGCGCCACCACCCGCTTCCGCCCCGAGAGCTACGGCGCGGTGTTCGAGCCGCTGCCTGAGCTGAAGGCCGCTGCCAACGGGCTCGGGATGGCAAACCAGCTCCCAGATACCGACGGCACGATTCGACGGATCCCACTCGTCTTTGACGTCGCCGGTGAGCAGGTCCCCTCGCTGTCGCTGATGGCGGCGGCCAGGTATCTACGCCGCCCCCAGCCCTGGGACGGGCCAGTTGGGAACGGCTTCATTCCGCTCGCCGGCCGCTCGATCCCGATCGACGACAACGACACGATGATCATCAATTACGCCGGCGGGCCGTACAAGAGCGCCCCGCCGGCCTTCACAGTCGTCTCGTTCGTAGACGTGCTGAATGGCCTGGTGCCGCCCGAGACGTTCGAGCGAAAACTGGTCCTGATCGGGCTCACCGCGACCGGCTTCGCCGACGATTACTGGACCCCGCCCTCGATCGGCGGCAAGATGGATGGGGTTGAGATCCAAGCCAACGCGATCGACACGATCCTGCGCGCCGAGTTCCTCTGGGCCTCCCCGCCGAACGTCACGGTCGCGCTGATCTTCGGCTTCGCATTACTGGCGGGGGCCACCCTGTTCGCGCTTCCGCCGCTGGTGGCGGCCCTCCTAGGCGCACTCGGCCTGATCGGTTTCGCCGTCTACGCCTTCACTTCTTTCGATAACGCCGGTGTCATCTTCAATTTGATCTACCCGCCGATGTCGCTGTTCTTCACGTTTGGCGGGATCATGCTGCATCGAGTCGTCTTCGAGCAGGGTCAGGCTCGGGCGCTACGGGGCGTCCTGGGCCAGTACCTGTCGCCGGCCGTTGTGGCGGAGGTTACCCGCGACCCAGGCAGCCTGAAGCTGGGTGGCGACGAGCGCGAGATGACGGTCCTCTTCTCTGACCTACGCGGTTTTACCAGCTTCGCCGAGACACTCGATCCCGAAGCGCTGGTCCATACCTTGACCGAGTACCTGACCGCCATGTCCGACGTCATCTTCGACTACAAGGGGACCATCGACAAGTACATGGGTGACGCGATCATGGCTTTCTGGGGGGCCCCGCAGCAGCAGGAGGACCATGCCTGGCTGGCGTGCGAAGCGGCGCTGGGCATGATTCGTGGGCTGGAAAGGCTCAACCACCACTGGGCGGCCGAGGGGCGCCCACCGCTGGCGATGGGCATCGGGATCAACACCGGGGTCATGAAAGTAGGCAACATGGGCTCCGCCAGCCGCTTCGACTACACCGTCGTGGGCGACGCCGTGAACCTTGCCTCACGCCTCGAAGGCCTCAACAAAGAGTACGGGACCAGCTGCATCGTGAGCGCCAGCACGCTCAAGGCCGCCGGCGGGGGCCTGCGGGCCCGCTTTCTGGACCTCGTCGCTGTCAAGGGTAAGAGCGCGCCGGTCGAGGTCTTCGAGGTGTTGCCAGGCGACGCGGCCCTCGGCGAGCACACCGCCGAGG
>DASPXK010000158.1:0-26587 GCA_035637315.1 Chloroflexota bacterium
GGATTCGAGCTGCTCGCTGTCGATCAGCAAGGTGTTGGGCCGGGCGAGCGGGTTGCCGTGCTCGTCGAAGTT
Source organism: Chloroflexota bacterium (assembly GCA_035637315.1). GTDB lineage: Bacteria > Chloroflexota > UBA6077 > UBA6077 > JACCZL01 > DASPXK01. The sequence continues at coordinate 73 of DASPXK010000158.1, forward strand.
GCGAAACAGGGGGAGGCGTCCATTCTCGAGCGTGCTCGAGCCGTCCTCGTTCTCGCGCTGGAAACCCGAGACGTAGTCGTACACCAGCTTGGAGGTGGACGTGTTGTTGCAGACGACGATGAAGCAGGGCGGAACACGAATGCCGTGGGCTCGCCAGAGGTCGAAGGTCTTCTTGTAGTGTCCGTAGAGCGCTTCCAGGGCAGTTTGGAGCTCGACTGGCAGACTGAGAGGATCGAGGGTTCCGGCCTTGCCGCGGCCTTTCCTGGGCATGCGGGTGCGGATGTGCTCCCAGAGATTCCGAAACCTGGGCATGTCATCGCCGGGGATGTTGTCTGCCACCGGCACGCGTGGCAGCTTGACGATCCCGCATTCGATTGCGTCCATCAGCGAGAAATCGTTCATCGTCCAGGGGAAGAGCGTGCCCTCGGCGTAGCCCGAGCCACGGAGGAAGAACGGCGTCGCGGACAGGTCGATGACCCGGCTGGTCCCGAGCTTTCGGTTGACCGCTTCGAGTCCGGAGATCCAGAGCCGGGCGGCCTCGTTGTTCTTCTCAGCTTCCTTCCTGTCGTCACCGGCCAGCTCGCCTTCGTCGCCACGGTCGGGCTTCTCGCGGTAGCAGTGGTGCGCCTCGTCGTTGAGCACCAGGATGTTCTTCATGCCCATCAGATCGGGCATTACGCGCTGGAGCATTTGCCCTTCGGTCTCCAGCGTCTTCAGCGCAGGACCTCGACCCTGCAAGAGGGAGCGTCCGCCCTTAGACAGCTCCACTCGCTCGCGACGTTTAAAGGCGTGATAGTTGGTGATGACGATCTTGGCCCGGTTCACCTCGTCCAGCATGTCGCTCGGAACCAGCTCACGGCTGGCGTAATAGCTGTCCGGGTCATTCGGCTGGAGGACCCGCAGGCGATCCTTGATCGTGAGGCCGGGCGCAACGACCAGGAACCCGCGCGTGAAGCGCCGGCTCTGCGGTCGTCGCACCGCGTTGACGGTCTGCCAGGCGATCAGCATGGCCATGACGGTGGTCTTGCCCGCGCCCGTGGCCAGCTTCAGCGCGAGTCGCTTCAGCTCCGGATTGGCGTCGTTGCTCGCGTTCGCAAGGTGCTCGAGGAACGTCCTGCCGTCCCTGCCCAAATCTGGCGCCACCTCCGTCAACCAGATGACGGTTTCCACTGCTTCGACCTGGCAGAAGAACGGCCGGACGCTGTTGAACGCGTGGTGACGCCAGTGCTGGAGCAGACGGGCTGTTTCGGGTGTCACCCGCCAATCGCTTGGGTTCGGGATGCTCCGCCACCGGTCTACCCGACGGCGCAGCTCGTTGATGATCGGGGTCGGGTCGTACTGCTGGTATTCCGTCGACAGGCCTATGCCTTCGTCGAACACCATCTGCTGCTGCTGGGCCGCCCCTTTGCGCTTCCGAGGCTTGGGGATCGGCGAAATATATTTGGCCGAGCGGCGGCGTTCGATGATCCGCTGCGTCGGCTGCCCATCCTCGTCGAGCTCCCAGTGACGCAATGGATACTCATACGGAGAGTTCAGGATAGGTTGTTCGAAGAAGCGACTATCCATCACTCGACTTTCTCCCAAACAGGATAAGATCGCTTAGCCTGATCAAACAAGAGGTATCGTTGCAGCGCTAGCCCAGCTGCTCCAAGACGGTCCGCAGCAGCAGCATCTTGACCGAGCTGATGTCGCGCAAGGTGCGCGAGACGCGGATGTCGCCGGCCAGACTTAGCAGGGTGTAGGCGTCGTAGGGGGCCATGCCTTTCTCCTGGACCAGGAAGTCGACCATCTGGCGGACGGCGGCTCGCATCGCCGGGCCGAGCTCCGGGCCGTATGACAGCGCGACGAAGTGCTCGGGGGTGAGCGCGCGGGGCGCGGCCAGGTGGGTGCCCTTTTCGACGGTGACGCGGATCCGGGTATCGGACGCGCATTCGGCGCCGGTGCCGGCCACGGCTCCGTCGCCCACCACGGCGTGGCAGTCGCCGAGCGCGAGCATGCCGCCTGGGACGAGCACCGGGAGATAGAGGGTGCTGCCGGCCACTAGCTCCTGCATATCGAGGTCGCCGCCGTACGGCCCGCTGTCGCTGGCCGTACTCTGGCGGTACTGTGGCGTGGTCGCCACGAAACCCATCGACGGCCGCTGGGGCAGCCGCAGGCCGCACGGCAGGACCGCCTCGCCGCCTTCGAGCGTGATACTCAGGTAATGGGGCTCGGCGAAATCACGATCGAGAAAGCCGCGGCCCGACATGACCATGTGGGCTGCGCCTTCGTCAGCCTTCGGGATGATGCTGAGGAGCTCTATCTTGAGCGCGTCGCCCGATTCGGCGCCGTTCACGCGGATCGGCCCGGTGGCCGGGCCCTTTGCGGTTCTGGCCTCGACCTTCGCCGCGTCGCGGACGCCCTCGAAGGCGTCCCACGTCTCGACCAGCAGCTGTTCGCCGGAGTCGATCGTGATGGCGGGCGGGGCCGCGGGGTCCAGGAAGTAGATATGGTGGTCTCGACTCAGCCGCTTCATCGGCGCCTCCTCTTCGCGCTTGACAACCAGGCCCACTCCGCTGTCGTTGTGACGGCGGACCAGCGCGGGAGGGGATCATAGAGTGAAGATCAGCAGCGTCACCACGCGGGTGCTGAGCACACTGGCGGATAGCCGGCTGGTGTTCGACCGGCCCCCGACCACCGAAACGCACGAGTTCGTCACGCTCGAATTGGGGACCGACGAGGGCCTCGCGGGCGTGGGCGTCACGTACTTGGGCGGCGCCCTGACCGCGGCGCTCAAAGTGGCGGTGGACGACCTCGTGCGGTGGGTGGCATCACGCAGTGGTTTTCGACGGCCGCCGAGATGCTCCGCGCGATGGAGATGACCCACTGGCTACCGCGGGCCGAGGCCGAGCTGAGGGCAGCGGGCGCGTCGCCGTCGGCGAAGCCGGTCGGGTGACGTTTCGCTCTGCGGCGGGCGGCGGGAGCGCCGGTTGTCACGAGGTCGCGGCGGGCGCCGCGAAAGAACAGCGCTCCGCGCCTAGCCGCCGAGTCCGCGGCGTGCGATGATGCCGCCCACGATGGGACGGAAGCCGCCAAGCTCGGTGCGGACATTCTTGACCGCCGTGTTGTACGGAGTTGCCCTCCTGGCCGGCCTCACCAACAGCCTGGTCTTCGCCTCTGGCCTGTCGTCCGGCCATGCCGATCCTTCGAACCTATCACTCGGCCTGCTCGGTTGGGGCCTGGTGCTGTACATTCACCGCCAACGGGGCTGGCCGCCGTTCCGTAGGTCGTAGGTGGTAGGTGGTAGATGGCAGAACCATCACCCGTCTACTACCCACCACCTGCCGCCTACCAACTACCAGACCCGGATCTCTCGCCATGCTACGTCGCCCACGCCCTGGGTCGTGGCTATCCTGACCGCTCGAACGTTGGCCACAGGAACGAAGTGAATCGCCAGGCTGCTGTTGTCCTCGGTCGGGCCCACGAAGGTATGCATGCCCCGAAACTCGCCGCTGGTCGTCCAGACCCAGACCTCGTGGATCGTGACCCCTGGCCGCTCCTGGGCGGTCACCAGGTCGACTCCGCTGACTGTGCTGGGTTGAGCGAGATCGACCTCGACCCAGCACGGAGCCGGACCACCAACAGAACCGAGCGTCGTGGGATCGCCGTCAACCATTTCGGCTCCGCCCGGGCCGCCGTTGCTCAGACGCAAGGGACCACGATAGGCGAGGTTACCGCTCGAGACGAGCAGGGTGAGTCCGCGCTTGTCGTCCTCGGCCAGCTCCTCCGGGCCCGGTCGAGAGCCGACGACGATGCCCGCCGGAGCGTTGGAGTCCGCTCTCGGCTCGACGCCGATGACTGACCACCCGGCTCGAATCAGCGCGGCGCGGCCTTCGTCCACGGACTTTCCGACCACGTTCGGCGGGCGCATCCCAGCGCTCACGGTCAGCTTGATCTCGCTGCCTCGCCGCAGCCTGGTGCCGGGCGTGGGATGCTGCGCCAGGACCGTTCCCTTCGGACGATCGTCGGTTGGTTGGCTGCCAGTCACTCGGATGCTCAAGCCATACGCATCGGCCACCGATCCCGCCTCGGTCAGCCCGTAATCAACTAAACGGGGGGCCTCCGTCATCTGGAAACTGCTGAATAGGCGGGGGAACAGGCCCGTGAGCGCCACAACGGCGGCCGCGACGATAGCCAGCGTTGCCGCTAGCGGCACCAGCGCCGCGAAGGAGTGGCCGAAACCGCGCGAGCCGCGATGTGCCGGGTGTCGGACGTCCAGTCGCCGGGTTGCCTGGGCCGGCGGCGCGGCCAGCGTCGGAGTCAGCTCTGGCGCGGCGAGCGCGAGCTGCAGCTCGCGGGCCGAGCTAAAGCCGTCACCAGAACCCGCCAACAGGGCCCGCATGACGCTTCGCTCGAACTGCGGCGATAGGTCGCGCCGGAACAGACGCGGCGGACTGGGTTTACGGCCCGCCTTGAGCGGCGAAGAGGGCCCTTTCGAGCTGGTCGAAGGAGGCCGGCCAACCAGAAGCTCGTATATCAGGGCGCCAACGGCGCAGATGTCCGTCCGCTCGTCTGGCTCGGGGCTCGTCTGCTCACTGAGGCTGAGGGCTGCGTACCCCTGAGGAATGCTCGCGGGGACGGGTCCGTCGGCTCGGGCCATGGCCCGAGCGAGGCCGAAGTCAGTGACTTTGGCCCGCCCCTGGCCGTCTAGCAGCACGTTCTCCAGCTTCAAGTTGCCGTGCACCAGGCCCTGGCGGTGGGCATAGCACAGGGCGTCCGCGATTTGAAGGGCGATCCTCCGGCACTGGTCAATCGGCAGCTGACCCCGGCTCGCGAGCAGGTGCCGAAGGTTGCCACCCTCGGCCCGCTCCATCACTATGAATGGCCGTCCGTCGACCAGGCCGGCGTCTAACACCGCCGCGATGTGGGGGTGCCTCAGGCGGGCGGAAACGGACGCCGCGGCCATGAACGACGCTGCGAAGACGCCGTCGTGAATGTGGCGGCCCGAGAACAGCTTGATCGCGACGGGCCGCCGCAGCTTGTGATCAAAGGCCCGGCAGGTTGTCCCGAGGGTACCGTGGCCGAGGACGCCGTCCAGACTGTAGCGACCTTTCAGCCGCCTCGCGGTCGACTGGTTGTGATGGAGCGTTAGGAGCCGGCTGGACCAACTGCCGAGGGCGCCGCTGCCCGGCCCGAAGCCCGGGCCCTTCGGGTCCTTCCGGGGCGTGATGACCATCTGGGCTCCTACTCGCCGGGCGGCTTGTCCACCGCGGCGGGATCCTCGGCCAGCCCTTTAGCAATTCGCATGCCGGAGCCTCGTAGACAGTGGACGGGGCCTGCTACCCACGTGAGCGCGCCAAGCGCAGCAGCGCGGTGATCTCGTCGGACCGCAGCAGGAAAGCGAACGTCAGATACACGGCGGCGCCGGCTGCGGCAACGATGATCACCACAAGCGACAACTCGATGGTCCGCGAGAGTGAAAGCCAGTCCTCGAGCACCTGCGGCAAAGTCGCGATCGTGATGCCCATGAGGATGCTTGCCATGACCGTGCGCGCGAGCGACCTGGCAACCGACCCGAGGTCCAGATCGCGCACGCGGCGGCTGATCACCGTCATCAGCACGAACCCTTCGGCCAGCGCAGCGAGCGCGTTGGCGAGCGCCAGGCCGCCGTAATTGAGCGGCGTTCGCATCAGGACGAGGCTCAGCACCAGGTTCAGCACAAAGGCGCCTGACGCGACTAGGACGGGAGTGCGGGTGTCGTGGAGGGCGTAGAAAACGCGGTCCACGATCTCGACCGTCGCGTGCCCGGCCAGGCCGAGGGCGTAGAAGTTGAGCGCGTGCGCGGTCATGCGGGTGCTGAGGTCAGTGAATTCGCCGCGCTCGAACAGCAGCCGGATGAGCGGCTCGCCCAGGGTGATCAGGCCGACCGCCATGGGCACGGTCAGGAAGAGGATCGTCCTCAGCGATAGAAGAAAGACCTCGCTGACCGCCTCACTGCGCTCGCGGGCACTCTCCTCGGCGAGAGTCGGGAAGACGGCTGTGGAGACGGCCATCGCGAGGACCAGGGGCGTCATGGTGATCAGCCAGGCGACGTTGAGATACCCAAGACTTCCGAGCACCAGATATGAAGCCAGGACGACGTTGACCAGCTGGTTGATCTGCACTACCCCGAGCCCGACCATACGCGGGCCCATCAGGCGGATGACTTCGCGGGCGCCAGGCAGGCCAAGGTCCACACTGAAGCTGAAGCGCATCCCCTGGCTAACCAGGCCCGGGACCTGGATCAGGAGGTGGAGCACGGCGCCGACGGCGACACCAATGGCGACGCCCTCGATCCCCAAGGGGCGGAAAAAGAGCGCGCTGGCGATTATCGAGGCGTTGTAGAAGATGGGCGCCAGGGCGGCCAGGGCAAAGCGCTGGAAGGAATTGAGGACGCTGGTGGCGAATCCACTCACCGAAAAGATGACGGGCGAGATCAGCATCGTGCGCATCAGCGTGGCTGTCAGGTCCTTGGAAGCCGGGTCCCAGCCTGGCACGATCAGCTCGGCCACCTGGCGCGCGAAGATCATCAGGACCAGCGCCACCGGTCCGGTCGCCAGGACGGCCAGACTCATCATCGTGCTGGTCAGGCGCCAGGCCTGGTCCTCCTCGTCGCGAGCAAAATAGGACTTGAAGACAGGAATGAAGGCCGAGCCCACCGCGCCGCCCGCCAGCACCTGGAAGACGAGGTCCGGCACCGTGATGGCGGCGACGAAGGCCTCGTACTCACGCCCGGTCCCGAATTGCTGGGCGACGATGATGTTTCGGACCAGCCCAAGGACGCGGCTCGCGACGAAGCCAGCCATGACGACCAGCGACGCCGCCGCGAGCTTACGTGCGCGGACGTACACGGCGCGCTACCAGGCGCCGCTGCGAACCGACCCGAGCCGCTGGGCTCGCTGTACCACCGCCGCGTGGGCGCGCTCCTCGAGCGTGTCGTCGAGCGGCTGCAGCGTCAGGTCAGGACCGTAGCGGCGGCGAAAGGCTCGGTCGATCAGGTGGTCGGCAAACCAGGGATTCTTTGGCAGCAGCGAGCCGTGCATGTAGCAGCCGTACGCGTCGCGGTAGACGGCACCTTCGGTCCCGTCCTCGCCGTTGTTGCCGCCCCCGCTCAGGACTCGTCCCAGCGGTCGACAGCGGGGCCCCAGGTAGGTTCGTCCGCTGTGGTTCTCGAAGCCGACCAGGGTCAAGGGCCGACCGCCGAGGTCGCTCTGGACCACGATGTTGCCGATGCTGCGACGGCTGCCCGGGACCGAGCGGGCATCGAAAACCCCCACCCCCGCCAGCTCTTGGCCGTCGAAGGTCGTGTAGGTGTGGCCCAGCAGTTGGTATCCGCCGCACACGGCCAACACCACAGCCCCCGCCTCGACAGCATCCCGAACTGCAGCGCCCTTGTGGGTCACGAAGTCGGGCGAGATCACGGCTTGTTCACGGTCCTGTCCGCCCCCAAAGAAGACGAGATCACATTCCTCGGAGTTCAGACGGTCGCCGAGGCTAACCGGTTGCACGCACAGCTCGATTCCGCGCCACGCGCAGCGGCGCTGAAGGGCGATGATGTTGCCTCGGTCGCCGTACACGTTCATCAGATCGGGGTACAGGTGGACGAGCGTGAGCTGGAGCGAGCTGTCAGCCATCAGCTATCAGCCGTCAGAGGGCGAACGAGCGCGGCAAGCCCGATCAGTGTGGGCTGATCGCCGACTGCTGAAGGCTGCAAGCTCGCCATTAGTCTTGCCAGAAGCCTCCGACGCGGCCGTTGCGCCGCAAGAGCTCGCGCACTTCGAGCATTGCCGTGTAGGTTGGTAGGACGTACACGGTCTCCTCGGGCCCAGCCCTGGCGAGCGCTGCCTCGAGGGCGCGCCCCGGATCTGGCTCGACGACGATCCTGTCCGTCGGCACCAGCGCATACTTGAGGCGCACAGCCATGTCCTCGGCGCGTGTGCCTGAGCAGACGGCCGTTTCGGCCGTGGCTGCCAGGCGCTCGAAGTCGACATCCCACAGCCAGGAGATGTCTGTCCCATCGGCGAAGTGATCGTTGATCAAGATGAGCAGCGTTCGCGATCGGCCCGGCTCGACGAGTGTCCGCAGGACCTCGTTGAAACCAACCGGGTTCTTGACCAGCGCGAGGAACAGCTCACGTCCGCCGACTTTTATTCGCTCGAGCCTCCCAAACGCGGCCGTAAAGCTCTCGATCCCAGCCTTGATGGTCATCAGATCGATGCCCAGGGCCAGGCATGCCGCCGTCGCGGCTAGGACGTTGTAGGTGTTGTAAAGGCCCGGCAAGCTGAGATGAACGACCAGCTCGCCGCTGGGCGTGCGCGCTCGAAGCTCGGTGCCGCGGTCGCCGAGCAGCTTGACGTCTATGGCCTCGACCTGCGCTCGCGGGCGACTGAGGCCGCAGCTGGGGCAGCTGTAGTGACCGAGGTGGCCGTAGAAGGCGACCTCGTATTCGTACGCCGCGCCGCAGCTCCCGCACAGCCGCGCGTCCGAAGCGTGGGGCACTTCGGCCGTTCCGACCCGGGCGTCGCCAACGCCGAAATAGACTGTCTGGGAGCGACCTTTGCCCAGCCTGGCCACGAGCGGGTCGTCGGAGTTCAGGATCAGCGCGGCATCCGCGGGCAAGTCCGCGAGCGCCCGCTCCCACACGCTGGCCACGAAGTGGACCTCCCCATACCGGTCGAGCTGGTCCCGAAAGATATTGGTCAACAGGATGGCGCGCGGCCTTACTTCTGCAAGCGCGGCCGGCAGCGTTGCCTCGTCCACCTCGAACAGGCCCACGTCGGCCTGCGGCCAACCACGGAGATCGGTCTGCTGGACGACGGCCGTGACGAGTCCGGAGACCAGGTTGGCGCCGGCTCGGTTGTGCATCGGCCGCAGGCCTGCCCCACGCATGACATGGGAGATCAGGCGGGCGGTTGTCGTCTTCCCATTCGTGCCTGAGACGAGCACAGTTCCAAAGGAGAGACGCCTGGTGACGGTGGTCAGGGCCGTCGGATCGATGCGTGGAACGACGTGGCCGGCAATGACGGTGCCGCCGCCGCGGCCGAGGCGGCGGCTCAGGTCCGCAGCGACTCGGCCAGCGAGCAAGGCGGCGCTGAGACGCGCTCCCATCCAGACCTCACGACAGGACCGCGAGCGTGAGGGAGGGCACGCGGCCAACGGCGTCCGCTCCCTCACGCTCGCGGTACCGACTCATTCGATTCTTTCGATTCGATAGCGAATCACGCCCGCCGGCACTTGAACCTCGACCGTCTCTCCAACTTTCCGATCCGCCAGCGCCTGGCCGACGGGTGACTGGATCGAGATCCGCCCACTACGTCGGTCGACCTCGCCTGGCCCGACGAGCGTGTAGCTGACCTCCTCGCCTTCGGCCAGATCACGAACGACGACCCTCGTCCCAAGGCCAGCCCGCTCGCCGCTCGCTCCGCCGACGATCTTCGCGGCCGTGAGCGTCTCCCTGATCTCGTTGATTCGGCGCTGGATTTCCGCTAGATGCTGCTTGGCAGCGTCGTAGGGGGCGTTCTCGCGAAAGTCCTTGTCAGCATAGGCCCGTTCCACGTCGGCGGTGATGCGTGGACGCTCTTCTGACTCGAGGCGTTGCAGCTCGGCCTGGAGTTGGTCGTGGCCCGCCTGCGTGACCTCGATCGTGGGCGCGTCGACTCGACTACCCAGATCAACCCGCTCGGCCGCTGTCTTGCGTCGAACTCGAACGTGGACGGCCAGGGCGATGTCCAGTAGCTTTTTGCTGCGCGCGTCCGATAGGAATTGGCGCAGCGGCTCCAGCCTGGAGGCCGGATCGACGCCCGCGGACGTCAACTGCTCCTGATACCGCTCGAGTTGAATCGGATCGAGCTCGCGGAGCCGCCGATCTGGCCCGAACCAGCGCACGAAACGTTGGAGCTCGGGCGCGACCATCGGGCGCTCTTCGGGCTTGAGGGCCGCGATGTAATTTCGAGTCGCTTCACCGACCGTCAGATCGCTCGGCATCTTGCGGCTCCCTTGGATCGAGAATCGGTTCCTCGGCACGCTCGAAACAGGCGCCTGGCGGGTACCCTCACAGGCGGCCGATGTCACGGCGACTTGGAATTATACCGATGGGTGGACTGGGGCTCCTGCGGCCATGGAGCCGGTATCCTGCTGTAGGCGGCGGCGCACGCCTCGTCCGGGCCCGGGAGAACTATGGGTCTCGACATCTTGAGACGCGGCGCGGATGAGGCCGGGATCGAGTTGAGCGCGGCTCAGCTCGAGCAGTTCACCATCTTCGCCGCGGAGCTCACGGCCTGGAACCGCCGGGTGAACCTGACGCGAGTGGTCGATTGGGACCAGATTCAGGTCAGGCATTTGCTGGACTCATTGAGCTGTGCGCTGCCGATCATGCCTGAGCTCGCGACTGGGCCAACCTGGACATGCATCGACGTCGGTTCCGGAGCTGGCTTCCCAGGCTTGCCGCTCGCCATCGCCTATCCGTCGCTGGCGATGGTGCTCCTCGAGGCGACGCGCAAGAGAGCGACTTTTCTGGCGCACGTCGTGGCGACACTCAGCCTGGCGCGAGTGAGCGTCGTGAACGCCAGGGCCGAGCACCTCGCTCGGCAAGACGCGCACCGCGACCGTTACGACCTGGCCCTCGCGCGCGCCCTGGCGCCACTGCCAGTGGCCTTAGAGCTATGCCTGCCCTTCGTTCGACCGGGTGGTCGGCTCATCCTGCCGCGCGGCAGCGATCTGAAGGCGCAGCTAGAGTCCGGCCGTGCGGCGGCGGGAGAACTGGGCGCTAGGCTCAGGCCGGCCTGGCCGGTCGAGCTCCGGGGCGTGCCGGCCTACCGGGCGCTCGTCGTGGCCGAGAAGGTAGCGCCGACCAGCCTGCGATACCCGCGGCGAACTGGCGTCGCGGCCAAGCGACCGCTCGGCTGCCCAAAAGCCCCCCTTGCGTAACCGCGAAACCTGCTGTATAGTGGCCCCGGCTCGGTTTAGATCCAGGCTTGAGCGCTGTTCTGAAGCTCGCGAACGTCTGCAAAGCCACCGGAGCTCTAAACAAGCCGCTACTACTTGGGGCACCCTGAGGAGGGTACTTGGGTGAGCTTTGCGGACAAGGTCCTCCGCTGTCGCGACTGCAGCGTGGATTTCACGTTCACCGCTGGCGAGCAGGAGTTCTACGCGCTCAAGGGTCTGATGAACGAGCCCGGGCGGTGCCCGGAGTGCCGCGCCGCGCGGCGCGCCCAGCGAGAGGGTGGGTACGACACCGGTTACTCGGCCTACGATCGCCCGCGGCGCGAGATGCACCCAGCCGTCTGCGCGCAGTGCGGCCAGGACACACAGGTACCTTTCCTGCCGCGTGGAGATCGTCCGGTCTACTGTAGCTCGTGCTTCGAGCAGGTACGAATCGGCCGCTAGTCCAGCCTCAGGTCGGCTGACAACTCGCGCAGAAAGCCCTCCACGTCCATCACCAGACCGATCGTCTGAAAGCTGCCGCGGTCGGTCAGCTTCGTGACGACGGCAGGGCTGATGTCGACGCATACCGTCGTGACCCGGGCGGGCAGCAGGTTTCCCGTCGCGATGCCGTGCAGCATCGACGATAGGATCATGACGAGGTCTACCCCATCTCTAACGACGGTTCGCATCGCCTCCTGGGCGCGGACTACGTCGGTGATGACGTCGGGCAAGGGGCCGTCATCGCGGATCGACCCGGCCAGGACGTATTTGACACCCTGCCTGACGCAGGCGTACATGATGCCGCTCGTCAGGATGCCCTGTTCCACGGCGGCCGGGATGCTGCCCGCCTGACGGATCCGGTTCACAGCCCGCAAATGGTGCTCGTGTCCTCCCTCCAGCGGGACGCCCTCGGCCAGCGACACGCCCAGCGACGTCCCAAACAGGGCGCACTCGATGTCGTGAGTCGCGAGCCCGTTGCCGGCGAACAGGCCGTGGACGTACCCCTCTTCGATCAGCCGGACCAGCCGACCGCGCATGCCGGTGTGGACCAGGACTGGGCCGGCCACAACGAGGGTGCGTCCCGCGCGGCGGCGGATCTCTTGAAGCTGCTCGGCGATCTCCTTGATGAGCAGGGATTTCGGCTTCTCGCTTGAGACCGAGCTACCCATGAACGCGAACACCTGCGGTTGCCGGCGTGGCCGCTCCAGGGGCAGCACGCGCACACCCAGGTGACCCACGACGACCTGGTCGCCTTTGTGGACCTCTGAGTGCGGCGTCGTTCGAGCAGAGCCCCGCGCGAAGTCCACGACGATAGCGCAGTCCATCTCCGGGTACTGGACCGCCACCCAATGGCCGTCGATCATCACCTGGGTGTCCAGGTTGGTCGTGGAGTAGAAGTCGTCCGGAAAGAGGCCGTCGGCCGGGGCCGCTTCGCAGCGCACTCGCTGAGCGGTGACGGTGGTGGCCCCGAGCCGCTGCGCGCGGTCTACCAGGACCTGGAGCAGCTCCCGGGTTGGGGCGGCGATCTGTATGCGGGCGTAGCTGGGATCGTCCTTGCGCCGTCCGACGTCGATCTGCTCGACGACGAACTCCCCGCCGCGGTCCATGACCTCGTCCATGACGGCCGGCAGGATCATCGAGTCGATGATGTGCCCGCGTAGCTCGATGATCTCGGAATAGCTCTCAGCCATCAGCTATCAGCCATCAGACCTGGGTCGCTAACGTCTCATGCGAGCCGGTAAAGAGCTTGTTCGGACTCTATTAGACGCGGCGCGGCCTTGTCAGAGCAACTGACAGCTGACCGCTGACGGCTGACAGCTGACGGCTGACTGCTGACTGCTGACTGCTGACTGCTGACTGCTGATCGCTGGCAGCTAGCGCGTGATGACCAGCGCGGCCCCCCGGGCGGCCTCGATGAATGGGCTGGCGAATATGCCAATGGCCAGCACGCCCAGGGCCGCGGCGGCCAGTGAGACCGCCGGGGCCAGGCCGACCGAGACGGGCGAGTCGGTGGCCGGCTCGGCCAGGTACATCTGGCGGATCACTCGTGTGTAGTAATAGAGCGAGATCGCCGAGTTGATCACACCCCATGTGACCGTGGCGTACAGGCCCCGCTCGGCGGCAGCCCAGAACAAATACAGCTTGCTGAAGAACCCGGCCAGTGGCGGCAGGCCGGCCAGCGACAGCAGACAGAGGGCCAGGATGGCCGACAGGACCGGGGCGCGGCGGGCCAGGCCGGAGTACTGCTCGAGATCCTCACCCTCTACGTAGCGGGCCATGACAGTGACAACCGCGAAAGCGCCGATGTTCGTAAAGGCGTACACCAGCAGGTAGAACAGCACGCTGGAGAGGCCGAAGGTGGTGGCCGCGGCCAGCCCCATCAACATGTAGCCGACGTGCGCGATGCTCGAGTACGCCAGCATCCGCTTCAGGTTTCGCTGAAGCAGGGCAGCCAGATTTCCGACCGTCATCGTGAGCAAAGAGAGAAGGACGAACAGATCCATCCAGACCGGCTGGATCGCGCCGCCCAGCAGCGCGCCCTCGAAGATCCGGATCACCACGGCGAAGCCGGCCCCCTTCGAGGCGACCGACAGATAGGCAGTGATCGGTGTCGGCGCGCCCTCATACACGTCTGGTGTCCACATCTGAAACGGGACGGCCGCGATCTTGAAGCCGAGCCCGGCTATCACCATTGACATGGCGAGCAACGCGGCCGGTGAAGAGCTGGTGATCAGCACCTGGCTGATGGCGCGCAGATCGGTGCGGCCTGTCACGCCGTAGAAGAGCGCCATCCCGAAGAGCAGGACCGCCGACGACACGGCGCTCAACACGAAGAATTTCAGCCCCGCCTCGCCAGAGCGAAGCTCACGCTTTGACCAGCTGGCCAGCAACGCTAGCGACAGGCTCGAGGTCTCGAGCGAAAGGTAGATGCTCATCAGCTCATTGGTGGAGGCCATGAGCATCAGGGCGGCGGTGCAGAAGAGGATCAGGCCATAGAACTCGGCCGTGAATTCGCCGTGCTCGGTGAACGTCTCCGAGGCTAGCACGACGAGGGCGGCCGCGAGCAGGAAGAGTAGTTTGAAGAACACCGACACGTTGTCGATTATCAGCATGCCGAAGAAGCTGGTAGTGTTCGTGCCGAGCAGCGCAAACGAGGCGAGCGCTGCCCCCGCGATGCCTAGCAGAGAAAGCGCCAGCAGCGGCCGCCGGCTGGCGCTGGATGGCATCGCCAGATCCACGATCAGCACCACACAGGCCCATATGGCCAGGAGGATCTCGGGCGTTAGGAGCCAGACGTCCACATTCATTCGCTTGTAGGGGCACGGCATGCCGTGCCCGCCGCCGAGGGCACGGCATGCCGTGCCCCTACAGGTTTCATGCGAACAGCCTCGCGATCGGCTGGACACCCGTGGCGATCATGTCGACCACCGAGCTGGGATAGATGCCAACGACGATGATGACCAGGAGCAGGGTGGCGACCGCGAAGACCTCACGGGGAGTGGCGTCGCCGAGGTCTTGCCATTTCGGCATCAGCGGGCCGAAGAACACCCGCAGCAGCATCCAGAGGATGTAACCGGCCGTCAGCACGATCGCGAAGACCGACAGTATGGTCGGGATCGGCCAGACGCTGTACGAGCCAATGAATACCAGGAACTCGCCGATGAAGCCGTTCATGCCCGGCAGTCCGAGGGACGCCAGGCCAGCCATCACGAAGGTAGTCGCGATGAAAGGCATCCGCGGCGCGAGTCCGCTCATATCAGGAATCATGCGCGTGTGCGTCCGGTCATAGACCAGGCCGACCATCATGAAGAGCAGCCCGGTGATGGTGCCATGCGTGAACATCTGCATCACCGCCCCCTCCATGCCCGTCGACGTCAGCGCGGCCAGCCCGAGGATGACGTAGCCCATGTGGCTGATCGACGAGTTGGCGATCATCTTCTTGAGATCGCCGTTTATCTGGGCCAGCGCGACGGCCGCGCCGTACAGGACGTTGATTACGGCGAGGGTGACCAGGATCGGCACCAGGACCCGGGCAGCGTCGGGCAGGATGGTCATGCACAGCCGAATCAGGCCGTAGCCACCCATCTTGAGCAGGATGCCGGCTAGCAGGACGCTAACCGGCGTTGGGGCCTCGACGTGGGCGTCTGGCAGCCAGGTGTGGAACGGAAAGATAGGAACTTTGACGGCGAAGCCGATGTATAGCAAGACGAAGAAGAGGACCTGAGTCGCGACCGGCAGCGCGCGAGCGCCCTGGGCCAGACGGAACAGGTCGAACGTACCGGCCCCGGTGAAGAAATAGAGTGCCAGGATCCCGATCAGCATGAAGGCGCTGCCGCTGACCGTGTAGATGATGAATTTCATCGCGGCGTACTCGCGCCGCGGCCCGCCCCAGATCCCGATGAGCAGGTACATCGGCGCTAGCTCGAGCTCCCAGAAGAGGAAGAACACGAACAGGTCGAGCGAGGCGAAGACTCCGCTGACGGCCGTCTCGAGCACGAGCAAGAGCATGAAGTAGAGCTGAGGTCGGTGCTCGAGGTTCCAGGAAATGACGATGGCCAGGAACGTCAGCAGGCAGTTCAAGAAGATCAGCGGCAGGCTGACTCCGTCGACGCCGAGTCGCAGTGACGAGCCGATCGGCGCGAGCCAGAGGAAGCTGCTCTCGAACTGCATCCCGCTGGCTCGCAGGTCGTAACGGATATACAGCCAGCTAGCGGCAAGCAGGGCCAGTCCCGAGAAGGCCAGCGCCCAACCGCGGGCGCGCGTGCCTTGGCCCAGCAGCATGGTCAACAGCGCCCCGAGCGCGGGCAGCCAGATGACCAGGTGCAGGAGCGCTATTTCCATCTATTCACTCGTGTCATCCGAGGGCCCGGTGCAGCACGATCGCATAGAGGGCGATAACGGTCAGCCCGAGGAAGACCGCCAGCGCGTAGGCCGGGATGCGGCCGGTCTGGACCTGTCGTATGGCGTTGCCAATCGCTCCAACCGCGTTGGCTAACCCGTTCACGATGCCGTCGATGACGTTCTGGTCGAACCAGTTGATCCCGAACGAGACGGCAACGACGAACTTGTCGATGAGCCACATGTAGAGCTCGTCGATCCAGTACTTTCGGTACAGCGTCAGATAGATCGGGCGGAAGCGGGCGGCCATCGTTTCCGGCGAAAGGCTGCGCCTGTAGTACATCGCCCAGGCCAGGCCAATGCCAACCGCGCCCAGCAGCGTGGACAGGCCGGCCAGCCCGACGCTCATCTCGCTCGAGTGGAACCTGCCGCCCTCGAGGAAGTGCCCGAACCCATTTCCAAGCTGGGGCGCGCCCCACAGGCCGGCCGCGATGCTCGGCAGCGCCAGCAGCATAAGGGGGACAGTCATGACCGCCGGTGACTCCCGGATGTGCTGCGCGTCGGCGGGACCGCGGTGCTCGCCGGCGAAGGTCATGAAGATCACCCGAAACATGTAGAAGGCAGTCATCAGGACGGTAGCCAGGGCGAAGGCTAGTAGGAGCCAGTAGATGCCCCCGCCTTGCGACGCGCGCTCGTAAGTGGCCAGCAAGACGTCATCCTTGCTCCAGAAGCCCGCTAAAGGCGGGATGCCGGCTAGGGAGAGCGCGCCGATCGTCATCGTGATCGCGCTGATCGGGGCTCGCCGCCACATGCCGCCCATGTAGCGAATGTCCTGCGCTCGGGGTGGATCGAGCGGGTCTCGATCGACTGGGTCGTGCGCGCCGGCTCTATGGAGCATGAAGATCACGCTGCCGGCGCACAGGAAAAGCAGGGCCTTGAAGAAGGCGTGCGTGAACAGATGGAACATGCCGGCCCCGATCGCTCCCGCGCCGAGGCCGAGCATCATGTAGCCCAGCTGACTGATGGTCGAGAAGGCCAGCACCCGCTTGATGTCGTAGGCAACCAGGCCCATCGAGGCGGCGAAGATGGCGGTAAAGCCGCCGATGAGCGCAACGACTAGCATCGCGGCGGGAGCGTGCTCGAAGATCGGGAGCGCCCGCGCCACTAGATAGACACCGGCTGCCACCATCGTGGCGGCGTGGATCAGCGCGCTGACCGGAGTTGGCCCCTCCATCGCGTCGGGCAGCCAGACGTGGAGCGGGAACTGGGCCGACTTGCCAACCGCGCCGCAGAAGATGAGCAACGCTCCGACCGTCAGCACGGTCGATCCGATCTGGCCCTGTTCGGCCATCTCGGCCAGGCGGGCGAACTGCAGCGTCCCGGTCTGCATGTAGAGGTACAGGATGCCGATCAGGAAGCCGAAGTCGCCAAAGCGCGTCGTAACAAACGCCTTCTTGGCCGCCGCGGCTGCCTCGGGCTTCCTGTACCAGAAGCCGATCAGCAGGTAGGAGCCGAGCCCCACGCCTTCCCAGAAGATGTAGATCGTAAGCAGGTTGTTGGCCAGCACCAGGCCGAGCATCGCCGCGGTGAACAGGGCCATGAAAGCGAAATAGCGGGCGAAGCCCGAGTCCCGCACCATCGTCGCCGGCCCGTGACGCTCGCCGTGCTCCTCGCCCTCCTCGGCCGGCTCGTACAGATAGCCACGCGAGTAGACCTGGATGACCAGGCTGACCGTCGTGACAAGGGCGATCATGATCGCGGACAACGGGTCGACGCGCAGCCCGAAGGTAAGTGCCGTCTGGAGGTTGAGGGCCAGCCAGGGGATCTCCTGCTCGAACGGCGGCTCGCCGCCAAGGACCCGGAAGAACAGCATCCAGGCGATCGCGCACGAGCCGCCGATGGCCAGGATGTTGATGAAGCTGGACAGGTTTGCGTACCGCAGCGTGAGCAGGCCGATGACCGCGAACGCTGCCAGGGGTAGGGCCGGGACGAGCCAGGCCAGCTCCACGGCCCGGCTAGCCCTTCAACAGGTCGATCTGATCGACCTGGATGGTATTGCGCAGGCGATACACCCCGATCACGATGGCCAGCCCGACCGCGGCCTCGGCGGCGGCAACGGTGATGATGAAGATCGCGAAGACCTGGCCGGCCAGCTCTTGCGGGGTGTCGATGAACTTGGCGAACGCGACCATGATGACGTTGACGCCATTCAGCATCAGCTCGAGGGAGAGCAGGATCCCCACCGCGTTGCTTCGTGACAGGGCACCGTACATGCCGATGCAAAACAGCAGCGTGCCCAGCACCAGAAAGTGGTGGAGGCCGACCGGCACCAGCGCCACTACTCTAGATCCCTTACCCCACCACAAAGAACGCGGAGCGGTTTCTCATTGGAGGCCTCGATTCTCTCCGTGAGCTCTGTGCTCTCTGTGGTGAATAGATTCAGTCCTCCCGTGCGATGACGATCGCGCCGATCATGCCAATGGTCAGCAAGAGCGAAGCGATCTCGAACGGCAGCACGTAGGTTGACATGAGCAGGCTCCCGAGTCGCTCGCTGGTGACGATGTCCAGCGGCGCGGCTCGTATCCTCCAGGGATGGCTCAGTACTACGAACAGCGAGATCACGCCTACGGCGAGCGCCGTCAGGGCTGATGTAATGCGCTGCGCCTGAGGGGCCGAGCTGGGCAGGTCGACCTGGCCTGGGGTCAGCATGATCGCGAACAGCATCAGGATCATGATCGCGCCGATGTACAGGAGCAGCTGGACTACCGCCAGAAAGTCGGCTGACAGCAGCACGTACATCAGGGCCACGCCGCCCAGCGCAAGCACCAGTAGGAGGGCACTGCGCACCATGTTGCGGACCAGCACCATCCCGATCCCGGCGACTAGCGTCGTCGCCCCGACCAGGTAGAAGGCGATGGCCGTGAATACGTCGCCGGGCGTCACGCGCGGCCCTGCACGGCGGCCGGCGCGCCCGCCCGAGCCTGCTGGCCGGCAAGGCCGCGCTTGACACCCTGCTGGAACTCCATGGCCGCGTCGACCTCAGGCGTGCCGGCGATACGAAGCTCGTGCATGTTGAAGACCAGCGACTTCTCGCGGTCGTAGGCCCCGAACTCGAAGTCTGGGGCCATGACGATCGCGCGGAATGGACAGGCCTCGACGCACAGCGCGCACTCGATGCAGCCGCCCATGTCGAGGTCAAAGCGGTCGAGGATTTTGCCTTTAATCGGACTCGGGTGCTGCTCGATCTTGATCACGTCGACGGGACAGGCCAGCGCGCAGGCCCCGCAGGCCGTGCAGCGCAGGTCGCCCAGGTCGACATCGTAGATCAACCGTGGCCGGCCGCGGGTCCAGGGCGGCAGCTCGATCTTTTGCTCTGGATACTGGACCGTGACCGGTCTTACGAATAGGAAGTGGTAGAGGGTGGTGAGCATCCCTCGGGCCACGCCGAGTCCAAGCATCGGATTACCCCACAAAACCTCGCGTGATGCTGATCCACAGACCGACGACACCCACGTTGAGCAACGATACCGGCAGCAGCGTCTTCCAGGCGAAGTTCATCAACTGGTCATAGCGAAAGCGTGGCAGCGTCCCGCGCAGCCAGAAGAAGACGAAGACCAGCGCATACATCTTGACGAAGAACCACACGAAGCGGGGTACCACGGGCGAGCCTAGCAGCAGCGTGTCGGGTCCCGACCAGCCGCCCAGGAACAGCAGCGTGCCAACGGCCGAGATCGCGAAGACGTTGGCGTACTCGGCCAGGAAGAATAACGCGAAGCGCATCCCACTGTACTCGGTGTGGAAGCCGGCAATGATCTCCGACTCGGCCTCGACCAGGTCGAACGGGGTGCGGTTCACCTCGGCGATGCCGGCGATCAGGAAGATCAGGAAAGCCAGCAACCCCCACGGGGAGAACAGGAACCAGTTGCCGCCCTGCTGCGCCCGCACGATCTCGTACAGCGACATCGAGCCGGCCAGCATGACCGGGACCAGCGCCGCTAGCACGCCTGGGATCTCGTAGCTGATGAACTGGGCCGCGGCCCGCATCCCGCCCAACAGCGAGTACTTGTTGTCCGACGCCCAGCCGGCCATGATGATCCCGATCGTTGGCAGGGCGCCCATCGCGATGATGAACAACACCCCCACGTTGAGGTCGGTCGGCGCCAAGCCGGGCGCCCAGGGTATGGTCACCCACACCATCAGCGAGGCGCCGAGCACCAGGATCGGAGAGAGGATGAAGAGCAGTCGGTCAGCGCCGGCGGGAATGATGTCCTCTTTCGACAGCAGCTTGATCGCGTCGGCGACCGGCTGCAGCAGCCCGAACGGCCCGACTCGGTTGGGCCCGATCCGGTCCTGCATCTTGGCGATGATCCGCCGCTCCAGGTAGATCGCGCTCATGACCAGGACCGGTACGACACTGACGATGATGACGACCCCCACCAGCGCCATGATCAAGTCCGCCAGCCAGCTGGGCAGCAACCCCAGAAGAAAGCCGTAGAGGACGTCGTGGAGTGTGCCGAAGGGGTCCAGCAGGAAGCTCACCGGTCCACTTCACCCATTACGATGTCGAAGCTGCCGAGGATGACGACCGCGTCGGCCACCTTGTGCCCGATCGTCAGCTGGCCGAGAACGGTCAAGTTGATGAAGCTCGGCGCGCGGACCTTGAATCGGTACGGCTGAGTCGAGCCGTCGCTGACGATGTAGAAGCCCAGCTCGCCCTTGGGCGCCTCGATTCTGGCGTAGGCGTCGCCCTTCGGGGGCCGCAGCACCTTGGGCATGCGGCCGCGAATCTCCCCCTCGGGTATATCGCGAAGCGCTTGCTGGACGATCTTCACGCTCTCGCGCATCTCCGTGATCCGAATCATGTAGCGGTCGAAGCAGTCGCCGCCGTAGCGGACTGGCACATTCCAGGCGAAGCGATCGTAGATGCTGTACGGCTCCGCGCGCCGCACGTCGTAGGGAATGCCACTGGCCCGCGCGATTGGTCCTGTCACGCTGTACTGCTTGGCTAGCTCGGGCGGCAGCATGCCGATGCCCTTGGTGCGGGCCTGGAAGATCTCGTTGTTCGTCAGCAGCGACTCGTATTCGTCTATCTTGCGCGGCATCTTGTCGAGGAACCGACGAGCCCGTTCGACGAAATCGGGTGGGACATCGCGAACCACCCCCCCGAACCGAATGTAGCTCGGGTTCATGCGCACCCCGGCGCACATCATGAACAGGTCGAGGATCTCCTCACGCTCGCGGAAGGTGTAAATGAGCGGCGTGAACCAGGTCCCGACATCCGCGCCGAATGTGCCGACGGCGATCTGGTGGCTGGCGATCCGGTTCAGCTCGGTGACGATCACGCGGATGTACTGGGCGCGCTCCGGGACCTCGAGGCCGGCCAGCTTCTCGACTGCCAATGCATAGGCCAGGTTGTTCGACATCGGGGCGATGTAGTCCATCCGGTCGGTCAGCGTGACCGCCTGGACGTAGGTGCGGGCCTCGCCGAGCTTTTCAGTGGAGCGGTGCAGATAGCCCATGACGGGCCGCACGCCGACGACCGTCTCGCCGTCGAGTTGCAGGATGAGCCGGAAGACTCCATGCGTACTGGGGTGCTGCGGGCCCATGTTGAGGGTCAGCTCGCTGGCGTCTTCCGGTGACTGGACAAGCTCGACGGCTGCGCCCTCAAACACTTCGGAAGCCCTCCATGCCGCCGGGCGGCGCGCCCTGCCCCTCGGCGCCGTAGCGCAGGTGGCGGACCAGGACCCGCTCGTAGTCGAACGTCCAGTCCTTGCGCAATGGGTGGCCGGGGAAGTCCTCGTCGGTCAGGATCCGCCGCAGGTCGGGGTGGCCAGTGAACTTGACGCCCATCAAGTCGTAGACCTCGCGCTCCTGGAACTCCGCGCCCGGCCAGATGGTCGTGAGCGACGGGCAGAGCGGATTCGCCTCGCGGGCCAGGTCGACTCGCAGCACGAAGCACTCGCGATGGGCCGCGAAGTCATAGGAGTAGACGTGGTAGAGCATCTCGAGGCGGTCCATCCAGTCCACGCTCGTGACCGCCGAGAGGTAGTCGTAGCCGAGCTCTTTGAGCCGCCGCGCCGCTGTGACCAGGTTGTCCCGAGGAAGCTTGACCTCGAGGTAACCGCGCTTGCGCTCCCAGGTCAGATCGGACGCGATCTCCCTGAGAGCAGCAAGCTCCGGTGGCTCGGGCTCCGGCTCGGCTGGCTTGGCGGCCGCCGCTTTGTCAACAGCCATCTACTTCTTGCCCGACGCTTCGCGCTTGATCTTTTGCTGGATCTGCATGATCCCGTGGATCAGCGCGTCGGGCCGCGGCGGGCAGCCTGCCAGGTACACGTCGACCGGCACGAAGTTGTCGATCCCCGGCACGGTGCTGTAGCTGCCCTGATACGGACCGCCGCAGATCACGCAGCTACCCATGGCGATGACGAACTTTGGGTCAGCCATCTGATCGTAGAGCCGCCTGACGGCGGGAGCCATTTTGGTGGTGACGGTGCCGGACACGATCATCACGTCGGCCTGGCGTGGTGAGGGCCTGAACACCTCCGCCCCGAAGCGGGCCAGGTCGAAGCGGGCCGTGCCGACCGCCATCATCTCGATTGCGCAGCACGCCAGCCCGAACGTCAGCGGCCAGAGCGACGAGCGGCGGGCCCAGCCGACAAGTGAATCGAGCGACGTTATCAGCGCGTGGCCCTTGAGCTCGGTAGGCACCTCGAAGCGCGACTCGAGGATCTGGTCGGCCGGCCGCGGCTGCTCGAACTCGAGGGCCGTCTTGTCGTTTGGGTTCCCGAGGGTATTTGGCTTATCTGGCGCAACGGTCATGGAGGGTTACGCTCCAACCACTCGCGCCTACCGCCAGTCCAGCGCGCCCTTCCGCCATGCGTAGCCGAATGCCACTAGCAGGAAGCCGATGAAGATCGCCATCTCGACCAGGGCGAACAGCCCCAGGTGGTTGTAGGCCACGGCCCAGGGGAAGAGGTAGATTGCTTCGACGTCGAAGATGACGAAGATCAGCGCGTAGAGGTAGTAGCGCGTGCGGAATTGAATGTGTGTCGGACCGATCGTCTTCATGCCGCTCTCGTACGGCTGAAGCTTGACCCGATCCGGGTTCTTGGGGGCGATGAAGCGCCCTAATATAAGCGGCACGACGGCGAAAATCAACGCGACGATGAGAAAAATCGCAACGGGTCCGAACGAGGCCAGCATCGGCCCTCCCGGGCTCGCTTGCGCGAAGAGCTGAGTCCGGTCCCGGCACTAGCGGGGACCGAGGACTGGCGGAGATGTAAGTGGCCGCTCTGTCTCGATTATAGCACGCACCCGACGACGATCGAGGAGGGACGACGGACGATGGACACGATTCGCCTGTCGTCTGTCGTCTATGGTCTATCGTCCGTTGTGTAAGATGCGACCGAGGTGAGCCATGGCGCCGCGCGACCTGCGCGCCTTCATCCAGCTTCTCGAGCAGCGTGGCCAGCTTAGACGGGTCCGCGCGCCGGTCAGCGCCGAGCTCGAGATCACCGAGCTAGCGGACCGAATGGTCAAGTGTGGCGGGCCCGCGCTGTTGTTCGAGAACGTCAGCGGGCACCGAATGCCGGTCCTGATAAATGCCTTCGGGAGCGCCGAGCGGATGAGCTGGGCGCTGGGCGTTTCGTCTCTGGACCAGCTTGGCGACCGGGTCCGGAAGCTAATGAAACTGGCTCCGCCCAGCGGCTGGATCGACAAGCTCAAACTGCTTGGGGACCTGCGCGAGGTGGCCGCTGCCGCGCCGAAGATGGTCGACCGCGGAGCGTGCCATGAGGTGGTGGTCGAGCGACCGTCCCTCCGAGACCTACCGGTCCTAACTTGCTGGCCGGAGGACGGCGGCCCGTTCATCACCTTCGGTCTGGTCATCACCCGCCACCCTCGGACGGGAGTCCGCAACGTGGGGATGTATCGCATGCAGGTCTACGATGAGACGACCGCTGGCCTGCACTGGCACAAGCACAAGGGCGGCGCCGAGCACTACGGCGAAGCGGGGCCGGCCAGGATGGAAGTGGCCGTCGTGATCGGGCCCGACCCAGCTACGACCTACGCCGGCTCGGCCCCGTTACCGCCAATCCTGGATGAGCTCCTACTGGCCGGTTTCCTCCGTCGCAAGCCGCTCGAGCTGGTCCGCTGCAAGACGGTCAACCTGGAAGTGCCGGCCAATTCCGAGATCGTCCTGGAAGGGTATTGCGATCCTGGTGAGCTGCGACTGGAAGGGCCTTTTGGCGACCACACCGGCTACTACTCGCTGGCCGACATGTACCCAGTCTTCCACCTGACCGCGATCACGCATCGGCGCCACCCCATCTACCACACCACCATCGTCGGCCGCCCGCCAATGGAGGACTACTTCTTGGGCAAGGCGACCGAACGGCTCTTCCTGCCGCTGATGCAGGCCGTAGCGCCAGAGATCGTGGATGTCAACATGCCGGCCGAGGGCGTCTTTCACAACCTGGTCATTGTCTCGATCCGCAAGCGTTACCCGGCCCAGCCGCACAAGGTGATGTATGGCCTGTGGGGGATGGGCCAGATGATGTTCGCTCGCAACCTGGTGATCGTCGACGAGGACGTCGACGTCCAGAACCTGTCCGAGGTCGCCTGGCGGGTGACCAACAACGTCGACGCCAAACGGGATCTGGTCGTGGTTGAGGGTCCTGTCGACGTGCTCGACCACGCTGCGCCGCGGCCGCTCGTGGGAGGCAAGCTGGGCATCGACGCGACTCGCAAGACCGAAGCCGATGGTTACACCCGCCAGTGGCCACCCGACATCGTGATGAGTCCCGAGATCAAAGCCCTGGTTGACAGAAGGTGGGGGGAATACGGATTGTAGGGGCGCCGCTTGCTGCGCCCCCGGGCAGGCCAGGCCCTCGCCCTGCAAGACGTTCATGAAGCTTTCTCTCCTCCTCGAGAACGTCAGGTTCGAGCACACCGTCTTCGCGCTGCCCTTCGCCTATCTCGGAATGGTGTTGGCGGCCAGGGGCCTGCCGACCTGGTGGCAGTTCACCTGGATCACGGTCGCGATGGTGGCCGCCAGGACGCTCGCCATGTCGCTCAACCGGGTCGTCGATTGGCGGTTGGACGCGCTCAACCCGCGCACCGCCCGACGTCCCGTCCCGAGCGGGCGCTTGCCGGCCCGAGAAGTCTGGCTCGTGGCGGCCGCGTCGCTGGGCGTCCTCACCCTCTCGGCCTGGATGCTCAACGACCTGTGTGTGAAGCTGCTGCCGATCGCCGTCGTCTTCCTGGTCGGCTATCACCACACCAAGCGCTTCACGCCGCTGTGCCACCTCATACTCGGCATCACAGATGGTGGGGCACCAGTTGGTGGCTGGGTCGCAGTGACTGGAACGCTCGACTGGCCGGCGATCTGGCTGGGGGTGGCTGTCGCGGCCTGGGTGGCAGGCTTTGATCTGATCTACTGCTGCCAGGACGTGGAGTTCGATCGGGCGCACCGGCTGCACTCGATCGCCGCGGATGTCAACGTCGCTACCAGCCTGTTCGCGGCGCGGGCCTGTCATGTGGTGACGCTGGCGGCGCTCGCGGCGGTGGGACTGATCACAGGCCTGGGGCTGCTGTACTGGGTGGGCTGGGCGGTCGCGGCCGGGCTGCTGGCGTACGAGCACAGCCTGGTCAGCCCGACTGACCTATCGCGGCTGGACGCGGCGTTCTTCAATGTCAACGGCTACCTGGGCCTGGCCGTTTTCGCGTTCACGTTTGCCGCGGTGTTACTCGCGTCCCGCGCGTGAGCGTCCCGGTTGGCCCGGCCCGAGGTCGGTTTGTCAGCGCGATGTTCGGGCGAATCGCGCGCCGCTACGACCTGATGAACACGCTCATGACGTTCGGCTTGGACCGTGGCTGGCGGCATGCGGCCGTCCGTGCCGCCACGCCTCCCCTTGACGGCCTGGCGCTAGACGTGGGGACCGGCACGGCCCGCCTGGCGCTCCAGTTGGCCGAAGCGATGCCGACGGGTTACCTGGTGGGCGCAGACTTCAGCCAGCCGATGCTAAGGGCCGGCCAGAAGTGGCTGCGACATCGTCAAACTGGCAACCAGGTGGGCCTCATCGCGGCCGATGCCGCCAGTCTGCCGTTTCGAACCGACACGTTCGACTGCGTGGTGAGCGCCTTCACGGTCCGCAACCTGGTCGATGTGGAGCTGGGGTTCCGGGAGCAGCGGCGCGTGGTCAGGCCCGGCGGCCGCGTCGTCTGCCTGGAGTTGACCAATCCGCGCACGCCTCTCTTCGGGGGACTGTTCCGAGCTTACTTCCGCCGTGTCGTGCCACTTGTCGGCGGCCTGGTCGCTGGAGACCGCGAGGCGTACACGTATCTCCCGGAAGCGGTCGCTCATTTCCTCGAGCCGCGTGCCCTGGCGGCTGCCATGGAGTCGGCCGGCCTGGCGAACGTCACGTATCGGAGCCTGGGCCTGGGGACCGTATCGCTGCACGTGGGAACCAAGCCTCGTTCCGTCTAGCCAGCAGCCATGATCGTCAGTACCGCGATCGTTGCGGCTATGTCGCCGTACCCCGCTCCCTAATGGTCGCGGTACTGACGGCCGGGGTCGGGGTGCTAGAAACCCAGCCGAGAACCGGCTAATGTGAAACCGGCGATGGGCGATGCGGTGGGCCGGAGGGCTAGGCATGCGAAGTGAGCTTGGGGCGCGCGGAGAGCCCGGATAGCCCGGATTGGCCAACCGGGGCGCTCCGGTCGGCTCCAAGCGAGC
>DASPXK010000159.1:0-2732 GCA_035637315.1 Chloroflexota bacterium
GGCGCTGGTCGCGCCGTTCAAGAGTTCGGGCGTCGGGCCCGCGACCACGCCCGGGCCCACCAGCGCGCCGCGAACGCCGACTACTGTTCAGGCGGCCCCGACTGCGGCTCCCACCCCGGGCCCGCAGCCGACCGCACAGCCTACCCCCGACCAGGCTCCGCCCGCCCTCAACCAGCCGCCGGCCCCTGCTCCGGGTCCGCCCGCGCCAAGGCCCGGGCGTCGGAGAGGCCACTAGCGCCCGACCTCGATCGGGCAGCCAACAGCCGTTACCGTGCCGCCGATGCCTCCGCGTGGCGCGCGAGCCAGTCCAGGACGAGCGTCCAACCGCCAGCGTGCTCTTCACACGACTTTGGGCGACCGACGAAGCCGCTGTGCGCCACCGTGAGCAGGGTTCCTGTCGACGTGGCCTCGAGCTCGCAGCGCACGGTCGTCGGCGCAAAGTCTTCCCAGCTCGGTAGCCACGTGTACTCCAGGAGCCGGGGCGGGTCCACGGCCAAGTACTCGCCCTTGACCGTCTGAGTCCCCCCACTCGGGTCCTTCGCGGCGGCGCTCCACTGCCCGCCCACGCGCAGGTCTATCTTCCAATCCGACGTGCGGTAGGTGTCCTCCGACCCCCACCATGCCTCGAGCTCCTTCGGATCGGTCAGCGCGCGGAAGACCGCTTCGGGCCGCGCCGCGATGTCGACGACCGCGTTGATGGTGCCCTGCTCGACGTTGGCTGTGGCTGTCATGCTTCATCTCCTTCCAAGTGGCGTTTGAGCTGGATGAGGCTGGCCTGCCAGAAGGCCCGATAGGCTTCGACCCACTCCGCCACGTCCTGGAGCGGCACGGGGTTGAGCCAGTACATGCGCTGGCGCGCCACACGCCGCTCTCGAACGAGGCGGGCGCGGCGGAGCACGCGCAGATGTTTCGAGATCGCCGGGCGACTCATCGGGAACCCCGAGCCGAGCTCGGTCACCGGCGCTGTCCCAGCCTGCAGACGGTCGAGGATCGCCCGCCGGGTAGGGTCGGCGACGGCGTGAAAGACATCAGCGCTTCTGGTCGGACGAGCGCCCGGCCTCACGGTAGCTCGCTGACGACCCACGACTCGTCCAGCGTCGGTCTGACGGCCCTGGCACGGAGTGTGCTACTGCACGCGTGAGTCTGGCGGACAGTCGCGTCCAGGGAGGGGACCGCCCATGATCGTGAGACCACGGCCGACGCATGAGAGTCCAGTTCGCCGTCGGCGGCCGAGCCACAGCGAGGCGAGGTCCGACCAGATCGAGAGCCAGGCCGGGGCCCTGCCGGGCCGCTACGTCCTTCAGGACGAGATCGGGCGTGGCGGGATGGCCACCGTCTATCGCGCCCTGGACATGACCCTCGACCGCTCGGTAGCAGTCAAGATGCTCCATCCCCAGATCTGCCGCGAGCCTGAGTTCGTGGAGCGCTTCCTGGACATGGAGCTGCGCATCGCTCGCCTCTTCCACCCTCACCTCGTCACGATCTTCGACGCCGGCCGGACTGACGAGACGTGCTTCGTCGTGATGGAAGACGTCTCCGGGGGCAGTCTCCGCGATCTGCTGGCGGTCGGCAGTCGGCCGTCGGCAGCCGAGGTGCTCAGGATCGTATCCCAGGTGGCGGAGGCGCTCGAGCTGCTTCATGCCGAGGACATCATTCACGGCGACATCAAGCCTGATAACGTACTGCTTGACGACGACGGGAACGCCAAGCTCGTCGACTTTGGCATCGCCCACCTGGCCACCACGACCGGAGCGATCGATCCGGCTCGCGTGGGTGGCTCGGCGCCGTATCTGGCGCCAGAGCAGATCGAGCACGGCAAGGCGGACGCCCGCTCGGATGTCTACGCGCTGGGGCTGTTGGCGTACGAGCTGCTGAGCGGCCGCAAGCCGTTCGACGGCGGGAACTGGGTGGAGGTGGCCACCCAGCGCCTGGCGCGCGATCCGGCCCCGCTGGTGGAGGCGCGCCCGGACCTGCCGCCGGAAGTGAGCTGGACCGTGATGCGCGCCCTGGCCAGGGACCCGGAGCGAAGGTTCCAGTCGGCCGAGCAGTTTCGGCAGGCGATCGAGCGTGTCGATCTCGACGCTTCGCCGCCGGACTGGGCCGTGCCCGAGCCGGTCGCCTCTCCTGGCCGATGGGAGGGGCCATCCCGAGCCATCACACGCGTCGCGGCCAGACTCAGGGCCCGACGGCCAGCCCTGGTGGGTGTGCTCGGCGCGGCGGCCGTCCTGGGCTTGACCATGCTGGCGCCCCAGTTAGCCAAGCTGCTCAATCCGCCACACGCGGTGAGGGTCCCAGAGCTGGTGGGCCAGAGCGTCGACTCGGCGCGCGTCATCGTCCGCGAGGCCGGGTTGACCATCAACACCGCCGAGGAGGCATCCGACGCGGTACCTCGAGGCGTGGTCTTGCGACAGGAGCCGCCCGCCAGCACGACGATCCAGAGCGACCAGCCGATCAGGGTCGGGGTGAGCAGCGGTCCGCCCCCAGTTTCCGTGCCCGATCTTCGCCGGCGGCGCCTGGACGACGCGCGATCAGACCTGGTCGCGGCCGGGCTGGCTCTGGGCAAGGTGGAGCAGTCTGAAGTCACAGGGCAACCCTGGGGCGCGGTCATCACGCAGAGCGCGCGCCAGGGGAGTACCCTCCCGCGCGGCTCCGCCGTGGACGTGACTGTGGCCATTTCTCCCTGGACGAGCACGCCGAAACTGATCGATCAGGGGATCGGCGACGCGGAAACC
>DASPXK010000160.1:0-3100 GCA_035637315.1 Chloroflexota bacterium
TCGGCGACGCTGGAGATGATGCGGCAGTTCGACAACCCGGATCTCCGCGGACCGGGCCGAGCCTTTGCCGCGGCGGTCGAATGCCCAGACGACGCTCCGGTCCAGGATCGCCTCATCGCGCTGTCCGGCCGCCAGCCGTAGCCGCTGCCGGCAGCTCAGCCGCCGGTCGCGCGGCGGCGCAGTCCAGCGACGAGCAGCCCAACTCCGACGATCAGCGCGACCAGCCCGGCGCCCGCCCAGAAGGCTTGGCCCGACATGAAGCTGCCTGGCAGGACATTCAGCCCCTGCAGTATCCACACGTTGCCCAGCAGGACGAGTACGAAGCCGACAACCATCAGGACCCAGCGCATCGTTGTCCCCGCTCCCACTCCTCTATTGGATGACCTCAGTCGCCTGGATGAGGACAGGCTGGGGAATGGTCAGTCCCAGGGCCTGCGCAGTCCTGAGGTTGATCACGAAGTCGAACTTCGTCGGCTGCTCGACGGGCAGGTCGGCCGGCTTCGCGCCCTTGAGGATCTTGTCTACGTAGGTGCCCGCGCGGCGGTACATGGCTTGATAGTCCGGCGCAAGCGACATGAGGCCGCCTTGGGAGGCAAGCTCGCTCGACGAAAGCATCAACGGCAGGCGGTTCTTGGCGGCGAAGTCCACCATCGGCGTCAGGTCGCGAAAAGGGAGGCTGGGAAGCACGATGAGAGCTTGGCGCGGGCCGCGGTCACGGCTTCGAGTGCGCCATCTAAGTCGTCGGGCCCGTGCACCGGAACGGATTGAACTTCCAGCCCCAAGGCCCTCGCTCCGGCCTCCGTCTCCTGGAATGCGAGCGCCATGCCTCGGTTGTCCGCGTGCCAGAGGACGACCACACGGGCGAGCGCGGGAAACGCCTCCTTGAGCAGTTGCACCCGCCTCCCACTTATCTCTGGGGTAAGGGTGCTCAGCCCCGTGACGTTCCCGCCAGGCCGCGCCAGGCTGGCGACCAGTCCTTGCTCGACGGGGTCGGCGACGACCGCAAAGATGACGTGGATCGTGCTCGTTGCTTCCTTGGCAGCCCGTGCCGCGGGTGTGGCTATGGCAACGATAACGTCGGCCGGCAGACGGACCAATTCGGCCGCGAGCGCCGGCAGCCGCTCAACAACCCCCTCCGCGGCTCGGTACTCGATGACGATGTTCTCTCCCTCGCGGTAACCGAGCTCGCGCAGCGCTGCCGGGAAAGTCTCCGTGAGGGACGAGGGCCCACCTGTGAGGTACCCGACCCGGGGTACTTTCGGCCGCGCAGGCGCTGGGCTCGGCAAGACCCCACACCCGAGCAGCAGTGCCAGGCCGGCCAGAGTCAGGCTGGCCCGCAGAAACTGGCGGCGGCTGCGGCGGCTCACGTCAGGCTTCGATTCTTGGCGGGCCCTGCGACCCGTGCGCCAACTATGGCGCCCTCCCAGTTCGGTGTCAAGACCGCGGCGGGCGTCAGGCCGTCGGCCGCCCCAGGCTGGCCAGGCAGGCGACCGCCGCTCCGTAATCCGGCATCACGAGCGCGTCGTCCGTCACCCAGCGGTAGCGGATGATGCCGTCGCGGTCGAGCACGAACACCGAGCGCTTGGCGACACCCTGGTGGCCGCGCCAGACGTCGTATTGGATGCCGTAGGCTGGCGCGAGCGTGCGGTTCCAATCCGAGACCAGCGGGAAGTCGACGCCCAGCGACCGAGCGAACGCTTGCTGGGCGAAGACGCTCGTCACCGCCACGGCGACGATCTCCGCCCCGAGCGCTCGGATCTCCGCGGCGCGTTGTCCCAACTGGGACAGCTCGTTCGTTCAGACCGAGCCGAAGTCGAAGACGTAGAAGTGCAGCAGGACCGGGCCGCGCCGGAGCAGATCGGCCAGGCTGACCGCCTCTTCGAACGTCCGAGGGAGCGTGAAGCCTGGCGCCCGGTCGCCGACCTGAGGGGCTGTCAAGGGCAAGCTCGCCCTTCTGGCCGCTTCACACGACCGGCGGTTCGCGGGGGTCGAGGGCGACGAAGTCCCTTGCGTTCTGGCAGAGGCCAGTCTTGCCCACGGCGGCGTAAAGGTCGGCGGGCAAGCTAGCCAGCGAGAGCTCGCTCGACTTCAGGTCGTCGCGCACTCGACCAGATCGTGCGCACAGACTCCAGCTGCGGTTATTCATCATCCGCCTCCCTCTCCGGCTGGTACTCGCGGATACGCCCGAGCTCCACGATCCATAGCCTGCCCTCAATGGGTCTATCGCCCAGGGCGCCTACCAGTGTGCCGATCGCCTCCTCGAGGTGCGCCGGTGTCGGCCTTCGGGGAAGTCGCAGCACCGCAATTCCCGTGTAGTCCATTGGGCTGAAGACCAGCGGGTTCGCGAATCCGAGGTCCAGCGTCGCCAAGGCCCTTCCTTCCCTGCCGCAAAGCTCAACAAGATCCCTGTCCTGCCACCCCCCAAGCCCCTGCCGGTATACCGTGGAGACCTCGTGGCCCGCGTTGCTCAAGAGCTCTGC
Organism: Chloroflexota bacterium; assembly: GCA_035637315.1. Classification (GTDB taxonomy): domain Bacteria; phylum Chloroflexota; class UBA6077; order UBA6077; family JACCZL01; genus DASPXK01. Next base: position 2,481 of record DASPXK010000160.1, read on the forward strand.
ACCGCGCTTGCCCAAGTTCTCATCGAGCTTGATCCTCATCGAGAGCGTGTCAGCGGGATGTCCACAAATCGCTCGCGCGCCATCTCGGCGCCATAGGCGATGCATGCCAAGATGTCCGCCTCCTCCAAGCCGGGGTACTGTTCCAAGATCTCCTGAACGCTCATCCCGGCCGCCAGGAAGTCGAGGATCAACGACACCCAGATCCGGTGCCCCCGGACGCACGGCTTGCCGAAGCAGACGTTCGGGTCGATTGAGATGCGCGCGAGCAGTTCCTCGCGTTTCACCCCCGGTTCCTCCTTTCGGCGTGCTGCCGCGGGCCGGTGCCGCGAACACCAGTCTAGCACGCTCCAAGATGGCGTCACCTTCTGGTGGCGGACCTGTCCGCGCGGGATCGCCGGAGCCTACGAGCGGGCCCTGGTGATCCGCGCGACGATAGCTTCGGTCAGCGCGTCCATCGTCGCATCGCCGCCGAGGTCCGGCGTCCGGATCGCCCCCTCGGCGAGGACCGCCGCCACGGCCTGCTCGACGCGCTCGGCCGCCTCCTGCTCGCCGAGATGCTCGAGCAGCATCCGCGCCGCCAGGATCGTCGCGATTGGGTTGGCGATGCCCTGGCCGGCGAT
>DASPXK010000161.1:0-7125 GCA_035637315.1 Chloroflexota bacterium
CGAGGGGGTCGCCGGTCAGGCGTTCGCGGAGCGCAAGCCGGTCTGGGTAGCCGACTACGCCGCCTGGTCGGGCGCTCGGCGGGAAGGGCGCCAAATGGGGATCAGGGCTGCCGTCGCCGCTCCGCTGCTGCTGGGCGACGAGGCAATGGGCGCGATCGCGGCCTGGAAGCTGGAGCCTGACACGCGGATTGACGAGGAGGATGCCCAGCTGCTCGGCCTGCTCGCCAGCCAGGCGGCGGCAGCGCTGAACAACGTTCGGCTGTACGCCGCCCAGCGCGACGCGGCGCGGCGCGCCGCCGAACGAGCCGCTCAGCTCGAGGCCCTCATGGAGAGCCTGGTAGATGGTGTGCTGATGGTGGACGCGGCTGGCCTGATCACATCGGCCAATCGGGCCGCGGCCGAGCTGCTCGGCGTCGCGCATGAGCGGTTGCTGGGCGCGCGCTGCGACCAGGCCATGCCGAGGCTCAGCTCGCTCGGCGGGCGGCCAATCCCGACCAAGGACCTGCCGCTGGTCGCCGTCCTCAATCACGGCGCCGCCAGCGTGAACCGCGAGCTGATCGCCGAAGTCGGCGGACGCGAACGCATCCTCATCGACACGACGACGCCGCTTCGCGACTCGAGCGGCGCGCTGGCCGGAGCGGTTAGCGTGTTCCGCGACGTGACCGAGCGTCGCCAGGCCGAGGAGCGACAGGTCGAGGCCGACAAGCTGCGGGCGCTGGGACAGATGGCCTCGGGAGTGGCGCACAACGTCAATAACCTTCTGGCCACCGTATTGGGTCGAGCCGAGCTGGCTCGCATCGAGCTGGAGCGCGGGGGTCTAGACGATCGTCGGCTTGGAGAGGCGCTTCGGCTCATCGAGCAAGCGGCCGAGGACGGCGCGCAGACGGTGCGCCGCATACAAGAGTTCGCACGGGTGCGTCGCGATGCAGACGTAGCGGTTGTCGATCTGAGCAGCATCGTCCGCGGCGCGGTGGAGCTGACTCGCCCGCAGTGGCGCGACGCGGCCCAGGTCGCGGGCAGGACGATCGAAGTCAGCCTCGAACTGGAGGATGGGCTGCTCGTGTCGGGCCAGGCGGCCGAGCTCCGAGAGGTGCTGACTAACCTGCTGCTCAACGCCATCGACGCGATGCCACGCGGCGGGCAGGTCAGCATCCTGGGACGCCAGGTAGGCCAGAGGATTCGACTCGAGGTGGTCGACACTGGCGTGGGGATGAGCGCCGAGGTGCGGCGGCGAGTGTTCGAGCCGTTCTTCACCACCAAGACGGAGGCCGGAACTGGCCTGGGGCTGGCGGTGTCTTACGGAATCGTCCAGCGACGCGGCGGCCAGATCTCGGTCGAGAGCACGCCGATGCAGGGCACCAAGTTCGTGCTCGAATTTCCGCCCGCGGTCGAGTCCAGCCCGGGGCCGCGAACAGTCGCCGAGCCTCCCGCGAGCAGTCGTCGGATCCTGGTTGTCGATGACGAGCCGGCCCTCGCCTCCGTCCTCCGGCGCCTGCTCGAATCGGAGGGCCATCAGGTCACGTCGTGCACCAGCGGGGCGCAGGCGCTCGAGCTATTCGATCCGGCCCAGCATGAGCTGGTGATGACCGACTTCGGGATGCCTGACCTCAATGGGCTCCAGCTCGCCACCGCTCTCCATGACCGCTCGCCCGACACGCCGATCATTCTCGTCACTGGCTGGGGTAACGAGCTCGACCCCGAAGAGCCACCACGAGGCATCGCGCGCGTGCTGGCCAAGCCATACCGACTGGCGAGCGTGCTGGAAGCCGTTACCGACGCGCTTGCCGTAAAGCCGGCCCCGAAGGGGCCGGCGAGCGGCTAAAGCGATAGCCCAGGCCTCGTTCGGTCAGGATATAGCGGGGATGGTCCGGGTCGTCCTCCAGCTTGCTGCGCAGCCGACTGATGTACACCTTGAGATAATCTGACTGGCCTCGATACTCGTCGCCCCACACGCGAGCCAGCAGAGCCTCGCGGCTCAGGACGTGGCCAGCATTGCGGACCAGGTGGTATAGCAGGCGGTACTCCAGGGCAGTGAGCTGGACTACCTCGCCACGCTTGAACACCTCGCGGCTGTCGAAGTTGATGGTCAGGTCTCCAGCCGCGAAGGATGGCGCGGCTCTGACCGGCGGGGGCAGCTCGGTCCGCCGAAGGACGGCCTTGATCCTCGCCAGCAGCTCGAGCGGGCTGAACGGCTTGGTCACGTAGTCGTCGGCCCCAATCTCTAGGCCGCGGACCTTGTCCAGCTCTTCGCCTCGAGCCGTGAGCATCAGCACTGGGGTGTCGGACACCTCTCGAATTCTGCGCAGGACCTCGAACCCGTCCAGGCGCGGCAGACCGACGTCGAGCAGGACGACATCGGGGGACTGCTCCGCGAACACCTCCAGCCCCTGCTCGCCGTCGGTGGCGGTGACCACCTCGGCCCCTTGCCACTGGAGCTGCATTCCCAGGCCCAGCGCCTCGAGCAGGTCGCGGTCGTCGTCAACGACGAGGATCTTCATCGTCGCCCTTCGGAAGGACCAGGTAGAAGGTGCTGCCACGGCCCGGCTCGCTGTCCAGGCCGATCGTGCCGCCGTGCAGCTCGGCCAGCGCCGCGGCGATGGGCAGGCCAAGCCCGGTCCCGCTGGTCCGATGCGTCTGCTCGGTATCGAGTCGGTAGAAACGCTCGAAGATCATCCGCTGCTCGTCGGGAGCGATGCCCGGGCCCTCGTCGCGCACCGAGAGGCGGACGCGATCATCGGAAGCATGTGAGACCTCGATCCAGATGCCACCGCCCGAGCCACCGTACTTGACGGCGTTGGTCAGGAGATTCAAAACGATCTGTTCTACACGTCGGCGGTCGCCCTCGACCAGGCACGGCTCTGGGGACAGAGTGGCCGAGATGACCTGGCCGCGCTCGTCGGCTAGTGGGCGCACGGTGGCGATCGCCTCCTCGGCGATGTGGCGCAGGTCCAGCCGTTCGCGCTGCAGCTCCAGGCGGCCGCCCTCGAGGCGGACCAGGTCCAGGAGGTCGGTGATGAGCGCGCTTAGCCGATCGCTGGAGCGGTCGATGTTGCGCAGCAGGCGAAGGTGGGCGTGCGGCACGCCTGGCGGCGCGGTGGACAGCAGCACTTCGGCCGAAGCCTTGATCGAGGCCAGCGGCGTTCTCAGCTCGTGGGAGACGAGCGAGAGGAACTGGGACTTGAGCCGCTCGAGCTCCTTGAGCTGCTCGCGCTCGCGGACGGCTTCCTGGTAGAGCATGGCGTTCTCGAGCGCAACGGCCGCCTGGGCGGCGAACACGGCCAGCAGTCGAGCATCCTGCTGAGTGAAGAGGCCGTGGCGCTTGTTGGAGACCCGCAGCACGCCCAGCCGCTGCGCGGCGGCGCGCAGCGGGACGATCAGCAGCGAGCGGTCACCCAGCTCGTGGGCGAATCGGCTCAGGTCGCGCCCGTCGGCCGGCGCGTCATTCGTGATCAGTGGGCGGCCGCCTTCCAGCACGCGGGCACTGGCCTCGCCGACGGAGACGCGGAAGCTGAGCTTTCGAAGCTGGGACGGCCGAAACCCGCAGGCCGGTGGCTGGACAACCAGCTCCTCACCGTCCGGATCGAGCAGCAAGACGGCGGCCCGCTCAGCGCCGAGCAGGTGGGCGGCCTGGCGGGCCAATTGGGCGCCAACCGCGCTCAGGTCGCCAAGCGCGGCGATCGCCTCGCTGGCCTCGCCCAGCCTGATGACTTCGGCCAGGCGGTCCTGGAGCGCATCGAAGAGCCGCGCGTTGTCGACGGCCATCGCTATCGGCCCCGCGAACGCGCGGACCAGCGCGCCTGCGGCCTGCGGGAACGGCCGGCGGCGCGCGCGGAGCGCCGTCAGAACCCCCAGACGGCGGCCCCGTAGCACCAGCGGCACCGCCAGGCGTGTCGGCCATGCCTCTACGGGTGACCCGCTCCGCATCTGCCGGATGTGGATGACCTCGGGGCCGCCTGGTCCGCCTAGCCGAATGGCGGCCGCGTCGGCGCGGATCGCGTCGGCCACGAGCTCGGCCGAACGGCGGAGGACCTCTTGCAGGTCCTGGGCGGAGGCGATGATGCGCGGCATCCGGCCCAGGTGTCGGGCGGCGGCCGCCTCGAGCCGGGCCTGGGTCGGCGCCACTACGGTAGCCATATGCCTAATCCTAGCGGTTCGCGACGTCCAGGGGCTGCGACGCGCAAGCGTTTACCTGAGGTTAACCGCCGTTTACCGACTGGGTTAACGTGCGTGCTGTACGATTAATGTTGCCGGGGCGGTGGCCCCACCCCGCAAGGAGGTCATGATGACTTACACGATTGCCGAGCCATGTGTGGACGTCAAGAATCAGAGCTGCGTGGACGTCTGCCCAGTGTCGTGCATCTACATCGGCGATGAGAACCTCGATCGGATGCTGTACATAAATCCGGACGAGTGCATCGAGTGCGGCGCGTGCGAGCCGGAGTGCCCGGTGACCGCGATCTTCCACGATTCGGCGGTCCCATCCGAGTGGACCGAGTATAATGAGCTCAACGCGAACTGGTTCACTGACCCCGACGGGGTCCGCGCTCGGCTAAACGAGATGAAGCCGCCCGAGGCGGCCTGACGAGCACGAGTCACGAGTCGCGAACGGGTGCGCCGCTCGCTACTCGCTACTCGCTACTCGCTACTCGCTACTCGCTCGTTATTGCGATTGGCCACCCTTGGGGACGCCGGGGAACTCGATCGACGGCAGCGTCGGCTTCGGGGGCGGGGGCGGCGTGGGCGGTGGGGCCACGGTGGGGATTGACGGCGCAACCGCCGGCGGCTGAGTTGGCCTGGCGCCGCTGTCGGGCGCTGGCGGGGCCGGTACCGAGGTCGGGATCGCGTTGAGCGTGCCCGAAGGTGGCGCCAGGTTGGCGGGCGCGGCCGGGGGCGGGACGACTATGGTCGGCGGGGCTGCCGCGCCCCCGCCGGTGGGCGTGCCGCCTGAGGTGCTGCCTGACGGGATGCCGACGGTCGGTAGAGCCGCGCCGCCGGGCTGCGGGCTGGATTCTGCTCGCGGTTCGGGCTGCCCACCGCTCACGGCCGGTCGCGAGTAAGCTGGCAGTGGCGTGGCCGTGGCGAGCGTGTCGATCTCTGGCCTGATGGCTGGGCTGGGCGGCGGAGCGGCCGGCGCGCCAGTGCAGCTCGTGAGTACCAGGGCGGCGAGCGTTGCGAACCCAATGAGGAGCCCGCCCGAGCGAGGCGCGAGCGCGACGCGACACGGCGTGTCGCTAGACAGACGATCGATTACGACCCACACGGCAGAGTAGACCGACAAGCAGTCCGATCACGGCGCCTGCGATCACGTCGCTGGGGTAATGCAGGCCCACATGCACCCGACTCACTGCAAGGACCGCGCCAAGGACTGCCATGAGCCCCGCGATCCTGGGGGCGGCGGGGAACGCCACCGTGGCCATGGCGGCGGCGCAGGCGACGTGGCGCGAGGGAACGAGCACCCTGGCGAGTGCGGCACCCGCCTGTCCGCCCTGCGGACTCCGACCTGCGGAGCTGGAGTCCACAGGGCAGAACGCTCGGAGAGGCGGGCTGGACTGGTGACGAACGGGCGCGGTCGGCCGGCCAGGCGGCCGATGAGCCCTACAGCCAGCACGGTCAGCGCGAGCGCGGCGGCGGCTCGGAGCGCGGCTGCGTGGCGGTGGCTGCCGCGCTGCCCTCCTCCGCCGACGAACAGGATGGCCAGCAGTGCCGCCTCGGCGCTCGCGGTATGGCGAGCCGCGACGGCCATCGCCGAATCCAGGGCCCGTGGTCGGCCGACGGCCCATTGGACCTGGTCCAGCAGGCGCGCGTCGAGTCGCTGGAGCGCACCGGTTTCCGCTAGCAGATCGGACGACTCGTGTCGGCATGGAGGTACGGCCCGAGGTCGACGCGTCGGCCCTCAGTCGCCGAAAGGTACGCCGCGTAGATCGTGGCCGTTACGTCTCGCGCAAGGGCCGCGCCAGACAGCGGCTCGCGACCGAACGCGACGCACTCGACGAAGTCCTGCAACTCCTGCGGATAGCCCGTCATCCAGTCCTCGTCGGGCTGCGGCGTGCTCCAGCCGGCTGTAGTCTCCAGCTTCTCGACCAGGTACTCGCCGGCAAACACCTGCGGGTCAGGCGCGTACCCGAGCACCGAGTCGTTCGGGTTGATGTTGCACAGCACGACGGCCCTGGCGCCGAAGATTGCCATCTGATTGCGGATGCCTCCCAGCACGGTGTCCGAGGCGGTGATCTGGGCCACGCTGCCATCGTCGAACGTGACCAGCATGCCGCCCCAGTCCTCGACGTCCGCGCCCTCGACCGTCCTGAGGAACCGAGACTCGCTCTGGCGATACGCGGCAGTCTCCGTGAGCTGGGCGACCTCGGCCATGACGGCGGCTGGCCGGATCGGCTTTCCACACAGGCGGCGCCCCTCGTCGGCCTTGAGGTAGAGAGCGCCGCCGAGTGGATGGCAAGCCTTTCCGATCAATGAGCCGCCGCCGCCCGTCTCCCAGCGCTTGTTGACGGCGGCGTGCGTGCCGCTGTGGCTCTCCTCTCCCACCATCCGCAAGATCGGTCCACCCGACGCGGTGAGTAGGCGGCGCGCCTTCTGGATCGGCGGGGCATACACCCAGTTTTCGGCGTAGCAGAGACGTACGCCGGCCGACGCGCAGGCCCCGATGACCTCGTCCGCGCTCGCCAGTGCCTGGCGCAGCATCTCAGTCCGTGGCGTCGAGGGCGGACGAAAGTAGCCGGTCAGCGGCTTCTCGACGATCACATGCTTGCCGGCTCGCGCGGCGGCGATGGCGAACGGCGCGTGCAAGCTCGACGGGACGCACAGGTCGATCAAGTCCACCTCGTCATCGCCAAGGACCTCCTCGAAGCTCCGAGCCACCCGCGCGAAACTCATCTCGGTGGCGAAGTCGGACGCTCGCTCCGGGCGCGAGGCCGCCACCCAGCGCAGCTCGACCTGGACGCCGTGGACGCGGCGATAGGCCTCGGCGTGAATCCGGGCAACGAACCCCGCGCCAATCATGCCCACTCGGACTGTCGGAGCGCTGCCGTCGCTCGTCTGCCCCTCCAGCCTGCGTCCTACCGTCGCGCAGAGTATGACCTGGCCGGCGCCGGTGTCAAGTCAGGAGTCGCGAGT
>DASPXK010000162.1:0-40803 GCA_035637315.1 Chloroflexota bacterium
TCGTCCCGCCAGGGCCATGGCCTGCCTGGATCGGAAGTTCGTCTCCTGGACCGATTTCGTGGCCGCCAATTTCCTCGTCGACACCGCGCTGACGGCCCTCCTTGGGGCGGCCACCGGGTCGGCTTACGAGCCCCTCGGCCAGCGAGCGCGAAAGATCCTTCAAGAGGAGGCACCGCACTGGATTCACGGCGCGGGCTGGATCCGACGCCTGGCTGCTGATCCCGATGCGCGCCCGATCCTGGAGGGCAGCCTGCGAGCGGCCTGGGATGACGCCTTCACTTGGTTCGGCCAGGCCGACGACCCCGTGATGAATCGGCTCGTGGCGGGCGGGCTGCTGGCATGCACCCCAGATGAGCTGCGCGAGCGGCTCCGCACCCGCGTCGTCCCGCTCCTGGAGGAGGCCAGCCTGGCGGTCGACCTGGCTGGGCGCGGGCTGCCATGGGGCCGCTGGGACCAGAATACGCGACGACTGAGACCCGCTTCATGACCGAGCCGCAAGACACGACCCGCGCCACTGGGCAGTCGCCCGATCCCGTGACCTGCCCGTTTTGCTCGTCGACCGAGACCGACTTGGTCTCTGAGTTCGGCTCTCAGGCCCTGCTCAGCCAGCACCGGTGCCAGGCCTGTCGCAGCTACTTCGAGGCGGTCAGGAACGAGAAGTGGGAGTAGCGCCCACGCGGCGCGTGGCCGTCCCTGCCAGGAAAGGCTCGGGCGCCTGGGCGACAGCGCCGGGCGAGACTAGCCCCCGCCCGCAGGCGATGCTGTTCACCCTGTGGGGCGACTACGTCGTGCACCGCGGCGGCGAGATCTGGGTAGGCAGCCTGATCCGAATAGCGGCCGAGTTCGGGCTGTCCGAGCTTGCCCTGCGCTCGGTGCTGTCACGCATGACCCGCGCCGGTTGGCTCGAGTCCACCCGCCACTCGAACCGCAGCTACTATCGCCTGGCGCGCCGCGGCAGGGCAGTCATCGAGGAGGGGACGTCGCGGATCTTTGGGCCCCGCAGGCAGGCGTGGGACCGGCAATGGCATATAGTGACCTATTCGATCCCCGAGACTCAGCGAGAGCTCCGCGACCAGTTTCGCAAGCGGCTGTCGTACATGGGCTTCGGACCGCTCTCGGCCGGGGCCTGGATCACCCCGCACGAGCTTCGGTCGGAGGTGCGCGAGCTAGCCAGAGAGCTCGGGGCGGACGGGAACGTCGACCAGTTTCGCGGCTGGTACCTCAGCGCCGATGATGGGCCAGCGCTGGCGGCGCGGGTCTGGCCACTGGGCCGAATCGCCCAGTCATACCGGGCCTTCATTCGACGCTGGCGCGAGGTGGTGGCCGAGGTGAGTGGCAGCCTGGCCGACCCGCGTGCGTTTGTGCTGCGCTTCTGGCTGATCCACGAATACCAGCGCTTTTTCCTGGAAGACCCTGATCTGCCCCCCGAGCTGGTCCCGCCCGACTGGCCTGGCGACCGCGCGGCCGAGCTGTTCCAGGTGCTCCACGACCATCTCGCGCCGGGCGCCAACCGCTTCCTCGACGCCGTGTTCGAGCCGCGGCCGAGGGTTGGTAGTGCGCACTTTAGTGGGCGGCCCAGGCGCTAAAGCGCCCACCACCTACTGAAGCCTGCCAGGTCCGCGCGATCTGGATGTTTTGGGTAGCAACCGACGGCTTTACGCGGGGTTGCAACTGTTAGGATGGCCGCGCGAGGGCACGTGTCCGCTGTGGCGGGAGGCCCGCGATGATACGACCACGAGCAGCTCCATCTGTCCTGGACCGGACCAGGCGCGGTGGGCGGTGGTGGTCGGCGATCGGGTTGCTGCCCCTCGCGATCGTGATCCTGGCGCCATTTGAAGTCGGCGCCCAATCGGCCGACCCGCCCGTGGGCAGCACAGTCCGAGTCGTAGACACCGGTGGGCGCGGACTGAATCTCAGAAACGGGCCCGGACTGTCGGCGCCTGTAGCCCTCTCTGTAGACGAGGGCACGACCCTGCAAGTCCTCGGGCCGGCCCGCCCGGCAGATGGATTCCGCTGGATCGAGCTGCGGGAGCCTGGCGGGATGGTCGGCTGGGCAGCGGTCGACTTTCTACTCGTCGTCTCCGGGCCCTCTTCCACGCCGACACCTACTCCAACCCGTGTCGTGGCCGCCCCGAGCGCTCCAACTGCAACCTCCACACCCACGCTCGAACCGACCCAGGGGCCAGAGCTGACCGCGACTCCCACGCCGACCAACGGGCTCGAGATCGAGGCACGGGTGAAGGTCCCCGAGACGGCCGACAAGGACCAGACGCTGACCGTGACCGTGTATCGGAACGGCGCGCCAGCCCCCGATATTCAGGTGGTCGCGGTCGTTCAAAACACTGACCCGCCGATCATCCGCGACATGGAGCCAACCGACTCCAACGGCCGCACCGTCAGGTCGTTTGTGGTCAGAGACAAGGGTACGATCGTCATCGTCGTCATAGCCGTAGCGCCCGATGGGACCAAGGGCCACCAGACAGTCAGCTACTTCAGGCGGTAGCGCGGGTGGTCGAGCGCGGCCGGGTTGACCACGTTCTGGGGCTGGCCGTCGAGGAACGCGAGGATGTTCTCGACGGGCACGCGTCGGAGACGGGCCGAGGCGGCGTCCGTTACCCAGGCCAGGTGCGGGGTCAAGATAGCGTTCTCGAGCATTCGTAGCGGGCTCTGGGCAGGCAGCGGCTCTGGCGTGAAGACATCCAGCCCGACTGCCGAGAGCTGACCGCCCTTTACCGCCTCGATCAGCGCCGCTTCGTCCACCAGCGCCGCGCGCGCCGTGTTCACCAGGATAGCCCCGTGCTTCATCATCGCCAACTCGCGGCGACCGATGAGATTCTGCGTCTCGGGCGTCAGGCGGAGATGGAGCGAGAGGGCATCGGCCTGGCGGATGACGTCGTCGCGCTCCAGCAGCTCCACCCCCAGCTGTCGCGCGCGGTCCGGATCGTTTCGAAAGCTCCATCCCACCACCCGCATGCCGAAGCCTCTGGCCATCTGGGCGACCTCACGTCCGATCGCGCCGAGGCCGAGCAGACCGAGCGTCTTGCCCCGCAGCTCGATCCCTAAGTGGTGCTCCCAGCGACCTTCGTGCATGGCCCGGTCGACCTTGCCGAGGTGGCGTGCTGCCGCCAGGAGCAGGAGCATCGTGTGCTCCGCGACGGATACGGCGTTGGCGCCGGGCGCGTTGGCTACAACCACCCCTCGCTTCGTCGCGGCCTCGAGGTCGATATTGTCGGTCCCAGTGCCCAGAACGGAGATCAGCTGGAGGTCTGACAGGGCGTCCAGAGCGCTGGCGTCGAAGATCGAATAGGCGCGAACGTTGATCAGCGCCAGCACGCCCTCGAGGCGGGCGATCAGTTCTTCTTGAGACTCCTGTCGCGAGGTGAAGATCGATACCTCCCCGCGCGCACGAAGCGGCTCCAGGTCCTCGGGAAAGTCCTGGTAGACGGGCGGACAGTCGTCCGGCACGCAGAACTTGACTGCTTGCGGCATATGTGGAACCTCCAGTGCCAGATCCGAGGTCCGGACTTCGGACCCGTACTCGCGACGCATCCGTATAATGCATCAGACTGCGGAGGTCGCGGGGGGAGAACAAGTGGCGGTTCAGAGCACGGGTCCAGAGGGGGAGGCCGTGCCAGGGTGGCTTCTGGAGTCACGCTCGGAGCAGCCGGAGGGCGCCCCGATCTGCCCGAACTGTGGGGCTGAGCAGACGGCGTCGTCCAGTTACGAGCGATACCGAGTCTGCGAGCGCTGCAACCATCACTTCCCGTTCTCAGCCCGCCGCCGCCTCGAGCTGCTCCTGGACGAGGACACGTTTCGGGAGCTGAAGCCGGCCCTGACGTCGATCGATCCACTGCTGTTCACCGATCGTCTGCCCTACAGCGAGCGGCTGGACGCCGCGCGCGAAAAGGTCGGCCTGGACGAGGCGGTGGTCGTCGGGACCGGACGGATCAATGGCCGTGACTGTGTAGTGTCCGTCTTGGATTTCGAATTCCTCGGCGGGAGCATGGGGACCGTAGTCGGCGAGAAGGTCGCGCTGGCGCTGGAGCTGGCGGCCGACAAGCGTGTGCCGTTTATCAGCGTCGCGGCGAGCGGTGGGGCGCGCATGCAGGAGGGCATGCTGTCGTTGGTCCAGATGGCCAAGACGAGCGCGGCGGCGATGCGACTCCATCGAGCCGGAGTGCCATTTATCTCCGTTCTGACCGACCCGACCACCGGCGGCGTGTACGCTAGCTTCGCGTCGCAGGGCGATGTCATCCTGGCCGAGCCGCGCGCCTTGATCGGCTTCGCAGGTCCGCGCGTGATCGAGCAGATCACCGGCCGCAGTCCGCCAAAGGATGCTCAAACAGCCGATTACCTGTTGGAGCATGGCCAGATCGACGCGATCATCGATCGGACCAGGCTCCGCAACGCACTCGCCACACTCCTCCAGTTGGTCGAGCGTCCCTGGAACCTGTCCAGCCGCGGCGAGCAGGAGTTGTACGTCCCTGAGGCCCGCCCGCCAGCCCAGGCGTGGGAGGCCGTCGAATTGGCCCGCCACCCTGACCGCCCGACGACGCGCGACTACGTGCGCGCGATGCTGCCGCAGTTCTTCGAGCTGCACGGCGATCGTCTCAGCGCCGACGACCTGGCCCTGATCTGTGGCATCGGCGATCTGGGAGGCATTACGGTCATGCTGCTGGCCCAGGAGCGTGGACGCGGCGAGGAGGAACGCGAGCGCCGGCGGGGCGGTCGGATGACGCCGGAGGGCTACCGTAAGGCGGCCCGGGCAATGCGCCTGGCGGCCTCGTGGCGTCTACCCGTCGTCACCCTGATCGATACGCCCGGCGCAGCGCTCGATTTCGATTCTGAGGCTCGCGGCCTGGCGCCGTCGATCTCGCAGTGCCTGGCGACCATGTCGATCCTGCCAGTCCCGATCGTGGCGGCGGTGATCGGCGAGGGTGGGAGTGGCGGCGCGCTGGCACTGGGGGTTGCCGACCGCATCTTGATGCAGGAGAACGCGATCTACTCCGTGATTGCACCGGAGGGGGCGGCGGCGATCCTGTATCACGACGCCCAGAAGGCCCGTGAGCTGGCGGACGCGCTCAAGCTGACGGCGGCCGACTGCAAGCTGTTGGGTGTGGTGGACACGCTCGTTCCCGAGCCGGAAGGCGGCGCCCACCACGACTCGGACTACGCGGCGTTGCTGCTGAAGAACTTTATCCTCGACGCGCTGGTCGAGCTCAGGCGGGTCAGCCCGCATAAGCTGGTCGACGAGCGCTATCGGAAATTTCGGCGCATGGGCCAGCAGCCATCGGCGTCGCGCCGCCAGGCGATCTCCAAGGAAATGGACGAGCTGCAGAAGCGCCTGGGCGGCGCCCTCTCGCAAGTGCTGGAGCACTTCCCCAGTAGGTAGGGGCGCACGGCGTGCGCCCGCGGGCACGGCCTGCCGTGCCCTCCAAGCGGAGGCGACGTGGCGACTGAGGCGCGGGGCGTTGTGGCGCGAGTGGCGGGGCATCCCGCCCCGCTCGAGCGGTTCGTGCTCGAGGACCCGGGCCCGGGCGAAGTGCTGGTGCGGGTGCTGGCGAGTGGCGTTTGCCACACCGACCTCCACTTTCAGCAAGGCCACATCGGGACGCTGCCCGTCCTGATGGGCCACGAGGGGGCCGGCATCGTCGAGGCGATCGGGCCGGGCGTCGAGCAGCCCGGCGTCGGCGACTACGTGGTACTGGCCTGGCGGGCGCCATGCGGACGATGCCGCTTCTGTCGGATTGGCCTGCCCCACCTGTGCGCTGCCAGCCTCAACGCCCAGCCGCGCCAGCGCACGCCAAACGGAGATCCCATCCCGACGATCATGGGGCTAGGCACCTTCGCAACGCACACGGTGGTGGCCGCCCTTCAGGCCGTCCCTATCCCGCGCGAGGTGCCGCCAGAGCAAGCGTGCCTGATCGGCTGCGGCGTCATGACCGGCCTCGGGGCCGTCTTCTACACGGCCGCCGTACGGCCCGGCAGCACCGTCGCCGTGTTCGGCTCGGGGGCGGTTGGGACGAGCGTGATGCAGGGAGCGAGGCTGGCGCGGGCGTCAAAGATCATCGCCGTGGACCTCGATCCCCGCAAGCTCGAGTGGGCTCGCCTGTTCGGCGCGACGCACACCGTGGACGCCAGCCACAGCGATCCGATCGCCGAAATCAAGGACCTGACCGATGGGCTTGGGGTCGATTACGCGTTCGAGGCGGTTGGCGATCCCGGAGTCCTGGCGCAGGTACTGGAGTGCCGCGACCTGGCCGGCGTGGCCGTATTGATCGGCGTGCCGAGCGCCGATGCGCAGCTCCAGTTTCCGGCCCAGAAGCTGTTCGGCATGGGCGGCTCGCTGCGCATCAGCTGGTACGGCGACTGCTTGCCCAGCCGCGATTTCCCGCTCCTGGCGCAGATGTACCTGCGCGGCGAGCTGCTCCTGGACGAGCTGATCACACGTAAGATCGCGCTCGAAGAGGTCCAGGCGGCGTTCGAGGCGATGGAGCGCGGCGAGACACTGCGGTCGGTGATCTCGTTCGGCTGATGCGGACGATCAAATCACCGAAGAGGACGCGGAGGAGTTCTCCTTCGGCTCCTCTGCGACCTCCGCGGTGAATTTCAAGAACGTCGCATCGCCAAAGCGCTGGCCCGCAGGGCTTCGACGAACTCGTTGACCTCTGGCGCGTCCATGGCGGTCGACAGGCAGCCGAGGCCCGTCTGGGAGATGATTACCCCGCTGCCCAGTAGGCGGAGGTGCAGCTCGCGTCGTTGCGCAGTGGTCGCGGCGTCCGGAAGCGAGGAGCGGTAGTCCCGGCCCGCCTGGACCGGGACCAGATGAAAGAGCGATCCCTGGCCGGCCAGCTTGAACGGGAGACCGGCCTCCTCCAGGGTCCAATTCGCGCGGGTCCGCAGATCGTCCCCCAGCCGTTCCAGCCGGACGATCTCGGCCTCAGTCCACAGCCGCATCGTGGCCAGCCCCGCCGCCATGGTGACGGGATTGGCGTTGAACGTCCCGCCGTGGGGCACCCTGGGCTTGCCCGCGCTTGGATCGAAGACGCTCATGACGTCCGCGCCGCCCCCCACCGCGCCGACCGGGAAACCGCCGCCGATGATCTTAGCCAGGGTGACCAGGTCGGGCTGGAATCCGAAACGCTGACTCGCGCCGCCGTAGCCCAGGCGGAACGAGATGACCTCGTCGGCGATCAAGAGGATGCCGTGGCGACTGGTAAGGTCCCGTAAGAACGGCAGGAAGCCCGGTTCCGGCTCGGGCAGGCCTGCCCGAGCCGGAACCGGATCGACCAGTACGGCCGCCAGATGGTCTGCCTCGCGCTCGACTAGTCGCTCGACGGCGGAGCGGTTGTTGAGCGGCAGGACGACCGTGCTCTCGAGCGTCTCAGGCGCCAGGCCGGCCGACTCGGGCACCCCGATCGGCTCGTCACTTGGGCCAGCCGCAGCCGGGTCCGGCCCGACGCTGACCTCGGCGGCGTCATATGTGCCGTGGTAGCAGCCCTCGAACTTGGCGATCTTCGGCCGCCCGCTGAAAGCTCGCGCAGCCTTGACCGCCATCATAACCGCCTCGGTGCCCGAATTGGTGAACCGAATTCGCTCGATGGCGGGTACCCGCGACACGATCAGTTCGGCCAGCTCGACCTCGGCCCCGCTGGGCCCAGCGAAGGCAGAGCCGCGGGCGATCTGGGCCTGCGCGGCGGTGACTACCGCTGGGTGGCAGTGGCCATGCAGGAGCGAGGTGTAGTTGTTGAGGAAATCGAGCCGTGTCTGGCCTTCCACGTCGGTCAGCCAGCAGCCCTCTCCGGCCCGCAGATAATATGGGTGGGGCGGGCTGAACACGGTCGTTCGCGTGTTGCCGCCCGGCAGAGATCCTCGAGCGCGCTGGAACAGTTCGGCCGAGCGTGAGCCCGGTTCCAGGAAGCGGTTACCAAACGTCTCTGTTCGCGTCACACCGATGACCACCGGGCGCCCTCCGAGGATGTTGGAACCAGCCTAGCCGCAGACGAGCGCGCCGGGGCACGGCTTCGCGCTCTCGTACGAGGCCTCCCCACAGCTCGTGTAGGTCCAGGCCTGGGCTTCGTCGGAGCGCCATGTTAGGGGGACCCCACAGCGCGGGGAGAACCTGCAGTGGTGCACGGCGGCCAAAATAGTATCACGGCCGCCGCCCAGGGGTGCGGTCGTGGATCAGGCCTCAAGGATCAGGGATCGGGGGGCGACGTTGCAACCGATAGCCCCTGAGCCCTGATCCCTGACCCCTGTTATGGCGTCTTCGTCCCCGTCGCCGTCGGGACGACGGTCCCCGTCGCCGTCGGGACGACGGTCCCGGTCGCGGTCGGGACGACGGTCCCCGTCACTGTCGCCGTCGGGGTCCCGGTCGTTCCCTCGCGAACGCGAATCTCGAGGGTCGCCTCCGTCCGCTGGTCGGTGGTGTCGACAGCGCGCGCGGTCAGCGTCCGCCGGCCTGAATTGGTCGGCGTGGCGCTGAAGTCGTGCGCGCACTGGGTCTGGTTGTCACAGTCGAAGCTGAGCCTCCCGTCGAGGTCCTTGTCACCGGTGTTGTCGCCGATGACCTCGATTCGCTTCAAGCCCTTGTCGTCGGTGCCAATGACCGTGATCGTGATCTTGGTGCCCGGGTCGATTGTCGAGTCGTCAACCTGGATCGTCACGGTCGGCGGCATGTCGCCCGGAAGCTGCGTGGCCGTCGGGGTCCCAGGCTGGCCCGGTGGAGGCGGTGGGGGTGGCGGTGGTGTGCCAGTGCCCGGCTCGAACGCGGCCGTCATGTCGGTGTTCGGTAGCTCGCCAGGCCGGGCGACCCAGTTTGGCTTGGTCGAATCGTACTGGGCGAAGAAGCGGCTGCCGCGCATGTCGTCAGCCAGGTCCGGAGGCAAGTCGCGATTCCTGATCACCGCTTTCAAATAATCCGCGACCAGGATGCCCAAGGTGGATCCCGGCTGCCCCTGGTAGTGCATAATGCCACGCTGGAATCGCTGGTACACGAAGTTGGGGTTGTTCGGATCTGGGCTGGGTCGAGACGTCGGCACGCCCCATATTTCGAGGTTGGCCAGCGTAACCAGGTCCGGATTCGGCGCCCCGCCGGGAAACGCGACATCCACCGGTACCGTCGTGTTGAACAAGGTGAAGAAGCCAACCGGCTTCCCGTCCGGCGCCACGTCGGGCGCCACGTCTCGTACGAACCTGACGACGGCCTCGGCGTAGCCCGGGGTGCCGACCTGGGGCGCGCTGCCGGCCAGGCTGGGATCAGGTCCGGGGAAGGTCGAGAAGTTCGCCCGCGTCATCGGCATGATGCCAGGGTCCAGGACGTTCAGCCGCTGGACTGAGTTACCTTGAAGCTGAAGGATCACACGCTGGAAGAACTGGACCTGGAAACCTTCCAACACGAAGGTCCGCGAGACGGGGAAGCCAAGGATCCGGATACCGCCCCGCACCCGAAAGTATTCCTGGAAAGGTGGGTTGTCGATGCAAAATCCGGTCTCCGAGTAGCAATTCGCCTGGGCCTCGAGCGGCTTGCCCGGCGGGGCCAGGGCGACGACCATTGCGATTGCCAGGACAAAAGCTGCGATCAACAGACGCCTCATCTGCTCCACTCCCCTGCCGCGTGAGCGGCAAGACTCAAGGATACTCGATGCCGAGACGCACTGTTTGCAAAATTCGTGCCGAGCCCCTACTTTCTTGAACAAAGCGAGACTTCTTCCAGCCCACTCGGGGCGCCTCAAGGGGTGGACGAGTCGGAATGGACCTGTGAGAGCCGCTGCGTGGACGTCGCACGGAGGGCGGGCCGACGCGGGAGGTTGAACGATGAATCAGGCTGAGATGACTCCGTCTGGCGGAGCCGACGAAGAAGAGAGCCTCGCAGCGACCGGCATCAACCTGGTCACCGTGCTGATCATGCTGGCGGTGCTCGTGGCGCTGGTCGCGGGGCTGTTCTGGTGGCTGCCGACCTGGTTTGGCAGCAGCACCATCACCGTCAACGTTCGAACCTAGTCCCGAATCCAAAGCCTCAGGTCGTGACTCCAGGCTTGCCCGACCTGGGACTTGGGACACTAGAATGGCCGCGTGAACGGAGCCGTCCTCGTCTGCCCACAGTGTGGTTGGACAGCTCGCCTGTCGGTGCGGCGCTGGCTGTGCCGCACCTGCCTCAAGCCGGCTGAGGTGCGCGGGAACGTCTCCCTGGCGCGACCAGACGTCAACGCGTCGACCTTGCTGGGACGTTACCGCGCGTTTCTTCCGTTTGCCCGGATCGATCCGAGCGCTTCGCTCGGCGAGGGCGGTACGCCTCTGCTAGCCGCGGCGTCGCTGGGACGACTTCTGGGGCTGGAGCAGCTGTTCTTCAAGCTCGAGAGCCTGAACCCGAGTGGGGATTGGGACGATCGGGGCAGCGCCGCCGGCGTCCAGCGGGCGAAGGAGCTCGGCTGCCGAGCCGTTGGCGTCGTGTGGGATGGATTCTCCCAGGCTTCGCTGCCGGCTTACGCGGCGCGCGCCGGGTTGGGCTGCTATATCTTGACCGCGCAGGACGTCCCAGCCCACCCCAGCCCGCCAACGACGGGTTTTGGCCAGCGTTTGGTTCACGTGCGGGCTCCGTACGATGCGCTGCGCCAGGCCAGCCGGGGGCTCGACGGAGTCGCCGGCGTGTACTTCGTCAACCCGGACGACCCCTTCCGAGCCGAGGGTCTGAAGACACTGGCCTTCGAGTTGGCCGAGCAGTGCCCGCAAGGTCCGCCGGACTGCGTCGTGGTTGGGCAGCGCTCAGCTCGGGACCTGTGGACGCTGCTCAAGGGCTTCCGGGAATGGCGCGAGGCCGGTCTGGGCGACCTCGAGCCGTCCGTCATCGTTGCCGGCTCCATCGACGGCGCGCTGAGGGAGGGCCCGCCGAACGATCGCGAAGTCGAGGCGGCCCGCCGCCTGCTGGCCGCCGAAGAGGGTCTGTCGGTTTCGGCCGATTCCGCCGCGGCGTTCGTGGGCCTGGTCCGCGAGGCGCGGGCTGGCCGGATCCCAAGCGGCGCGCGGGTGATCTTGCTGGTGACGGGCCGCGATATAGTTGAGCGCACCCACTGCGAGAGGTCAGAGGAGCCGCCGATTCGCACCAGCCTGCGTGGTTTGGGCCGAGTGCTGGCCGACCCCGTGACACGAGCCGCCTGCGGGGCTGGTCCTTCCCCGCCGCCATCGTCCGCTCGTGCGTCGGCATTCCGCTACCGGTTCATAGCAGGACGTTAGTGGCCGAGGGCTGTCTGTTCCAGTTGCAAAGCTTTGCAATTGGGCGCTGATCCTGCTACTGTCCCAGACGACACTCAACGCGCCGCACAGGCAGGTGTCGATGTACTTCGATTGGCGGCTCTTCGCGATGACCCAGGGGGTCCGCCTGCGGATCCTCCTCGCCGCCCTGATAGGTCTGGTCGGCCTGCCGGTCAGCCTGGGCCGGCTGGCGCTGTCAGGTGTGGTGATCGCCGGGGTCATTCAAGGCCGCTCACTGGACTCGCTGCTGGCGCCGCTGGTCGCCGTCACAGGACTGATTGGCGTGCGCGCCGTGGTCCAGTACGCCAAGGAGGAGGTAGCTAACCGGACCGCCGCCGAGATGAAAGTCCGCCTGCGGCAGATGCTCTACGCGCACGTGCTGGAGCTCGGCCCAGGACCCTTCGACCAGCAGCGGACGGGCGGTGTGTTGCTGGCGCTGGTTGAGGCCGTCGAGAATCTTGAGACGTTCTTCGGCCAGTACATCCCGCAGCTCATCGTCGCCGCGCTGACACCCCTGATCGTCTTCGGTTTCATGGCCTTTCTGGACCTGAGGACGGCGCTGGTATTCCTTGGGTTCGCGCTGTTCACGCTGCTCGTGCCGACCCTGTTTCACCACTGGAACGCGACCAGCGCCCTCGCCCGCCGTGACGCCTATGCCGAGCTCGGCAACGACTTCCTCGACGGCGTCCAGGGACTCCCTACACTGAAGGCGTTTGGCCAGAGCCGCGCCCACGGGGCGCTGCTCGCCGACCGAGCGCGGCGCTTGTATCGCAGCACGATGTTGGTGCTGGCGGCCAACATCGCCACCAGCGGCGTCACGATGCTCGGCATCTCGGCCGGGGCGGCGACCGCCCTCGGGTGGGGAGCGGTTCGGGTCCAGCAGGGCGACCTCGCGCTCCAGACGTTGGTGATCGTGCTGATGCTGGGAGTCGAGGTGTTTCGACCACTCCGCGAGCTGACCCAGCTGTACCACCGCGGGATGATCGCCGTATCGGCGGCCAAGAGCATCTATCCGGTCCTCGACATGCAACCGGAAGTCCGAGACCCGATGGCCTCCGTAGGGGCGCAATTCATTGCGCCCTCCGAGGGCGCGATAAATCGCGCCCCTGCATTGCGTCCGGAGGTCCGCTTCGAGGGGCTGACTTTCGGGTACCCTGGTCGGCGCTCGAGCGCGCTCCAGGACGTCTCGTTTACCCTGCACGCTGGCGAGAGGCTTGGGGTTGTCGGGCCGAGCGGAGCCGGCAAGTCAACGCTGGTCTGGCTGCTGCTGCGATTCTTTGACCCGAATCGAGGGCGAATCTTGCTCGGCGGGCGTGATCTGCGCGAGCTGCCATTCGAGGTAATCCGCCGCCAGGTTGCCATCGTCGCCCAGGACACGTATCTGTTCCATGGCACGATCGCCGACAACCTTCGTGTCGGCAATCCCGATGCGAGCCAGTCCCAGCTCCAGGCCGCCGCCCGGGCCGCCAACGCGCACGACTTCATCATGGCCCTCCCCCGCGGCTACGAGACCGTCGTGGGCGAGCGCGGCGCCAGGCTGTCGGGCGGCCAGCGCCAGCGAGTGGCCATCGCGCGCGCACTGCTCAAGGACGCGCCGATCCTGGTCTTGGACGAGGCACTGTCCAGCGTGGACAGCGAGAACGAGTCGGCCATTCAGGAGGCGCTCGACCGCCTCCAGCGCGGTCGAACGACTATGGTCATCGCCCATCGCCTATCGAGCGTGATCGGAGCCGACCGCATCGTGGTGCTCGATCGCGGGCGGCTGATGGAGGAGGGCTCGCACGCCCAGCTGATGGCGTTGGGAGGAAACTACGCCTCGCTCATGGCGGCCCAGCAGGCCGACGCCGCCGTGGCGATCGAGCAGAGCCTCGAGGAGGAGCCTGACCGCCACCTGGCCGTGCGACTACCGAGCGGGTCCGACGGGCACGACCACACCCAGGCCGGCACCCAGCTCCAGGGAGTGGCACGTACCGAGATGTCACCCGATCGCTCTCAACAGGCCTCGCGCGTCTGGGGCCGTCTGCTGGGGTTGATTCGGCCCTGGTGGGGTACTCAACTGACCGTCTTCCTGCTCGGCCTGGCGCATGCCGCGGCAGTGGTCGGGCTCGGCGTGATGGGCGCGCTGTTGGTTCGCCAGGTCGCCGGCGGGGCCAGCCCGGCGCCCTGGCTGTGGGGCCTTGGCGTGTTGGTCCCGCTGGCGGCCTTCCTGACCTGGGCCGAGTCCTGGCTCGCGCACGACCTGGCGTACCGCCTGCTGGCCGAAATGCGGATCGCGCTGTACCACAAGCTCGACCCGCTCGCGCCCGGCTACCTCCTCCGACGCCGCTCAGGCGATCTGGTGAGCGCTGTCACCGGCGACGTCGAGACGATCGAGTACTTCTTCGGCCATACGACGGCCCCGGCTGTCGTGGCCGTGCTTGTGCCGGGCGGCGTACTCATCACGCTGGCCCTGATCGCCTGGCCGCTGGCTTGCGCGCTGCTGCCGTTTCTATTCCTGGTCGGGCTGAGCCCGGCTGTGGCGCGCCGCTCGGCCGAGCGGCTCGGGGCGGAAGCGCGCGACCGGCTCGGCGACGTCAACGCCCACATGGTGGACAGCGTCCAGGGCCTGCGAACTATCGTCGCGTTCCAACGCGAGCCGCAGCGCCTGGCGGAGGTCGAGGCGAACGCGCGCCTGCTTAGCAGCTTCCAGCTCCGCTTTCTGCGCCATCAGACGGTCCAGAGCGCGGCAATCGAGGCGTTGACTGGCCTCGGAGGCCTGGCCGTTATGGCCACCGGTGCCTGGCTCGCCTCGCGCGGACTGATGGAGGCGCGCTTGTTGCCGCTCGCGACCCTGCTGGCCCTGACCTCGTTCGGTCCGGTTCTGGACGTGGCGAAAGTGATCAAGCAGCTGGCCGAGACCCTGGCGGCCTCGCGCCGCATCTTCGCGATTCACGACGAGCGCGTGACGGTCCTCGACGGGCCAGGCGTCGCGCTGGCTGGGGACGGCACGCGGCGCGCGCCCGAGGTCCGCTTCGAGGGGGTCACCTTCGCCTACGGGCCTGGCGAACCGGAGGCGCTTCGGAAGGTCAGCTTCGTCGTAGAGCCAGGCCAGACGGTCGCGATAGTCGGCCGCTCGGGAGCAGGTAAGACGACGACCGCCCACCTGCTGCTGCGGTTCTGGGACCCCCAGCAGGGTCGGATCCTGCTGGATGGGCACGATGTGCGCCAGTTCGTGCTCGACAACCTTCGCACGAACGTGGCTCTCGTCGCCCAGGACACCTATCTGTTCAACGCCACGCTCGGCGAGAACCTGCTGCTTGGCCGACCTGGCGCGTCGGCCGAAGAGCTGGCCGAGGCAAGCGAGCTGGCGAGCGCCCACGAGTTCGTCGACGCGCTGCCTGACGGCTTCGAGACCAACGTCGGCGAGCGGGGCGTGCAGCTCTCGGGCGGCCAGCGCCAGCGGATCGCCATCGCGCGGGCGGTGCTCAAAGACGCGCCGATCCTGGTCCTCGATGAGGCAACCTCGCATCTGGATGCCGAAAACGAGCGCCAGGTGCGGGGCGCGCTGAGCCACCTGATGCGGGGTCGCACAACGCTGGTGGTCGCCCATCGGCTGTCGACGATTCGCGACGCCGACAAGATCGTGGTCTTGGACGAAGGACGAGTTGCCGAACAGGGCACCCACCAGGAGCTGCTGGAGCGGGGTGGCATCTACTCCCAGCTGGTGTCTGCCCAACTGGCGGGCGTCACTTCCAGCGCGGAGGCGGGGTGAGCGAGCCTGGGTACAGGCCGGCCGGGCCGAGCATGCTGCTGCCGCCGTCCACAATGACACAGCTCCCCGTCACATACCGAGCCTCGTCCGAGACCAGATAGAGCAGTGCCCCCACCAGGTCAGCCGGCTCGGCGACGAAGCCGAGCGGGATCCGGCTGAGGCGTCCGGCCCGGAAGGCCGGATCCGTCAGGTCGGCGCGGTTGATATCGGTCTCGATCATGCCCGGCGCGAGCGCATTCACTCGGATGCCATACGGCGCTAGCTCATAGGCCATCTGCTGGGTTAGCGCAAAGGCGCCCGCCTTGGAAACGGAGTAGTGGGTCAGGTTGGGGCCGACCACCGACTGATTGACCGAGGTTACATTGACGATCACACCGCCTGTGCCGGCCGCCACCATTTGACGCGCGACGGCCTGGCCGACTACGAAGTAGCCGTCGAGGTTGGTGCGCAGCACGCGGCGCCACTCATCCTCAGCCAGCTCGAGGAACGGGACCCGCGACAGGAGGCCGGCATTGTTGATCAAGATGTCTACTCCGCCCAACTCGGCCGCGACTCGTCCAACTGCCGCGCGCGCCTGCGATCCGTCGGCCGTATCGGCCTGGACTGACAAGCCGCGGACTCCGTGCCGGCGAGCCTCCTCCACGGCTGACTCGGCGGCGGCGCCATCCTGGCGGTAGATGATCGCCAGATTGGCCCCGCTTCGCGCCAGCCCGAGTGCCAGCGCACGCCCGATTCCGCGCCCGCCGCCCGTCACAATCGCCCGCCGTCCCGTCAGGTCGATTTGCATCGCTGACCCTTTCGTGCCCGCGTTCAGCTTGACCTAGGTTACTAGACGGCGAGCCGCTGGCGCCGTTCGAGGCAGCAGGGGCGAGGCCCGGCAAGAAGTGG
Source organism: Chloroflexota bacterium (assembly GCA_035637315.1). Taxonomy (GTDB): domain Bacteria; phylum Chloroflexota; class UBA6077; order UBA6077; family JACCZL01; genus DASPXK01. The sequence continues at coordinate 15,890 of DASPXK010000162.1, forward strand.
TCCCCGAGTCTAGCTAGAATCTCATGGACCGCGAGGTTTGCGGCCAGAATCGGGGAGACGATGTAGATGGGCATCATTCGTCACAGCGAGGGTTCCTTCGACCAGCCGTCGCCCGGCATCAGCCGGGTCACCATTGTCGAGCGCAAAACCGGCGCCGGAGCGCTGACGACTCGGATCGTGACGATCGAGCCCGGCGCCGAGACGCCGCGCCACTGGCATCGAGTCGAGGAATCGATGATGGTTCTCGAGGGGGAGGGGCAGGCGATCCTCGGCGATCAGGTCATGGACATCAAGGCCGGCGAGACCCTGCTCGGACCGGCCGGCATCCGCCACGGCTTTATCAACACCGGGTCGGGCCCGATGAGAGTCGTCGTCGCCTTTCCCGCCGTGGACGTGGACACGTTCGTCGACTGAGCATGTCGAGCGCATGCGGCCTGGAGGGGCCGTGTAACGGGCGCTGTCCTTACTTGCTATGATGTAGGTTAGCCGCGAAAACAAGGAGCCAGCGAAGGTAATGCTTCGCGCTAGGATTACGTCGAAGGGGCAGATTACGGTCCCGAAAGTGGTTCGGGAGCGCATAGGCGTGCAGGCGGGGGACGCGCTGGAGTTCCGCTTCGTGTCCGATCATCTGGAAGTTGTGCCGATCCGGCGCCGCCGGCTGGCCGAGTTTCGGGGCATCTTCAGAGTTGATCGGGAGCTCGAGATTGGCCAGGAACGGGCTCTGTATCGGGCTTCGCGGGCCAGCCGCGCGCTCACTGAGGACTCGCATCCGGGCCGCGATGAATGAGGTTCTGGTAGATGCGAACGTCCTGCTGCGTTATCTGACCGACTCGCCTCGTCATCTAGCCGACCGGGCCGCGATCCTTTTGGAGACCGCTGAGCGCCTGCGCTGTACCCTGGTCATCCCACCGCTGATTGTCGCCGAGGTCGTGTACATCCTCGGGTCCGTCTACGAATGGCCTCGCCGCGAGATTCGCCGACAAGCTTCTCGACGTGCTCTCGGCCTCTGCCCTCTTCGTGCTGGAGCGTGATGTCGTACGGCAAGCACTGAGCTGGTACCGTGACATTCGTGGACTGGACTTTGCGGACGCCTATGGCGCGGGCCTGGCTGTCGAGCGTGGCGAAGCGGCGGTCCTCTCCTTTGATCGGGGTCTACGTCCGTCCCGGGACTGATAGTCGTCGACCAGCCCGAGCAGCTCTCGGGGGACTAGCTACTTCAGCCTATCGCCGGTAGAGAGCGCAGCCAGCGGTGCTGGCTCCAGCCGAAGAGAGCGAGGCCGGCCAGGGGCGCCAGTCCGATGGCCCAGCCCAGCCAGACCGGGATGGCCGACGGCGCAGCCGCGCTGATGGCTACGTCGGCCTCGCCGTGGCCGAGTGGACCGTCAATCGACAGGTGGATTAGCCATGGCCCGGGTGCGGCGAGGCGCAGCTCCGCGGCCAGGCTGTCAGCATCGTCGTCGTCAGGCACCACCCGTGGGCGCGTGATCGGAGCGGCCACGGCTGGCCCTGGCTCGGCGACGAGTGTCACCCACAGGTCGCGGGCGACTGACCAGGAAGAGTCGCGATCACGGGGCGTGATCGTGATGGCCACGGCCTGGGCGGCCCGGACCGGCTCAGAGTAAAAGCTCAGCTCCAGGGTGTACGGGCCGGCCCTCAAAAGCTCCGAGCGGGCTGGACTGACGCCATGCGCGAACGCGAATGAAGAATCGAGAATGAAGAATGAAGAATCGAGAACGAGCAACGCCCACCAAAGAGCCCACGCCCGGCGGGCCTTCTTCATTCTTCATTCTTCATTCGTTACCCCTCGCTGGGCGTGGTGACGATGACGTTGTCGAAGCTGACTACCACGGGCTCGCCCCACGTCGCCGCCCCGAACCCAAAGCGTCCCGACGCGAACGAACGGTCGTTGAGGTGGAGTACATCGTATCCGTTTAGATTGATCAAAATGTCGCTCCCCGCGCATCGAATGACCGTGCGATTCACGCCGCCAACAGCGCTCGCGGCGCTAGTGCTCCGCCAGTCGGTGACGTTAACGACCTCGCCTCGGTCGATCTTTTGCAGTCTGACATCACCGGACGAATTGACCTCGACTCGGTAACCGGTGCTGCTTGCATAGTCAGCTCCCAGGTGGCTCCGGAAGAAGACCGTGTAGCCCGAGTAGGCCGGGTCCGGCGAGCCACTGACCACGCGGGTGTCCACGGTCATCGTGAAGTCGGTGAACTCGGGGCCCCAGTACGACCACGCATGAGTCCCCTCGTCCTGGGTCCCGGACCGTTTCATTGCGATCGTGTACTTGCCGCCAGACTCGGAGTAGTCTGCGAAGTCGTTGGAGCCGGTGAATCCCTCTCCCCCACCCTCACGGAATTCACCCGAGTACAGGATCTGCGGGATACTTGAGCCCGGGTAGGTCAGCTGCCGGAAAACGCGATACGGCTGGGAGTCGCTGAACTGCCCCGTCCGCGAGTCGACGAAGATGTAGTAGCTGCCGGGGACACTGACGGTGGTGTCGATGGCCTCGACGCCGCCCTGGTTGCTCGAGGTGGCGATCAGGTCGCCGTTCCAGTTGGCCAGGTTCAGGCGATACGGGAACGGCATCTCGGATATCTCCGCGTGCACGTCGACGTTGAAGTCGAGGACCTCGATTCGATACGCGTCGATATCGTCAGGGCGGGAGATGAAGCCGATCGCGTCTGAGGCTGGGCCCAGGTAACAAGCGGTCTGAAACGTATCGTTCGGCTCAGGACAGACATCCTGGCCGCGCGCATGGACGGCCGGATCGGGCTGGCCGAGCAAAAACACGCTGGCCGCCAGGAACGTGGCCAGCAAACGGTGCACGGTGGAACGCGACATCCGTGGACCTCCCCCAAAACTGCCGAGGATGGCCGGCGTCGCTATAGTAGCACCGTTGGGCGATGAAGCCACCGAACGACTCAGTTGAGCTGATGCCGGCTGCGGGATCAAGCCCGGTCAGCCCGGCTCGCGCTCGTTCGGATGGGGGCCTGGCGGTCGTGGCCGGGCTGCCCCTTCCCTGGCGAGGCTACGTGGCGGCGGCCGTCGAGGCTCATGGCTGGAAGAGTCTGCGTCCGTTCGAATGGGACGGCGCTCGGCTGCGGTGGCCTCAGCGCACGTGGCAGGGCGTCGTTCCCGTCAGCGTGGGTGAGCTCGATGGACGTGTCGAGGTCTCATGGCCGAGCGCGCTGGCGCGCGAGGGAGGCGACGAGATCGTTCGAGCGGTGCGGCGGAGCTTCTTCCTGGACGTCGACTTTCAAGCGTTTCACGCACTGTGCCGCAAGCACCGCGACACCGTCCCGATCGCCAACGCCGGACTCGGGCCGATCCTGCGCTCGCCCACCGCGTTCGAAGACGCCGTGAAGACCCTGCTGACGACGAACGTTACCTGGCCGCTGACCAAGCGAATGGCTCAGGCGCTGTGCGAACGGTTTGGCGGGCCCGAGGCCGCCTTCCCGACGCCCGAACGGCTGCTGGCGGCGAGCGCGGCCGAGCTGCGGGCGGCCGGCCTGGGCTACCGCGCCACATACGTCCGAGAACTGGCGCGACGGGTGGCCGAAGGGGAGCTGGACCTCGAGGCGCTTGAACGGTCAAAGGACCCACGCCTAATTCTGCGCTCGATCCGCGGTTTCGGTCCATACGCGGTAGCGCACATGGCCATGCTCCTGGGCAGCTTCGACGAGATCCCAGTCGACTCGTGGGCCTTGACGCTGGCGCGGCGCTACCTGGTGCGTGGTAAGCGGGAGGCGACGAAGGCCGACATCGAGCGGCATTTTCGGCGCTTTGGCCGCTGGCGTGCACTGGTCTTCCGGCTGTATCGGTGGGACCGGGCCGAAGCCCGCGACTGGTAAGACGCTATTCGGTCTGCGGGGCGAAACCGCGGATGTAGTTGATCAGATGCCAGCCGTCCGCCTCCGAGATCTGACCCTCGAACGCTGGCATGCCGGTCCCGAGCACGCCCTTGGACAGCCAGGTAAACAGCTCACCATCGGTATGGCCGGCCGCCATGTGGACGCGAAAGTCGGCCGGGCGCGGACGTAGGCTCGCGGCCAGTGGGCCGTCCCCGCGACCGTTCGCCCCGTGGCAGACCACACAGTTCTGCTCGTACAGCTCCCGGCCGCGTGTCAGCGACGCGGCGTCCGGAGCGAACGGATTGCGAAGTGAGCGGATGTCGGGCGCCACGGCCGGCGCGGCGATCGCCCGCGAGTAGAGGACACCGCCGATCATCGCTACCGCCAGGCTGGCGGCATACAGTCCAAGCCGCTCATAGCGGCGGACAGCACGGCTGCGGCTAATCCAGAAAGTCAAGATCAGTCCCAGGCCCATGAACGCAACCGCCGCCGCCTTGCGGGGCGAGATCGTTATCGTCGGCGCAATCGCCTCGAGCGACGGCGCCTGGCCGGCGGTCTCGGGGCTGCTGACCTGCACGCGCCAACCGACCCGCACGTCATCGCGACCCCGGCGGCGAACGAGCGCCTCCAGTTGCCAGTTGCCGTCTGTGCTCAAGTTGACCGCAGTTGCGCCGAAGCTACCGTCGTCGCGCGGCTGCAGGATCAGATTGCCGGAGCCCAGCTCCTGGTCCAGGTAGGTGAAGCGAAGAGTGACTCGCTGAACGTCCGGCGGCGGCTGCCCACTGCCGTCGTCGAGCCGGACGCTGAACGTGTTGGCACCCGGGCGGCCCGGCGAGATGGTCATGGCGACGCCGACGTCCTCGGCGAGCCCCTCGCGATCGATGGGCCGCGGCTGGCGGGCGTACGTCTCGCGGGCCGGCTCCGAGGCCGTTAGGACCGCGGTGGCGAGCAGGACGCCGACTCCCAGCGCGGCCTCGGCCGCGACCGCCAACCGGAACCGACCGATCAGGAGGCGAGCGTGTTCTCCCAGGCGCCGTCCTCGCTCCAGGGTGGCCCTGGCGAATCGCGGCCGGGCCACCAGCAGGTTGATGGCGCCGAGCAGCAGGAGCGGCGTGAGCAGCGCTAGCTTGGCCAGCAGGGCGCCCCCGTACAGCGTCGCGAACGCGGCCCAGCTGGAGACCTGGAGCCAGGCTTGAAATGCGCCGCTCAGGGCCAGCAGCGCCACGGCTACAATCGCCAGCGCCGAGAAGCGCGGAATGATGGCTGCTAGAGCGCGCGTCCGCTGGTCGGTCCGCAGCGGTCGGAGTACGACCGGTACGATCAGCGCGAACGAGACCAGTCCGCCCACCCAGGCGGCCGCCGCGCCCTGGTGCACCCAGTCCACTGCTACGCCAAGCCAGGCGCCGCTGGGGATGGCGGCGGCATGGCTGGTCAGGCTCATCGCGGCTAGGAGAGCGGCACCCATCGCCAGGCCGATCCACCACAACGCCCGGCCGCGCGCTCGCCACAGCGCGAGGCCGATCAGGACTGCGAGCAGCAGACGCGTCTGCCAGAACAAGCCGAGACGGGTGGCGAGGAGCTGTGGCAGCGGTCCGCCGAGCACCTCCCAGGTGGGTACCTCGGCGGCATTGGCGGCCTGGAATGCCATGCCAACCAGCGTCGCGACGATGAGCACGGCGGTGGCCGCCAGCCCGAGGCGGCGAAAGCGAATCTCGTGAGCGTCAAGCCGATCCGCTCGTCGGCCACGGGTCGATGCGATCGTGGCCAGGGCCGGCGCCAGCACGGCTTGACGGAAGAGGAATCCACCAGCCAACGCCAGCGCGGCCAGGTAACCGAGCCAGCGCGCGGCGACGTCGCCGACGTTTGGCACGAAGACCGGCGCCTCCTCGAGGGCTCCGGACAATCCACCGGCGCCCACGACCAGCGGGAAAACTCCGCGCGTGACGTGGCCGTCGACCGCCGAAAGCGCTCGCCAGGAGACTGTGTACGTCCCGTCTCCGAGTGGACCGACGGAGACGATCAGGGCGCGCGGAGTGCCGGCTACGCCCTGGCTGTCGTCCAGGTCGACGCGCCGGCGCGTCGAGTCGAGGACCTCGATCTTGCTGAAGCTCGGCTCGACTTCCTCGGTGAACCAGACCTGGATCTGGCCGGGCGGCTCGAGCTGGCCACCCGCGGTCGGCTGCGACTTCTCGTAGAGAGCGTGGGCGAAGGCCGGGCTGGCACCCGCGAGGAGAACGAGCATCGCCAGCGTGAGCGATCGAGCAAGGGTCGGGTAGGAAACGCGCATCGCCATGGTTCGGGGAATGCTCCTCGGCAACGCGCCCTGGGGCCAGCGGCGAGCCGTGGCCCCAGGGCCGCGTACGATCAATGCTGTTGGCCTCCTCGATCACCGCCGAGCCAGGCGAACACGACGTCCGACAGGTCGTGCTCCAGCTCGTGGACTTCGTGGGCAGGTCCGGCAGCCTTGCCGACGTCCTCAGCTCGGACGGCCTCCTCGAGCTCGCGAAGCTCGCTGCCGAGTGCCTTCGCCTTTTCCTGAAGCGGATCAGGCCAGTCGGTCGCACTCACGGCAATCCTCGCCCTGCGCACGGTGCCAAGCGAGCCAGCGGGCAGCGTGCCGCCGGCCAGGCTCTCGTCAAGGCCATGGAAGCCGGCCCGATCCAACATGAAGATGACCGCCATGATCTGCCCCTTCTGGGCGGCGAGATAGGCATCCATCTGCGCCGAAGCGGGACGAGTCAGCACGGTAACACTCGCGAGTGACAAAAGGATTCCGGCGACGAGGCCGGCGCTCGCGAGAAAGACGTTGTGCCTTCGCATCGAAGATCCCCCTTCTGTCTGGCTGCCGGCCTGCGAGCGTGCTGGCCGGCAAGCCGGAAATGTCCCCGGACGCTTGCACCGGCCGTGGAACCAGGCTTTCTAACGATTGGCCCATGAGCCCGCGCAGTCCTCGACGACGACGTCGTAGGGAGTAGTGTTGTGGAACATCAGGCGATAGGTCCCGCCCGGCTGCTCCTCAAACACCCCCTCGGTGGTGCCTGGCTGACCCAAGAGCAGCTTTGGCGCCGCGGTCTCATTCTCAACGATCATGAACGCGAACGGCTCCGCGGCGCTATCAAGGCGCCAGCGAACGCGCCACGGCCCACGCACCGTGAACGGCTCCGTCGTCATCAAGTCCGCGTTGCGCCACTGTCCCACGACGACCCAGGCTGCCGGCGGCGTGACGCCCACGCCGAACGCGAAGGTCCCATCCGCGTCATCGCCGTCCTCAGCGGAGATGGTCATCCACTTGACCGTGTACACCCCGGTCGGCAGCCCGGGCAGCGAGACCAGCATCACCTTGCGGTCCGGGTCGTCCAGGTCGACGCGGCCGTCGCCCAGGTCAACCTGCGTGCCCGTCTCGTCCACGACCATCAGGCTGCTGCGAGACATCATTTCCTGGGTGAACCAGGCCTTCAGGACGAATGGCGCGCCGTCGACCATGCTGCCCGCAGGCGGGTCAGAGTGGTCGTAGCGTGCGTGAGCAAAGGTTGTCGCGACGTTCTGCGTAAACAGCCCGATCGCCGTCAACGCTACGGCAAGCATCAGAACGAAGGCCCGAGTCTGTCGCATGGCTATTCGTTCCCCTTCCCCTTCTTGTTCTCTCCTCTCTTGGCGCGCGCCTCGTCGTCGTCCGGACGGTTGCCGGCCCGAGCCGACGCGTTGCTGGTCGTGAACTCCTCTCGTGCTCCGAAATCCTCGCGGTCGACCGAGCTGCCCTGCGAGATCACGGCTAGGGCCAGGTAGGGGTCGCCCGGCCTGGTGGCAACAGTCAACGCGAGCGAGTCACCGACCCGGGCGCTAAGCTTCTTTCGCAACCTGGAAACGTCGACCTGGATCGGCTGCGCGGAGCCGCTGACATCGGTGGTGAGGAGGGTGAGCGTGCCACCCACCTGGTCGGTCACCGTACCCGAGACGTCGAACTGCTGGCCCAGCTGGCCGGATGGACCGCCGGCTGTTGCCGCGGGAACCGGTACGGCGATTCCGAAGGCGAACCTGCCTTCAGCTTCGTCGCCGTCGTCGGCCGAGACGGTCTGCCAGCGGACGGTGTAGACGCCAGGCGACAGGTCGGACCGCAGGGTGACAACCATTCGCTTGCGGTCCGGGTCGCTCGTGTCGACTCGCGCATCGCCGTTGTCGACCCGGTCACCTCGCTCGTTGACGACCTCGAGCGTGCTGCCCCGCGAGCGGAGCGTTTCGGTGAACCAGACCTGGACGCTCGCCGGCGCGGCGGCGACGGTCGCGCCCGCGGCCGGCTCTGAGCGGTCGTACTCTGAATGCGCTTGCACTTCGACGGCCCCGGCGACTGCCAGGCTGACTGCGAGAACCGGGCCCCCGAACAATCGAAAAAAGACCCGCATGCTGAAGCTCCTTCGTCCGTAATGGGCTGCAATCCCGACCCGAACCCTCATGGGCAGGTCGAGGACAATGCCGTGCACGTCACGGCTACCCCTGACGGAGGAGCTTCAGCGGGGAGGGCCGGTGGGGACGCTCATCCAGGCCTGTTGGAGCAGACCAGAGCGGCGCGGCGCGAGTGGCGAGACCCAGAGGAGGCCGAGCAGCCCGAGCGGCGCCGCGGCCAGCATGCCCTCGACTGCCAGGCCGAGGCCCGAACCAAACGGACCGACCGGAGCGATGACCGGCAGCCCGCTCACTACTGGCTTCGGAGTCGCGCTCGGGTCAGCCAAACGATGGGCGGCGTGAGGGTCGTGAGTGTGCGGGAAGATCGGGTGAACGAGAACGAGCTCGTGAAATTTGGGGTCGCACAGGCCGTTGGTGGGTGTCACGAGCGCCAACGACATGACGACCAGGCCGGCGAGCAGCGACAGCAGCCCGCCGCCGAGCCCGCGAAGATCAGGGGCAAGTCCGCATCGCATGGGACAGCCGGGTCCTTGAGTGGAGTCTAGGCCGCGTGGAGCTGGGCATGCAAGGAATGGCCAGCCGCGCGGGGGCAGAAGCTCGTTTCGCCCGCCGCTGCCATTCGGCCGGCCGAGCGCCTACGGGCTACAGCGAGCCCTTTGTGGAGGGGACCTGGTCGGCGATTCGAGGGTCGAGCCGGGTGGCCAGCTCTAGAGCCCGAGCAAGGGCCTTGAACGCCGCCTCGGCGCGATGGTGGTCGTTTTCGCCCCCCAGCAGCCGAACGTGAAGCGTCAGCCGAGCCTCGGTCGCGAATGAACGGAGGAAGTGGGAGATCAGCTCGGTCGGCAGGGCGCCGATGACGTCCCCCCCGAACGGCAGATCCACTACCGCGAAGCCGCGCCCGCTCAAGTCGATGGCAACCTGGACGAGCGCCTCGTCCAGGGGCGCGGTGGCGTCTGCGAAACGACGCAGGCCACGCTTGTCGTCGAGCGCCCGGTCGAGCGCTTGACCGAGTACGATCGCGACATCCTCCACCGTGTGGTGCGCGTCGACGTGGAGGTCGCCTGAGGTCGTGATCGATAGGTCGAAACGGGCATGTCGCGCGAAGCTTTCGAGCATGTGGTCAAGAAAGCCGACCCCGGTCGAGATTTCGGCCCGGCCCGTTCCGTCCAGGTCAAGGCTCAGATCGACGGTCGTCTCGCGAGTCTCGCGGCGGACCTGCGCGGCGCGATGAGCTGCCACGGTCGTCGTCACCCTTTGCCCGTCACCGGCACGTGTGGCTGCCATCGGTCCTCTCCTCTATTCTGGCCCGGTCGGCGGGCGCACTGGACGCGCGTAGTATGCGGCATCCGCGCGACGCCTGGCTTGCCGAGGGACGGCCCTCATCCCGCGAAGCGCACTTGTTTCCTGCCCCTCTCCCTGCCGCGGGAGAGGGGGCAAGGGGGTGAGGGCGGCACATGGCTGCCGGGCGGATCATCCGGTCCAGGGCGCGGACGAAGCCCTGCCTTCACGCTCGCGCGTGAAGCCGCCAACGCGGCATAATGCTCACGACAAAATCGGCATAGGCTGCGGTGAGTGGCCAGGCGTCTGCCCCCGCGGCGGGCTTGGGCTGTGACTCTCGAGATCGCGCTTTTGGTGCTCGTCCCGTTCATCGGGCTTGCACTCGGCCTGGGCCTGGTTCTGCTGGTGCCCCGCCGCGCGTCGGCCGAACGTGACGACCTGCTGGGCGAGGCCCGCGCGAAGCGAGACGAACGGATCCGAGCCGCGCGGAGCCAGGCTCTGGAGGAGCGCGCTGAGGCGGAGGCGTCCGCCCGACAGCTTTTGACGGCGGTCGAAGAGGCCGAGCAACGCCTGGATCGGCGCGAGGAGCGTCTCGAGAGCCGCCTCGACAACCTCATGGCGCGCGAGGCGGCAACCGATGTGCGCGAGTCAGAGGTCGTCAAGCGTGCCGCAGCGGCGAGCGCTGCCTGTGAAGAGCAAGCCGCGAGCGTTGAGCGAATCCGGTCCCTAAGCCCCGAGGCTGCCCGAGCGACGCTGCTGGAGCAGGTCGCTCCGTCGGCCCGTGAGACGGCGGTCGCGCGGGCAGAGGGGATCCAGGCGGAAGCGGAGGACGCGTTTCGGCAGGCGCGGGCTCGACCGGCCGCGCTGGCGGTCCAGAGAACATCCAGCGACCTGGTCGGCGAGTTTGCTCTGGTGCCCGTCCCAATCCCGCGCGAGGAGATCAAGGGCCGCATCATTGGCCGCGAGGGCCGAAATATCAAGGCGTTTGAGGCGATGACTGGCGTGGAGCTAGTAATCGACGACGCGCCCGATGTAGTTACCCTGTCGGGCTTCGATCCGTTTCGGAGAGAAGTAGCTCGTCTTGCCTTACTGGACCTGGTCGAGGACGGGCGGATCCATCCGGGCCGGATCGAGGAGTCGGTCAGCCGGACCCGAGAGAACCTCGCACGGCAGCTTCACGAGGATGGCGTGAGGGCCGCCAACTCTGTCGGAGCCGGCCATCTCAGCCCGGACCTCGCCGAACTGCTTGGTCGTCTACGCCTCATTAGGTCTGGCACTGAGGACCTCCTTAAGGCGGCGGTTCGGTCCGCAGGCCTGGCCGCCCAGCTCGCCGCCGAGCTGAAGGCTGACCCACGAGTGACACGACGGGCGGCGCTGTTGTACGACCTTGGTCGCGCCGTCGGCCGCGACGCGGGCGGCTCGACCGAGGTGATTACGGCCGACGTGTTGACGCGCGCTGCTGAATCGCCGGCTGTGGTTGCGGCGGTCAAGCCACCTGGTGACCTCTATCCGACGATCACTCCTGAGCAGGCTGCAGTCTGGCTGGCGCGCGCGGCAGTCGATGCTGGCTGGGCGGCGCGTGAAGAGTCCCCGGTCCGCCGCGTTGACGCCGTCGAGCGCGCCGCGGCGCTTGTTGAGGGCGTGGCCGAGGCGCGCGCGTTTCAGGTTGGCACTCGAGTCCGCCTGCTGCTAAGCGCCGCTGACGCCGTCGATACTGTCGACCGGATCCAGCTAGCCGCGGCGGTGATCGAGCGCATCGAGGTGTCGCTGGGTCCTCGAGTGGGTCTGACTGTTGCGCTGCTCGCTGGCCCCACCTATCGAGCGGTTGAAGATGAGGGTACAAGTAGACGCGGGACGGCTGCGCCTGGCTCCAACGGGGAGTCAGCGCCCTCGCCAACTGCGCGAGAACCGTCCGGGTCCACTCCAGGCAACGGCGCTGGCCGCCTCGAGGCCGTCCGGCCTCGGTTCCGTGGGCGCCACGGCCGGCGACGCGGATGATCGGGGGCTGACTGTCGGCCGGCTAGCTTTTCCGAACTGCGTTCCCAGACCGTGACGCGCGGGCCAAAGCAGGAGCTGGTCCGCTTGCCTTCGTCAGCTCGAGTAGCATTCGCCACCGCCGCGCTCCTTCTGCTGGCAGGAAGCGGAGCGTGGGCCGCCGATCCGGCAGCCGACGTCGACGGCATTCGGCGCCAGACCGCCCAGGTTCGCGGTCTCGAGCCGATCGTCGAGATGCCGGTCGAGGTCGTCGATCAGCCGACGCTTGGACGGCTCGTCACGAGCCGGCTGTACACCGAGAGCAGCATCCAACAATACCTGGCCCGCCAGAAGCTCCTGACGCTGCTGGGGCTGTTGCCGCCGGGCTTCGATCTGCGCGGATTCGAGCTCAGCCTGTTGTCGGAGCCGACCGCGGCTCTCTACCATCGCGGCTTGAAGACGCTGTATGTCGCGGTCCCGGCCGGCGCGCTTTCTGGCGACGACAAGATTGTCGTGGCCCATGAGCTGACCCATGCCCTCCAGGACCAGTACTTCGGGCTCACGTTCCTCCTTCCGGACGATCCAGACAACTCGGACCGCCAGGCGGCCGTGCGGGCCCTGGTCGAGGGCGACGCCACCATGGCGGAAGTGTTTTGGGGCCGGCGCTTCCTCAGTCCGGCCGAGAAGATCCAGATCGGCAGCGGCGGGCAGACGGACGCAAGCGCCAGACTACGGGCGGCGCCGTTGGTTGTCCGCGAGGAGCTGCTGTTCCCATATCAGCCGGGACTGGCGTTCGTGATGGGCCTCCACCACCTGGGTGGGTATGAGGCCGTCAACCGGGCGCTGCGGCAGCCGCCCCAATCGACCGAGCAGGTCATTCACCCTGACAAGTATTTGGCCGGGGATGCGCCGCGCTGGGTTCAGCTCCCTCCGCTAGCCGAGATCCTCGGCGGCAGCTGGCGGACGCTGCGGACAGACGTGCTCGGCGAGCTCGATCTCCGTGTGCTGATCCAGCAGTTCGGGAACCAGATAGAGGCGGGGACGGCGGCGGCCGGCTGGGGCGGAGACCGGTACGCGATCCTGGAGGATGAGGATGGCCGACTGGTGGTCGCGCTGGTGACGGTCTGGGATACCGAGCCGGACGCGGCCGAGTTCTTCAACGCCTACCTGGGAACCGTCGTACGCCGCTACGTGAGCACTCCGATCGGCGCTCAGTACCAGCCGTCGCTGGCCCGTTGGGCCGTGCCCGAAGGCATGATCCAGTTGCTCAGAACCGAAGACCAGGTCCGCCTCGTCTTCGCCCCAGACGTCGATACGCTCGACGCAGTGGCCAACGCATTGGCCGGGATTCGAGAGCCGGCGGGGACGAGGTCTAGCTCTTTCCCTGGACAGGGAGCGGGCCCCGGCCGCCACCCACCAGTGAGCAGCTACCACCGCTAACCGGCGGGATCAGCGCCAGCTCGTCGCCATCGTGGAGACGCAGGTCGGGGCCGACGTATTCTTGATTGACCGCCAGCATGGCGTTCTCGGCCGCCGCGCCGAGCTCGGGGTGCTCGGCACGAAGCCGGCTGAGCAGGTCGCCCACCGTGGAGCTTTCAGACGCTTCGACGACCAGCTCGCCGTGGCCCACGGCCTCTCGAAACGAGGCGAACAATCGAATCCTGACGCGCACGACCTAAGTATACGGAGCGGCGCTCGCGGCCTCGCGGAAGGTGGTCAGACGAACGCCGAGCGTCTCGACGAGGCGCCGACCTTCGGGCGATGTCAGAGCAGCCAGCTCGCGCTCGCGGCCCCGGGCATATGTTGTCACGGTCGCCAGCTCGGCGTCCGGGTAGCCGGGATGGGCCATCAGCTCGGTCAGTCCTGGCGGCAGTCGGCCTAGCGTCCTCAGCAGTGCGGGCAGGCCGAAGCCGTAGCCCAGAGCGACGCCACGGAAATGGGCCGCCGCCTGGACCTGCCGGCGGCCGCTGAGCCGCTGCCGAAGGAGCTCTCCGAACAAGGAGATCAGCAACACACGCGCTGCGTCACGCGCGCTCGCGAAGCGGAGTCCGGCGACGCTCGACAACTCGGTTGGACAGCGCAAATACGGGATTCCATACCCCTCGGCCAGTCTCAGCGCCAGGCCCGCCACGGCCGGATGGACGTGAACGTGGTGGTGGGAGTCAAGGTGGTCCAGCCGAACGCCGCGCTCCAGCGCCCACTCGACCTGGGCTGACAACTCGCGCTCGAGATCGGGGCGCCGTACCCTTCCCAGAGACAGGCGCGCGACCAGCCTGCCAAGCACCAGCAAACGACCTTCAGTGTCCACGAGGGAGGGTACTCGGTCGGGCTCCGACAGGGGACGGCCCGCCGTCAGCGTGAGGTGGAGCCCGAGCGCCAGTCGCGGACACCGCTCGGCCCTTGCCACGGCGTCCTCGGCCGCGGGGAGGCTGGCCATCAAGCTGGCGCTAGTTAACAGCCCGTTCAGGTGGGCCTCGACGATCCCGCGATTGACGCCACGGCTAATGCCGAAGTCGTCGGCGTTGACCACCAGGCGGCGAGGCGCGTTAGATCGCGGCGGCAACGACACTTCGAGCGCAACCGCCGGGGCCCGTTGACCGGCGGTCGCGCCACTGTTCCTCTTGATTGCAGCTTCGAGAACAGGATTGTATACTCGCTCGCCTAATCCTCTCACCAGAGCGCCGCACGGGAAGACGTATCGCCGTGTCGTTGGTTGACTCCGCGCCGCCTGCCAGCACAGCGTCCGCCGAGCCGGTCCGTCCACAAGTGGCGTTCCAGATGTCGCTCGCGCGCTACGCCGCGCAGCCGCTGCTGGTCCGTGCCTTCGTTCGAGCCCGCTATCTGCTGGCGCCCCTGGCCAGGGTACTGGCCGAGATGCCTGCCAGCGGACGTATCCTGGATGTGGGCTGCGGCCACGGCCTATTCACGAATGCCCTGGCCCTGGGCTCTCCGGCCCGCGACGTGGTTGGCATCGATCCATCAGCCGCCAAGACCGCGGTCGCGCGTGCCAGCGCGGTTGGCCTGGTGAACGTGCGGTACGTCCAGGCCACGGTCCAGGAGCTCGACGAGCGGGACTTCGACGCGATCTCGGTCCTGGACGTGCTCTACCTGCTGCCGGTCGCGGACAAGCTGGCCCTGCTGAGATCGTGCCGAGAACGGCTAGCGCCCGGCGGGCTGCTGGTTTTGAAGACAAACGATACCTCGCCGGGCTGGAAGTGCAGCTTCGCGCGCCTGCAGGAACAGCTCATGACCGGGCTGGGGCTGACGATGGGCCAGGGGCTGTACTTCCTCAGCCGCGAACAGAACGCTGCTTTGCTCGAGCTGGCCGGCTTTCGCCCCAGGACCATCGTCCTTCCCTCCTGGCTGCCGTACCCCCACGTCGTGTTCGTGAGCCGGCCCGCATGACACGCCTCTCGGTGGTCATCCCAGCCCACAACGAAGAGAAGGTGATCGGGGACAGCATCAGCAAGTCGGCCGCCTACCTGGCCCGCGTGGGCGATTCCGAGCTGATCGTGGTCGACGACGGCAGCTGCGACCGGACTGTCGAGATCGTACGAGAGATCGGGCAGATCTACCCGTTCGTTCGGCTAATCCTGAACGATCGCAACCGAGGCAAAGGGTACGCGGTTAGACGCGGCGTGCTGGAGTCGCGCGGACAGTACGTGTTGTACACCGACGCCGATCTCGTCTACCCAATCGAGGGTCTCGACCCGTTCATCCAGGCGCTGCGGAACGGCGCGGACTTTGCGATCGCCTCGCGCAGCCATCCGAGCACATTGTTCGCGCTCCACCCGCGGCATTTCTCATACATCTACCAGCGCTATCTCGTTGGCCGGACGTACATCAACGTCGTCAATCGCCTGCTCGGGCTAGGCGTCTCGGACACCCAGGCCGGCTTCAAGTGCCTGCGCGGCGAGGCGGCCCGAGACATCTTCGCGCGGACGACGCTGTTCGATTTCGCGTTTGACGTCGAGGCGCTGTTCATCGCCCGCCAGCTCGGCTACCGGATCGTCGAGCTGCCGGTCTATTTCCTGTATCTCGGGGAGCAGAGCAGCGTCCAGCTCCTCAAGGACTCGGTGCGGATGCTGCGCGACCTGCTCAAGATCCGCGCCAACGGCCGGCACGGAACGTATCTGCGCGAGTCACAAGTGGACGACGCGCAGCTCGACCCGAGAGCCGACGTCGAAGAGCCGCTGGTCACGTAGTCGCCACTCGCGAACGAAGCGTGGGCGCTTCAGCGGGCGAGAGCGGTTCGCGAGCGGCCTCGTTGGGCGGGGCGCCCAGACTTGACGCGAAGTGGAGCAGCGGCGGGCCGAAGATGGCAATCGCCGAGATGGCCATGATTTGGGTGTAAGTCATCGGCTGGTAGACCGGCCAGATGAACTTGAAGACAACGTAGTTCGCCACCCCGCCGCAGCAGAAGAGCAGCGCTCTATCGTGGAGCACGCGACTCGGCAGCAAGGCTGCCAGGCCGACCAGCCAGGTCAGGTACCAGGGCTCCCACCACAGGCAGGCGAAGGCGAGGTAGCCGAAAGTCACGTCGTGGGCCGCGGCGAGCCAGGCGTGCCAGTCGTCGTCCGGGCGTTGGGTCCGCCAGCACCAGGAGAGCCGGCCGACGACGAACGTGGCGAAGGCGGCCCCGACGAGGATCGCGGCGAGCCGGCCAGCCGGCTCCAGCTCTAGCCAGCGCCGCAGGTATTCGCGGAGCATCGTCGGGAACGAGGCCGTGAACCAGCTGCCGCGAGTCAGGAAGTGCAGGCTACGAGTGCCCTCCCAGAAAGGGGCGTAGGTCGCCACCGCCAGTCCCAGCGCGATCGCCCCACCCCCGAGGATCCAGACGGCTCTATCGCGGCGGGAGCCAGGAGCGAGCAGCAGGCCGGCCAGGAACACCGGCAGGAGCACGGCGGCGAGGATCTTGCTGAGGATCGCTACTGCCAGGAGAGGGAGTACAAGCGGGCGCGGGCCGCTCACGAGCGTGAGCGCAGCCAGCAGGACGAACAGCACCATCACGGCATCGTTGTGGGCGTTGCCCGCGAGTTCGAAGAGCAACAGGGGATTCCAGGCGAAAAGCAGCGTGCCAGAGGCAGCGAGCGACGGCCGAAGCCCGAGCAGCAAGCGCCAGATTACTCCGCTGCAGCCTAGGTAAAAGACCAACGCGGTCAACTTGAAGGCGATCAAGCCGGGCAGCAAGTCGCCGCCTGAGAGCGCCGTCGGCACCAGGCTGATTAGCTGCCAGATCGGTCCGTAGACGGACGGCTCGCTTGGCCAGGGCGAGTACCCAACGAGCGGGTCCGGGAACGCGGACGGCGGCTGGGCTAGCGGGTTGCCCCCGTACACCAGGACGATTCGGCCGTACATCAGGTAGTCGTAGATGTCGAGCGCAGCGACGGGATAGATGCCCACGAGCAGGAGGCCAAACCCGAGCTGGCCGCCAACGATCAGGACAAGGGTCCGCGTCGACGGCGAGAGCGGGCGTGCGAGGCGGTAAGCGATGTACTGGAGGCCGAAGAGGGCCAGGAAGGCGCCCAGGTAGATTGCCTGGCCCTCGTGCGTGTAGCGGCTCAGCCAGGCGTAGTCCAGATGGGGCTGAGCGTACAGGAGCCAGAGCGGCCAGCGGAGTGTGAAGGCTCGAAGATAGAGCAGCGCGCTGGCGACGCCGAGGCCAACCAGCAGCAAGGTCCGAGCTCGATCTGACAGGGGCATCGGCTGGCCGTCACGACCCGCTGGCCGCGTCCGACTCCAACCTGCGGGCGGCATCGTTGTCGGGCTCCGCATAGCGGCCGGGCCCGTGCGCCGTCCAGCTCGCCGGGCCCCAGCGGACGGTCCAGTGGTCCGACGAATGGTACGAGACCGTCGCAGCTCGTCGCAGCTCGGTCCGGAACTGGTCGCCCCGCCTGGTCGCGGGCAGCCGGTTGGCCACCACGTCGACCGCCGTCTCCTGGGTGAACGGCTTGCCGAGAGCTGCGCCCGGCCCGGGTCTCAGGACCACGGGCGGCGCGGCACCCGGGCCAGGTGGCACCCTCGTCTGAAGCAGTGAGCCGATCGACGCGGCGACGAGTCCCACGCCACAGAATGCCGCCAACCAGCCGACCATGAAGCGACGCATCGGCGAACCCATTCGATCCTACCATTCCCGATCCCGACTGGACTGGACTATGGAACTCAGGCGCGCGGGCGGGCGTCTTTGACCTGGCACCTACTGCTTGCTGCGCGGGCACCTGGCACGCGTCGTGCGCAGCGGAGGGGAGGATGTTCAGCATACTTGGCCGTTTGAAGCTGCTGCACCAGTTGTTCAAGACGGGGCGACTGGCCTGGCGACTGGCTTGGGACAGCCGCACGCCGCTGGCCGCCAAGCTCATCCTTGTCACCACTGCCGCATATCTGGTCTCGCCGCTCGACCTCGTCCCAGACTGGTTCCCCATCGTCGGCCAGGCAGATGACCTGATGGCATTGGTGGCCGGCCTGCACCTATTCATCCGGGCCTGCCCGCGTTGGCTGGTCGACGAGCACAAGGGTCGCTCGGCTGGGAACGCATTTATCGAAGGTCGCTATCGCGTCGTACGCGACTGAGGCGCGCCCGCCGGGCGGCTAGCCCCCGGCGAAGTCGTCGTCGAGGATCGTGCCGAGGCCCTGGCCGTCGCTGATCGTGGCGTTGCTCGGGTTTGATAGGTTGACGAAGAAGGTTTCGTCCGCCTCGGGGACAAAGTCGCCACAGACTAAGACAGTGACCGGCTTCGCGGTCTGACCCGGACTAAACGTGACTGTGCCGCTCGTGGTCTGATAGTCCGTCCCGGAGGGGCCACAGGCCGGTCCGCCGGTAGCCGGGTTGGTCGTGCCGTCGGCGGTGGCGAAGTCAACCGTGACGGTACTGCTGCTGGCGAACGACAGGCTGACGGTGAAGGTGAAGGGCGTCGTGCCGGTGTCGCCTTCGAACCCCGAGACATCGTTGATGGAGATGCTGGGCGGGACCGGCGTCGAGGTACTCGTCGGCGTCGGGGTAGGCGTGCTCGTGGGCGTCGGGGTAAGGGTGCTCGTGGGCGGGATCGCCGTGGACGTGCTCGTCGGGGGGACCGGCGTCAGCGTGCCGGTGGCCGTAGGTGTGGGCGAGGGGCTAGCGGTCGGCGAGGCGGTGGCGGTTGGCGTGGGTAATGGCGTCGCCGTGTTGGCGACCGGCAGCGTGGCCGTTGGGGGCGGCTGCGGCTCGTCACGGTCCTCCTTCGGGGGCCGATGTTGTTCTTGTCCAGTTGTGCCTGCAAGGTTACGCCGCGCGTCCGTGAGCGCGTCGAAGGCGGAATCCCAGTAGCCGCGCCTGGGCGAGAACGCTTCGCAACCCGATACCACCCGTCCGCGTTCGACCTGCACCCAGTAGCCCAGGAACGGCCAGAGCGGGCAGCCTACGAACGTCGTGCGGCTGTCGCAGTCGGCAAGGCAGACGATCAGAACGATACCCTCGGGAGATGGGCCGAGCACCAGGAACTCTGTCCCACGGACCAGGGCGACCGCGCCGCCTGCGTCGATTCGGTAGCTCGAGTTGGGATCGGTGAACGTCTGGACGCGGTTCAAGCTGGCGCCGAACACCTGTCTCAGCGAGACTTCGACGGTGCCCGCTCGACTGCTAACGCGCTCGACGACGAGGGTGGTCTGCTCGCCTAGCTCGATCTCGGTGCCGACGAAGAAGGTGATCAAGGCCCCGGAGCGAGACAAAGTACGGATCTCGTCGCCGGGTCGAACGATGGCCCCACTGGGCGCGGGCTGCTCGGCAGAGCCGTCGGGACGGACCAGCGCGACCTCCCCGCGCAGCACGGTCATCGTCGCCCCCTCCTGCACCTGAGCGGCCGAGAGGCCGGCCGGCAGGATGACCAGCGCCACCAGGGCCAGCGGGCGCAGGAGGGCCCGGAATCGGCAGCCAAACACGCGCGACGACCTCCGGCCAAGCTGAGAGCGGCCGGCGCCCATTATACGCGGCTGGCAGATTCCCGACTAGCACCTCGCAACGTCGCGTGCGCGCGACCACCGCGGCCAACGCCAAGGTGAAGAGTAAAACCGTTAGGCGGCGGCCGGGCCGCGTCGCGCGCCGATGATCGATCGCCCGAAGCGGCCGAGCAGCCAGAGGCCCGCTAGGGCCGCGCCCCACAACGGCAGCCAGACGACCAGCCAGATGAGCGCGATCGCGACTCCCCGGAAGGCCTGGAGCAGGGCGCGCAATGCCTCGGCGGCAGTGTCGCCCGGGCTCCAGCTGCCGCGCGCCACGGCCGCCGCCTCGCGGATCTGCAGGACGATCGTGGCCATGTCTGCTCGACGCTCGAGGACTTGCTTGCGTCCCTGAATCTGCTCGATCTGTCCGCGCACGTTGGTCAGCTCACGCTGGATCTGGATGATATCTTCGATTCTCTGGGCCTTGCTCAGCAGCGCCAACAGACTATCCTCGCTAGCTCGCAGGTTGCGCAGGCGCGAGTCCAGGTCGACGTACTCCTCGGTGACGTCTTGCGCCTGACTCTGCTCCTCGACCACCCTGTCGGCGATCGCGCGCAAGCGCTCCAGGGTGGCCTGGTAGGTGGCCGGATCGGCCGGTACGCGAACCGTAACCGTGGCGCTCATACGATCGCCGTCCTGCCGAATCTGCGAGCTGGCGATGAGCCCGCCCTGCTCGGCCGCGACGCGCTCGACCTCGCGGTAGGCATCCTGGACATTGCCCACGCTGATCGTCATGTTGACCGTGCGGATGATCATCCTGTCGAGGCCCGGCAGGCGGCCCGCCTGTGACGTGTCGGCTGGGGCTCCGGCGGTCGCCGGGGCGGCTGCGCGCGCGGCGGC
The DNA here is from genome assembly GCA_035637315.1 of Chloroflexota bacterium. Lineage (GTDB taxonomy): Bacteria > Chloroflexota > UBA6077 > UBA6077 > JACCZL01 > DASPXK01. Next base: position 36,217 of record DASPXK010000162.1, read on the forward strand.
GGGCGCGACTGGGGTGGGGAGCGCCCTGGGCGCTTCGGCCACGGCTGGGCCCGGCCTGGGCGCTGTCGACTCACTCGAGGCGCCCGTGGCCGAGTCTCGGAACGGAAGCGGGATGCTGACCGGCGCCCCGCAGGCCGTGCCCACGATCAGGCCAAGCAAACTGGTCAGCAGAGCGAATCGCTTCGACATGGATAAGACCCTCCCCCTCGCGGCCTCTCGCGTCTACAGACGCCCTGGGCGCGCGATTGGTTCCCCGACTTGTCGTCAGATACGATGGGACCGACCGATGGCTGAAGCGCTCCTCGTCGATCGTCGCGGGCCGATCTGGACACTCACGTTCAATCGCCCGGCGCAGCGAAACTCGCTGCCGCCGTTGGAGTGGCTGCATCTGCGCGACTTGCTAGCCCAGATCGCGCGCGAGCCCGACGCGCGGGTCGTGGTGCTGCGCGGGGCCGGTGGACGCGCTTTCTCGTCCGGCTACGACATCGGCGCACTCGAGCAGCTCCAGCAGCAGAAGATCGTCCTCTCGACGCCGGAGGACCCGTTCGAGCAGGCTCTGGCGGCGGTAGTGGAGCACCCCCTGCCGATCATCGCCATGGTAAGCGGGTTCGCGGTAGGTGGCGGATGCACGCTGGCGGCGGGCTGCGACGTCCGCTTAGCGGGAGCCAGTGCGCGCTTCGGGATGCCGCCCGCCAAGCTGGGAGTCGTCTACAGCGCGAGCGAGCTGAAGACCTTCCTCGAGCTTCTCGGCCCCGGGCGAACGAAGCTGCTCTTCTATTCCGGGCGGATCATCGACGCCCAGCGGGCCCTCGAGCTGGGGCTTATTGAGGAGGTCGTTCCCGACGAGCAGCTCGAGGAGTACACCTACGCACTGGCCGAGGAGATCGCGACCAACGCTCCCCTCGCCGTCCAGGGCACCAAACGGATCCTGCGCCACATGCTCGCCCAGGCCGTCCCGCCCGAGGCCGTCGAAGATATCGCCGCCACGATCCGGGCGACCAATACCAGCGCCGACTTACGCGAGGGTGTGCGCGCCTTCCTGGAGAAGCGTCGCCCGGAGTTTCGGGGCCGATAAGTCGAAGATGTTGGTCTAGGCCGATTCGCCCGCGCGCCACCTGGCGATGGCTTCGAGGGTTGAGCGGTCGCCGCTGCGAATCTGCGCTGCGTTCGTCTGACACAGGCGGAGCGCGTGACGCGCGAAGCGCTCGGCGATCGGTCGTCGCTCTGGGATCCGGGCTGCTTGATTGGCGAGCAGGCGAGTGATGTGGAGCCGAGCGAGCATCTGGGTCAGTCGCTCGGCGTGCAGCAGGACGTAGCCGAAGTCGTCGAACTCGGGCCGAGAGCGGCCCGTCGCCATGGCGATGGCGCGACGGGGGCCCAGGCCGCGAGCGAGATCGACGAGCAGGTAGCGCAGCGTCGAGACCATCTTCGAGCGCGCGGCGCCGAAGTCTCGGCCGAGTGCGCCGTCGAAGCGGGCCTGCGCCAGGGCCGGGCTCGGGCCGCTGGCCAGCACCGTCCGCGGGTTTGCCAGGACGGCCTTCATCAGGTCCTTGGTGGCCATCAGGGCCTGGATCTGGGAGGTGCCTTCGTAAATCGGCAGGATCAGGCTGTCTCGGGCGAACCGCTCGACGTCGTAGTCCTTGATCACACCGTAACCGCCGTGGACCTGGACTGCGACGCGGGCGAGGCGGACGGCCTCCTCGGCGCCGTGGTACTTGACCAGCGGCGTCAGCTCACGCAGGTACCGACTCATTCGGCGGGCTCGCTCGGGGCTGCCGCCCTCTCGCTCCAGGCCCATGACCAGGTCGGACGTCACCGCTGCCTCGTAGCACAGCGCGCGCAGTCCCACCACACTGGCCTCCATGTCGAGCAGCATCTCGGCGACGAGTGGGTGCTCGCGGATCGGGACGCCCATCTGGACCCGCTGGGCAGCGTAGTCGCTGGCCGCCTCGTAAGCTGCCTGTGCCAGACCTAGGGCCTGGATGCCAACCGCGACCCGCGACTCGTTCATGAAGCTGGTGATCGCGGCGAAACCGCCGCCCACCTCACCCAACAGCTCCGCCTGGGAGTCGGCGAACGACAGCGCGCAGGTGGGGGAGCCGGCGATGCACAGCTTGCGCTCGGCCCGCTCGACACGGTAGTTATCGCGCTCGGCGCTCTCGACGGTCACCCGCCGCGGGACGATGAACAGTCCCAGGCCGTCCAGCCCTCGTGAGCCCGGCACGCAGCGCGCCAGGACGATGACCATCTGGCCGTTGCCACTCGAGATGAACTGCTTGCCGCCGCTGAGGCGCCAGCTTCCGTCCTCGCCCGGGCTGGCCGTCGTGCTCAGGTTGCCAACGTCCGAGCCAGCTTCGGGCTCGGTCATCGCGACCGCGCCGATGATCTCGCCCCTGGCCAGCCGCGGCACCCAGAGCTTCTTTTGCTCTTCGGTCCCGAAGCGGACGATCATCGCGGCCGGTGAGACGTAGAAAGCGTACTGGACCATCGTCGAAGGGCAGGCGCGAGCGAGCAGTTCGATCATCGCCGCGGCGACGGTGAAGGGTAGGCCTGCCCCGCCATACTCGCGCGGCAGACCGAGCCCGATCAGTCCCAACTCCCGCAAGCCGCGCAGGTTCTCGAGCATCGGCTCCGACGTGAGGACTTCTGGCGGGCCGTAGGTCACGCTTGCCTCGTCGACCTCGCGTGCGCGAGCCGCGATCTCCTTGCCGCAGTACTCGCCGGCCATGACCAGCACGTCGCGCCAGGTGGCGACAGTCGTCGGGACGTCAGCGGCCGGGCCCTCCACGAGCGGGACGAGTCGATGCCAGGGGATCAGCTCGTCGATGTAGAGCGTCAGGTCGCGATTGGAGGTGAAGTAGTTTCCGAGCTTCATCGGGGCATCCTACTCATGGAAACGCCCGCCGGTCCTCGCCAGTTCCAGCAGTCGCGCGGGAGGTGAGAAACGCTCGCCATGGTGCCCGCTGAGCGACTCGAGCGAGTCGCGGAAGCGCGCCGCGCCGAGCCTGTCGACGTAATGGAACGGGCCACCAAGGAACGGTGGAAAGCCGAGTCCCAGCACGGCGCCCAGGTCGCCGTCGGTCGGCGAGCGCAGGATGCCCTCCTCGAGACACCGAATCGCCTCCACAACGAACCTGGAGGTGAGCCGCTCGGGCACGTCGGCGGCCCGGCCAGCAACACGGGCGGCTCCGATCAGCTCGTAGACGTCTGGATCGGGTCGCTTCTCTTTGCGATCGTAGCGATAGAATCCGCGCCCGCCTTTGCGGCCGCTGCGACCCAGCTCCACCAGGAGCGCCACGGGACGAGCAGCTGGCAGTCTCTCTCCGAACGCCGTGGCCATCATAGTACCGGCGTGAGCGGCGACGTCGAGCCCGACCTCGTCGAGCAGCTCGAATGGTCCGACCGGCCAGCCGAAGGCGCGCATCGCCTGGTCGACCTCGCCGATGTCGGCACCCCCCTCCAGCACCTGTCCGGCCTCGTTCATCATGCAGCCGATCACCCGCGACGTGTAGAAGCCGGGCCCGTCGTTGACTACGATGGGAGTCTTGCCCATCCGCTTGCTGACGTCGACCACCGTCGCGACGGCCCAGTCAGCCGAGCGCTCGCCTCGGATCACTTCGACCAGCGGCATGCGGTGGACCGGCGAGAAGAAGTGCATCCCGACGACTCGCTCCGGGTGGCCGGCTTCCGCGGCCAGGCTAGTGATCGGGATCGTCGAGGTGTTCGATGCGATGATGGCGCCTTCACGCACGGCAGATTCGAGCTCGTGGATGACGCGGCGTTTGACCTCGATCTCCTCGAACACTGCCTCGATCGCCAGATCGGCGCGTCGGAAACCACTGTAGTCGACGGTGCCGCTAATTCGAGCCATGATGTCGCGGGCCTCGCGGGGCCGGAAATGGCGCCGCTCGGTTGCCTCGTCCATTAGCCGTTGAACGCGTGAGAGGCCGTCGGCGACTCGTTCGGGGCTCACGTCGCGCAAGCGGACCGTGAAGGAGGAGACGGCGGCGACTTCCGCGATACCGGAGCCCATCAAGCCCGCCCCGACGACGCCGATCGTCGCCACCATGTGCGGCTCGACGGATCGGTCGTCGACTCCTGGATCACGACGTTTGCGCTGCGTTGCGAAGAAGAGCGCTACCAGGTTGCGAGAGACATCGCCAGTCGCGAGCTCGCCGAAAGCGCGCGCCTCGGCGTCGAGGCCCGCCTGCCTGCCCTCGCGGAGTCCGATCTCGATCGCTTCGATCGCTCGGAGCGGCGCGGGGTAGTGGCCGCCCGTCTCGCGCTCGACCCGCTCCCGTGCCTTCGCGAGGATCACCTTCCGACCGAGTGGAGTCTGCTCAGCTGCTCTCGCCGCCATCCCGGACAAGCCCCGAACTCCTCGCCCCCTCCCCCAAATTGGGGGGAGGGGGTTGGGGGTGAGGGCGTTCGGGGTTTGGGCCGGCGGCGCCGTCCCGCGCTTGCCCCTCCGTGCCCATACCTCGGCGACCTGGAGCAGAGCTGCAGGGTGGACCACCTCGTCGACGACGCCCGCGCGGAGCGCTCGGCCGGGGTTCAGGCGACGGCCGGCCAGGATGAGGTCGAGCC
>DASPXK010000163.1:0-6306 GCA_035637315.1 Chloroflexota bacterium
GTGCTCGGCACCGCCACCGCGATGGCCAACAACAGTACGACGTGCCGGAAGGTCCACAGTTTCCGAAGCATCTCCATCTCCATCGTGACGGCCCGAAGGACGTCTATTTAGCAGCGAGCCCAGTCGCGTCGCTGAGGACATGACCAGACCCGAGGACCAAAGTGCGCGCCCAGATACGCGTTATGGTAACACCTTAGGGCGAAGTGGCGAGCGCTCGCGACGGGCCGAAACGGGATGCCCTGGCCCGACCCAGCACCCTACGTGTGCCGAAGCGGACTTTCCAGGCTCTCGGTCTGCCCGGAGACCTCTGGGCTCTGGTCCGGCCTCTCGATGTCCGGCTCGAGGTCTTCGCGGGCCTCGTTCGCGGCGACGGCGGCCGGCCGGTGCTTGCTCTGGGCCGCGATGGCGCGCTCGCGCAGCTCGAGCAGCTCGTGGCTGTAGCGGACCGAGTACGTCTCGGGTTTTTCCAGCCGCCGATACCGCTCGGGGAGAAGCTTCAGGTTGCGACTCGCGAACTCCCAGATCTCGGACAGCGGCGGCAGGCTGCCCGGGACCACGCGACCATCGATCACCACAGGCTTCAGCAGCCGCTCTGCGTCGTGCCCTGGGCGGGGCTCGTCGGCCAGCTGGACGACGTCCTCCTCGAAGTTGCCGATCCGGTACACCTCCTTCTTGCCGGGCAGCGTCGTCTTATCTCCGGCTAGCTTCAGCTTAGGGACGGCCGTGCCACTATCGTCGACGCAGAGGACCTGCTTGTACACCCCGCCCAACGCGCCGCCCTCCACTTCGCGTTCGACCGAGCCCGCCCCGACCCCCAGGGCCGTGCCCACTCCAAACGCGTCGATCGGCGCGCCCTGCGCGAGCAGCTCGGTGATCCGAAACTCGTCCAGATCGCCGCTCGCCAGGACGCGCACGTCGCGCAGGCCGGCCTCGTCGAGCACCTGGCGAACGTACTGACTGTCGGCCAGCAGGTCGCCGCTGTCGAGGCGGACGCCCGCCAGGATGTGGCCAAGGCTCTCGCGGTACTTCTTGGCCACGTCGGCCGCGGTGTGTATCGCTCGACGGGGGTCGTAGGTGTCGAGCAGGAGGGTGTAGCGGTTGTACGTCTCGGCGATAGCCTCGAACGCGGCCCGCTCGTCGTCGAACAACTGGATCAAGGCGTGCGGCACCGTGCCGGTCGGCAGAAGTCGAAAGTGATAGGCGGCCGCCAGAAAGGACGTGCTCCAGCAGCCCCCGATCCGCGAGGAGCGAGTGACCACGAACGGCTCCTGGGCCCGCCGCAGGGAGAACTCGGACACCGGGCGGCCCTGGGCAGCCCAAACGATGCGCGACGCCTTGGTGGCGATCAGCGTGGCCAGGTTGATCGCCTGCAGGAGTCCCGATTCCAGCAAGATGCCCTCACGGAAGGGGGCCGTGACCCGCAGCAGGGGCTCGTTAGGAAAGGCGATGGAGCCCTCTGGCATCGCCAGGATCTCGCCGCTGAAGCGCAGACGGGCCAGCTCCTGGAGGAAACCGGGCTCGTAGTCACGGATCTGGGCCAGAAAGGCGAGGTCGTCCTCCGTGTACTTGAAATCGCGCACGAACTCGAGCGCCATCTCAAGGCCGGCCACCAGCAAGTAGGAGCCGCCGAACGGCGCGCCCCGCGCGTATAGGTCGAAGGTGGTCATGCCGTTCAGACCCGCCCGCCAGCTAACGTAGGCGGAGTCCGGGTGGTACATGTCCGTGATCAGGCCAGGGCGATAGTTGATCTGGCTGCGCGACATGGCTGCTCCGACTCCCTCGCTTCCCAGCCGCCTCAGACCCGCCTCGGACCGAGGACGAACCGGAAATCCAAGCCTGCCTGATATAATGTACACGGCAAGCCGGCCGGGAGGTTGTACCAGATGGTTACGATGACTGACACAGCGGTCAGCCATCTCAAGGAGATCATGCAGAAGCAGGCCAAGTCTGACGTGGCTCTGCGGCTCTACGTGACCCCCGGGGGTTGCTCGGGTTTCTCGTACGGCATGGACCTCGACGACGAGGCGGCCGAGGACGACCAGACGTTCGACTACCAGGGCGTCAAGGTTGTCGTCGACCCGTTCAGCCTCCAGTACCTCGACGGCGCGCAGCTCGACTACGTCGACGCGCTGATGGGCGGCGGCTTTACCGTCCAGAACCCGAACGCGGTCAAGACCTGCTCCTGCGGCCAGTCGTTCGACACCTCAACTGGCGGCGGCCAGGCCAAGCCCTGCAGCTGAACGAGTAGCGAGTATCGAGTCGCGAGTAGCGAGCAACTCCGCCGCACTCGCTACTCGCGACTCGATACTCGCTACTCGTTCAGATCGTGCCGCTCAGGAGGCGCTGGCCGGTCGGCGTGACGCTGCCGCCGGCGGGCTCCTCGGTCAGGCCAACCCACTGCCAGGCGCGGAAGGGCCCAGGGCACTGGACGGACGTATACCCGTTGCCCTGGCGGTCGGTCCAGGTCAGCAGCCCGCCGCTCTCGCGCTTGCCATCGGCCCGCAGCCACCAGAGCTGATAAGCGCGACCCTCCGCCAAAGGCGGCAGCGAGCGCACCATCATCATGCCGTCCCCCGTCTCGGGATCGACGTACAGGCGTCCAACGGCCGCGGGCGCGAGCTGCGTGCCCTGCATCGGTCGTAGCTGGATGTCGGCGGCCTGCAAGACCGACACGACTTTGTCGTAGCGCGTCGCTCGCTCGCGCAGGTTGGCCGCCAGGGTCCGCTGCTCGTTGAGCTGCATCTGCAGGCCGGCCGCCCAGAGCGTCGTGCTGAGCGCCACGACCAGCGCCAGACCGGCCGCAACGCTAGCCGCCTGGAGCTGGGGGCGCACCATCCTCACTCGCGTCCACCAGGGCCGGGCCCGTTCTCTACTGCCCAGCCGGGCCGCGACGAGGACGCGCTGCTTCAAGTCGCGCGGCGGCTCGTGCTGAGCAAAGCCGAGCGCCAGGGCGCCGGCGGCCTCCTGATAGGCCAGCTGCTCGGCGGCGCAGCTCTGGCAGGTCGCCAGGTGCTCTTCGAGCTCATCGCGCTCATCGACCTCGAGCGAGTCGAGCGAATACGCGGCTAAGAGGTCGCGTGCCTCGTCGCAGATCACGGCTGCGCGGACCTCATCTCAGCCAGCTCCAACGAAGCCCGCAACTTTTGCATGGCCAGTCGAAGGCGGGTCTTGATCGTGCCGAGCGGCTCCCCGAGCAAAGCGGCAATCTCCGCTTGCGTCATGCCGCGAACGTACGCCAGCTCGACGGCCAGGCGCTGCGGCTGGGGAAGCGTCCTGACGGCTCGGACGACAGCCTCGCCCGTCAGGCTGGCCAGCAGCGCCTCCTCTGGATCGAGCGCCACGCGTCCCTGCTCGGCGAAGCGATGGTCGGAGCTGTAGCGCAGCTCCAGGCGTCGGCGACGCAGCCGGTCGACGGCCCGATGGTGGGCCACGCCCAGCAGCCACGAGAGCAGACGGCCACGTGACGGCAGATAGCTGTCGGGGCGTTGCCACAGCTTGAGGAACGTCTCCTGGACGATCTCCTCGGCCGCTTCCTGGTCGGCGAGCATCTTGAGGCCGAGCGAGAAAAGCGCGCGCGCGTGTCGCTCGTACAGGACCTCAAGGGCTCGAACGTCCTGCCGCTGAAGACGATCGACCAGCGATTCGTCGGAGACGGCCGTGACATCCTCGACCTGGTGCATCATCGACGCGCCTGGGCCTCGCTCGAACCGAACGTTGGCGGGAGTATACCCGCGCCCCCGGCGGCCGTCCAAAGCGCACACAAGCGTCGACATCTCGTGGACTATACGCGGGAACGAGTCACGCGGATTGCTCGGTAATGCATGCCTGACGCGCGAGGACATTCCGGTGGCGAGCGCTTGGGGCGCGCGGCGCGGTAGCCAGCCGTCTACGCAGGGGCGCGATTCATCGCCCCCTGGTGAGGAGAGGGCGCGATGAATCGCGCCCCTACCATCTTCGTCCCCGTGGTCCCGACTTCGTCGGGACTCATAGCTTCGCTCAGTATGCCGACCCGTTCAGGATGACAATGGAGGCGCCCGGCGCACCTGGACCAGATTGGTGTGATAAGTCGAGTTGTCCCCCAGGTCGGTCAGGTAATCCGGGGTGGTCCAGTTGACGTTGCGGCCGTTGGGGCTGTGTTTCTGCCAGTGGACGACCTCACTGACCGCGACGCCAGGCGGAACGGTGTCGCCGACCCGTGCCAGCAGGCGGCACGAGCCGCGCTCGTTGAACACCTCTACCCAGTCGCCCTCCGACACCCCGCGGGCCGACGCATCGCGCGGATTGAGCTGGACATCCGGCCCGCCGGCCATCTGCCGGAACGACTCGAGATTCGCGAAGCTCGATCCGATGAAATGCTGCTCCTTGGGGGTCAGCAGCTTGAGCGGGTAGCGCGCGAACAGCGCGGGCGTCGCCTCCGGGCTCTCGAGCTCCGCCACCCAGTCGGGCAGCGGGTCGTGGCCGTCGGCCGCAAGGGTCGTCGAGTACAGCTCCAGCTTACCCGACGGGGTCGGGAAATGACCGTTGGCGAACGGCACGTGCGGACGAGTGGAGGTGGTCAGCCGTACGGCGGGCTCCTCCACCAGCCGCTCCCAGGTCACCCCTCCCAGATACGGATTGGGCGTCTGGAGCAGCTCTCTGATGATCTCCTCGCCCGACGCGTACAGGCAGGGCTCCGTGAAGCCCATTCGCTCCGCCAGGGCCTGGTACAGCTCCAGGTTCGAGCGGCACTCGCCCGGGGGCGCCACGGCCGGCAGGTTCAAGCGGAGGTACAGCGACCAGTACGACAGGTGCAGGTCGAGCTGCTCGAGCTGCATCGTGGCCGGCAGGACGATGTCGGCATAGTCGACGGTGTCGGTCGGAAAGACCTCATGCACGACGGTGAACAGATCGTCGCGCAGCAGGCCGCGCACCATCTTGGCCTGGCTCTGGCCGACGGCGGCCGGGTTCCCGTTCACCACCAGCAGCGACTTGATCGACGGGTCTGCCGAGAGCAACGCCTCGCCGACCTGGTTGATGCTGATGGTTCGCGGCGTGCCGCGGCGCAGCTCGGAGTCGTGTCCGAGCAGCTCCGGGTCCCAGATCACATAGCGGTTGTTGTAGAGGAAGCCGCCCCCGGGGACGCCGTATTGCCCGGCCACCGCCGCCAGGCACAGCAGGGCGCGCATCGTCTGTCCGCCGTTGGTGTGCCGCTGCAGGCCGGGTGCTGTCGTCAGCAGGCCTGGTTTGTGGGTCCCGTAGAAGAGCGCCAGCTCGCGGATAGCATCGGGAGGCAGGCGCGTGATCCGCGCGACCCTGGACGGTGGGTAGCGCAGCGCGCGCTGGCGGAGCGCCTCGGCTCCGATCGTCCGCTCCTCCAAGAACGTGGCGTCGTCCAGCCCCTCGTCGAAGAGGACGTGGATCATGGACAGAGCCAGCGCCGCGTCAGTCCCCGGATACGGCGCCAGGTGCTGGTCGGCGAATCGGACCGTCTCGGTCACCCGCGAGTCGACCACGACGACCTGGGCGCCGTTCCGCCTGGCCTCCTGCAAGAGCGGTATGCAGTGCGGGTTCGTGGCCGCCGGGTTGTAGCCCCATATCAAGATCAGGCGGGCATTGGGGATGTCCTCCGGGTCGCTCCCAAACGAGCCACCGAGGGTGGCTTTCATCGCGGCGTGACCAGCCTCCGAGCAGATCCCACGGTCCAGGATAGAGGCGCCCAGGCGATTGAGGAAGCGCCGCTCCGCGGCGGCCCGATTCACGACGCCCATCGTCCCCGAGTAGCCGTACGGCAGGATGGCCTGGGGGCCCCAGCGCTCGACGATCTCGTGCCAGCGAGCCGCGATCGTGTCGAGGGCCTCGTCCCAGTTGATGCGCTCGAACTGCCCCTCGCCCTTCGGCCCCAGCCGCCGGAGCGGGTAGGTCAGCCGGCTCGGATGGTTCAGCCGCTCAAGGTACTCGTTCCCCTTACGGCACAGCCAGCCGCGCGTGATCGGATGGTCCGGATCGCCCGACGTCCGCACGACCCGCCCGTCCTGGACCTCGGTCACGATCCCGCAGCTATCGGGGCAGTTGAGCGGGCAGACCGACTTGACGGGGGTCAGGGGTCGGGGATCAGGGGCCAGGGGACGTGGTGCTTGCCCACGCTCCTCGTGTACCGCCGCCTCACGCATCTCCTGATGATACCTTATAGGACTCCGTCGCCTCTGCTAGATTCCTGACCCCTGACCCCTGACCCCTGACCCCTATAATGGCCGCGTGGTTCCAAGAACGGCCGAGGTGGTGATTGTTGGAGCGGGCGCGGTGGGCTGCTCGATCGCCTATCACCTG
>DASPXK010000164.1:0-1765 GCA_035637315.1 Chloroflexota bacterium
ACCGCCGACCGGCCCAGCGATCTGCTCTGGAGCGGCCTGGCCTTCGGGCTCGGCCTCCAGACCCATCCCACTGTCCTGCTGCTCTTGCCTGCGGCCGCTCTGTACGTCCTCTGGGCGCGGCCCGCCTGGCTGCGGACTCGCCGGCCGTATCTCGCCGCCGGACTCGCCGTGCTTGCCTATGCGGATGTCCTCGTCGAAAACCTGCGACACAATCTGTACGGCCTCCAGGCGGCCAGGGACGTCCAGATTGAGTACGCCAGAGGCGAGGCGTTATCGGCCTTAGTCTATCTTCGGCGCCTAGGATCGCTGGTCAAGCTGCTCGGCGACAGCCTTGGTGGGGTGCTGTCTCAGAACGACAGCCTCGTCGGGCCGCTCGGCGACCCAACCGTGTTATCGGTCTTCCTGGTGAGCCTGGTCGGGCTCGGGCGTCTAATTCGTCGAGGCGGCTGGCTGCCTGTGCTCGCGATGGCGTCGGTCGCGCTCCTGCTGCCGCTCGTCAATCCCAAGTATGAGTCGGCGGTCCCGCAGGCCCGCTATCTGGCGCTGCTGCTGCCGCTCTGCTATCTGGGCATCGCGTTGGCCCTGGCAGAAGGGTTCTCGGCAGCCAGGAGGCTTGGCCGGCGCTGGCCAAGTCTCACCCGCTCGACTCAGGTCGCCGTCGCGCTCCTGACGTTGTTCCTCGTGTTCGCGCCGCTTTCCGGGCTCGAACAATACTACCGGGGTGTCCAGCGCGACGGGCTAACCAACGCGCTGCTATTTCAGACGATCGGGACACTCCAGCAGGCCTGGCGGCCGGGTGAGCGGCTCACGCTCGACTCCAAGCTTGGCGAATACTCGGCCGGCTACTACTTCGGCGGCGGACGGATGCTGGGCCACCTGACCTTTGCCAGCGCCGTGTTCGACTGGCCTCGGCAGGTGGTGGAGATGCCCCGACCGAGCGCCGCGAAAGTACCTCAGATCCTCGGCCCACTCGCCATCCACGCCGACGACGAGCTGCTGGCCAAAGAGGTCTACTGGTTAGACCCAGTCCAGGGCCCCCTGCCCTCAAACCGCTTCGTGCAGGTCTACCGATCGAGTGGGCCGCGTCCGCTCGAGGTGCGGCCTCCGCAGACACCGCTTTCTGCCCCGCCCCGCGCGGAGCTCGTCGCGTCGGGCACGCGGATGCCCGCCGACCTGGCGTTCGCCCCGGACGGTCGGCTCTTCTTCAACGAGGTCCTCGAGGGCCGGGTCCGCATCCTCGACGGCGGCGTCCTCCAGCCCGAGCCGTTCGTCGTCCTGCCTACCACCAGGGGTCGCGAGCAGGGCGCGCTCGGTCTGGCGCTCGATCCCAGCTTCGCCGCCAATCACTGGGTCTACGTCTTCTACTCAGAAGCCGACGCCGAAAACCGCCCGCTTCGTAACCGCGTCGTCCGCTTCACCGAGCGCGACGGCCGCGGAACGGAGCCGGCAGCGATCCTTGGAGACCTGCCGGTCGACAAGACGCTCCTCAACAACGGCAGCCACAACGGCGGGCGGCTGGCCTTTGGCCCCGACGGCAAGCTGTTTGTGTCAGTCGGGGAGGTGAGCCGCCGCAACATCGTCCAGGACCTTGACACCCTCAACGGTAAGCTCCTGCGCGTCAACCCCGACGGCTCTGTCCCTGACGACAATCCCTTCCCCGGCTACCTCGCCTATGCCATCGGCTTCCGCAACGTCTGGGGCATGGCCTTCAACCCCGCCAACGGCCAGCTGTACGTCACCGACAACGGACCCCGCGGCTACGACG
>DASPXK010000165.1:0-4962 GCA_035637315.1 Chloroflexota bacterium
CCCCGAGAATGGCCAGGCCAAAGAACGCGGCCTGGTCCCACTGGAGCTCACCCCACAGCATCGACCAGTTGTCGGCCAGGCTCCAGCCTTCGGCCTGGCGTGAGCCCAGGCGATAGCGGACCACCTGGTCGTACAGCTCGACCGGACCCACCGCCGCCACGACAGCCATGAGCAGCCCCCCGGCGATGAATGCGTACAAGACCAGGTCGTAGGGGCGCACGGCGTGCGCCCAGGGCGCACGCCGTGCGCCCCTACGCTGGCACAGGACCAGCGCGACGCCGATGGCCGGCACGACGGCGACCATCATCGGCTTGATCGCCAGGGCCAGCGCCAGCGCGACCGCTGAGCCAACCAGCCAGGCGCGGCGACCGTCTCGCTGATACGCCAGCGCCAGGCCCAGGGCGATAGTGGCTGGCAGCATGGCAGGTATCTCGACCAGCGCAAGCCGCGAATTCTTCAAATAGGTCGGGCTGGCCAGCAGCAGCGCGGTCGCCAACCAGCCCCCAAGCCGACCACCCGCCAGCTGCGCGACCCAGTACACCGCCACCAGCTCGAGCGCCGAGTACACGACGACGGCCAGCCGGGCGCCAGCCAGGGTTTCGCCCAGTCCCACGAAAAACGGATAGAAAACGTCCAGCGACAGCGGCCCCTGGGAGGCAAAGATGTCACGGACCGGCCTGAAGCCACGCGCCATGAGCAAGAGCTGCTCGGCGCGGATGCCCTCGTCCCCTTTGCCGGTGTAGCTCGCGATGTTCGCTAGCCGCATCGGCAGGGCAATCGCGACGACCAGAACGCAATAAAGAATTGAGAATTGAGAATTGAGAAAGTGAAACAGGCCGGAATTGAGAATTGAGGGGCGAGAATCGAGGAGAGAGAACGGCAGCCTTATGCTCGTACGCACGCTCCGTGCAGCCTACGTGCGACGGCTTCCAGGGGACAAACGCTGCCCTTGGTTCTCAATTCTCAATTGGCCCACTGTGGCACCCCGTAGCGGCGATCGGCGGGCAGCTTCTCGGTGACCTGGTAGTGCAGGTACCGACCCAGGAGCAAGCGCGTGTGCGCGTCGACCGCCGGTAGAGCGGTCAGGACCAGGCCTACCACCGGCAGCAACGCCCAGGCTGCGACATCGAGCGCGTCGAGGCACCAGTTGGGTCGTTCGGGCCGCTCCGGCCGCAGCCGCTGGTCGATCCAGATCACGAGTCCCAGACACGGCAGGCAGGCCATCAGCAGCCACGACGACAGTGAGGTGACCAGCGTTGTCGTCGATGTGTGCATGTAGCTTGGCGCCAGGTGGGATATGAGATTGGTCCCCAGGGTCAGCAGGAACCAGTGGGTTGGCCAGCAGATGTGCTCCTCGGCGTAGAAGGTGACGCGACGTAGTCTAGCCCAGAACGGCACCGCCTGGAGTCGAACGGCTAGCTGGAGCACATACGGGATGTCGGAGACGCCCCACGCCCAGCGGCGCGTCTGGCGGTAATGGTTGGCCAGCGTCCGCCAGAAGCTCGGCCCCTCGGCGGCATCCGCCAGGACCGGCAGATAGATCGGCTCAACCTTCACCTCCTGCTCGTGGCTCAGGGCGAAGAAGACCTTGAAGAACATCCGTGAATCTTCTGGGATCACGTCGACGTCCCAGAAGCCCACGTCTTCACATGTCGACAGCCCCAGCGAATAGGTCGACTGGGTGACCAGCTTGTAGCGCGCGACCAGGCGGGAAAGCTGCCAGACGGAGTACAAGCCGGCGCTGATCCGCGCCACCACCGGTATCCGCCAGATGTTCGAATAGAACAACAATGCCGGCTGCCAGATCCGGAACCGCCGCGCCGGCTCGACGATATAGGCAAAGGTCAGCGCGCTCAGGTACTTGGCATGCAGGCGCGAGTCCGCGTCGCACACGGTCACGACCACGTCCTTGAGGTCGAAGCCCAGGTCGTCGACCAACGCGCTCTTGGCCCAGCGCACCGAGAACGCCAGGTTCGACGACTTGCCACGCAGCTCGCCCTCCAGATCGGGGTGGTACGTCACCCAGAGGCGGGCGAACTGTCCCTCGAACTCCTCCACGAGCCGACTGGCCCGCTCGCGGGCCCCCAGGTCGCGCTCCTCGAACGCCAGGACAACCCAGGTGTTCTCGCGCGGAAAATCCTGGGCCGCCAGATGCTCGAGCATCACCTCCAGCACCTCGGGCGGTTCTCGATAGGTCGGGATGACCACCAGATGCTGAATGCGACTCCAGTCCGGAAGGTTCTGGCACGCCCCCAGCCAGTCCGCCTTCTGGCCTGCGAGCAGCCGGCGGTAGCCGATCAGACCGCCGACCGCCATATTGGCCGACTTATAGAGCCAGTAGGTGTTGAAGATCAGCAAGAAGAGGACGAGCTGATCTGGCCCCAGGATGGCGCCCCAGATGGGAGCCGTCAGCAGCGTCCAGGTCAGGACACCGGTCAGCACCTCGAGCGCCCGGCGGGTCGACCGATCCGCGGCACTACCCGATGCCCGCACGCAATCCTCCTCTGCAGCCTGATCCTGGCGTGGCGCCAAACAGGGCTTGCCCGGGCAGACAAGCCCTGCGCTCACTCACGCCGAAACCAGGCCGTATCCATGATACAGATGCCTCCGGCACTCCGGCTACGCCACGCCGGGACTGGCCCCCCTATCGAGTTGCAACTTGTGTGCCGCGGTAATCATTCACACCACCGCCGACGAGCCGCCGTCAAAGTTGATCGCCGTTCCCGTGATGTAGCGCCCACGCTCGGAGCACAGGAAGGCGATCAGATCGCCCACCTCCTCGGCTTCCGCTACCCGGCCCAGCGGAATCGCCCGCTCGCGGGCAGTCCGCTCGTAATACTCCTCGAGCGTGATGCCAAGCGCCCGCGCCCGACGGACCCACTGGTCGCTCTTGACGAGACCGATGCACACCGCATTGACCCGAATCTGCTGAGCCGCGAACTCTTTGGAGAGCGCCTTGGTCAGCGCCACCCCGGCCGCGCGGCTGACCGTGGTGGGCAACGACCGTGCCGGAGGCGCCTTGGCGCCGATGTTGACCACGTTCACGATGCTCCCGCCGCCCGCACGTGCGAGGTGCGGAACGGCCAGCCTAATGGTCCGAATCGCGGCGAACAGCTTGAGGTCCAGGTCCTCCTGCCAGACCCCGTCGTCGACGTCGGCGAACGGCGAGGCGGACGACGTGCCGGCGTTGTTCACCAGGATGTCCAGGCGTCCGAAGCGCTCGACTGCCGCCTCGATCAGGCGGCGCACGTCGTCGGCCTTGCTGACGTCGGCCGCCACCGGCAGGACATCGCCCCCGGTCTGCTCGCGGAGCGCGTCTGCGGCCTCTTCGAGCGGTTCGGCGCGACGGGCGCAGATAGCAACCCGGGCGCCCTCTTGAGCCAGCCGTAACGCCACGCCACGGCCGATCCCGGCGCTGCCGCCGGTGACGATGGCCGCCTTTCCGGCCAGGCCGAGATCCATCCGGCACGCTCCAGTCAGGGGAATGGATATGAAGGTCGGGCCAGAACTTCTTCATTATACGCCGATTCCCGCCCGACAAGTGGGAAGATCGGGACAGTTTTGCGCACAATGGGCGGCTTGGCGGCTGGTATAGTTCGTCGCTCGAGGTCGAGGGAGAGAATGCAGAGGATTCGATCGTGGACCGACTGACCAGAACTGGGGCCTCACTGGCAGTTGTTGTCGGACTACTGCTCCTGGTGGGCTGCTCGCCAGCGCCCGCCGCCAGCCCGACCGCGGCGCCGAAGCCGACCGAGGCGCCAAAGCCTCCCGCGCCAGCCTCGCCGGCCGCCAGTCCCGCGGCTTCACCGGCCCCCAGTCCGGCCGCGTCGCCAGCGGCGGGACTGACCCCACAGCCAAGCAGCCCGGTCGCAACGGTCAAGGTGGCCCATGCACCCTCGGTCCTCTTCGCGCCGCTCTACGTGGCGATCGAGAAGGGGTACCTGGGCAGCCAGGGCATCCGCGTGCAGCTCGAGACCGTGGCGGCGGGCCAGGACGCGATGGCGATGGCGGCCAACAACCAGCTCGACGTGGTCGTGGCCGGTTTCAGCGCCGCCACCTTCAACGCGATCGACCGCGGGCTGGAGCTGCGGATCGTCTCCTCGATGGGCCAGCAGGCCAGGCAGGGATATCCGTCGGCGCTGATGGTCCGCAAGGAGCTTCTGGACAGCGGCCAGGTCAAGGAGATCAAGGACCTCAAGGGCCGCAAAATCGCGATGTCCGGTGGCGTCGGGGCCGCCGGCTCCTACTGGGTCGCCGTCAAGCTGCGCTCGGCCGGGCTCAGCTTGAAGGACGTCGAGGTCGTCAACATCGGCTTCCCGGACATGGTCCAGGCTTTCAAGCAGGGCGCGATCGACGCGGCCCTACCGCCGGCCCCGTTCACCAACCAGATCATCCGCGATGGGTCAGCCGACTACTTCGGCGGCCAGCTCAGCCCGGGCGCCAGCGCGGTCGGCACGGTTTACGGCAGCGGCTTCATCAAGGGCCCCGAAGAGTGGGGCCGCCGCTTCATGATCGCGCTGGTCAAGGGCTCCCGCGATCTTCAGGGCGGGCGGATCAAGAGCGACGAGATCCTGAGGATCCTCTCCAATTACACCAACACCCCGCTCGACACCTTGAAGACGATGGACCCCTACGACTTCGACCCGGACCTCAAGCTCGACGTCGCCACCCTGACCGACATGCAACAGGTCTTCATAGACGAGGGCATCCTGAAATTCGCCAGCCCCATCGGACCTGAGAAGTGGGCCGACGACTCATTCATCAAGTACGCGGTGAGCCAATTGCGGTAGCTAACCCCGGTCGGCGCGAGACGGCCGCCTACTGAATGACCTCGGTCGCCTGCAGCAGGACCTCCTGGGGGATCGTTAGTCCCAAGGCCTGAGCGGTCTTGAGGTTGATGGCGAAGTCGAACTCGGTCGGCTGCTGCACGGGGAGATCGGCAGGACTGGCGCCCTTGAGGAT
>DASPXK010000166.1:0-1644 GCA_035637315.1 Chloroflexota bacterium
ACCGGAAGAGCTGCGACAGCTCCCGCCCGGGCGCTATATCCTTGCGCTGGTCGACGATGGAGATGCGCTAAGCGACGACGAGGATGCCGCCGTCCGCCGCGGGCTTGACGAACTCACGGCCGGGAGGATGCTGCCTCTCGACCAGACAGTCCGGGAGTTTATGCTCCCGGCAACATAGCCGACGATCGGTGCACGGCGGGCAGAGAAGTCGGGGGCGGGCTGGCCCGGCTGGACGGTTGAACCGAGCTGGCCTATCGCCAGGGCGTTTCAGGCCGGCAACTGTCGCGCCGCCGCCAACAGCTCTTCGTCGCCCGAGAACTTGACCGTGTCGGCCAGGCCCTCACGGGTACCCTCGACATAGGCCCAGCGGACAACGCCCTCGCGATCGATCAGGAATTGGCCGTTCGCCTGGCCGGCTCCGCGCTCGAACTCCCGTTGGTCCGTCTCGGTGTGCTCGTACGGATGCTGCTGTCGAAGCACGGCGTAGGCCTGCTCGAACGGGAGTGGCGCCGGCTGGCCCGGCAGGCTTACTTGCAGCGAGCGAATGGCCTGGTCTAGCTCGGGCGTCATGGCCGTATTCGGCAAGCCGTACAGCCGATGCGTGACCAGATCCGGCTCGGCTGCCAGCGGCACACGGGTAGGATGGAAGCGCAGGTAGAGGCGGGCCCGCTGGGGGTTGGTGCCGACGATCGCCAGCGTTTCGACGCCGAGCGCCTGGAGCTTCTCTTGTGTCGTCGCCAACTGGGCGATGTGACGTCGGCAGAAGCCGCACCACAGGCCGCGAAAGAACGCCACAACCACCGCGCTCTGCCCACGATAGGCGGACAGCGACACACTCCCCTCCCGATGGAGGGCCGGCAAGGTGAAGTCGGGCGCGGGCTCGCCCGGCTGGACCGGCGTGAACCGTTCGACCGTGGTCATGCGTTCTTTAACCCCTCACCCCGCGAAGCGCACTTTTCCCCGGCCTCTCTCCCAAGCGTGGGAGAGGGGAGACCCCTACCCGGCCTGGTGTCGCCATTAGTAGAGGAAGGGCAGCACGGCCAGCGAGTCGGCTTCGAGCCCCGCCTGCTCGCAGACCTGCTGGCCCTTGAACATGTATTCCTCGGCCTGGGCCTCGTCGCCCATCTCGAGATGCAGAGTTGCGAGGCCATCATAGCACGGGAATAGAAGCTGCGGCTCCTGCATCTCCTCGGCTAACCCGAGCGCCTCCTGGTAGCACTGGAGCGCAAGACCCGGCTCGCCGTGGCACTGATAGATCTGGCCGAGGACGATCAGCGGTACGGCCAGGTGGTCGAGCTGGCCGAGCTGGCGGTCCAGCTCGATCGCGGCCTGGGCCGCGGCGATGCCCTCGTCCTCGCACTGCCCGGTAAACGTACAGTAGGCGCCGGCCAAGTTGGCGTAGAGCCACGGCTGGAGGCCGAGATCGCCGATCTTCTTGGCCAGCTCGAGCCCGGCCAGGCAGGTCTCGATCGCCCGGCCCGGGTCGAGCATGCTGTACAGCACGCCGAGGTTGGTGTAAGCGCGGCAGGCCACCTGAGGCAGCTCGCGGTCCTGAGCCACCCCAACGCAGCGCTCGATGTGGGCCACCGCCTCGTCCAGGCGGCCAGTGCGCGCCAGGGCGACGCCGAGCGTGTTGTAGGCGTG
>DASPXK010000167.1:0-17662 GCA_035637315.1 Chloroflexota bacterium
AGTTGACGTTGTAGCGCATCAGCGCCAGGTAGCTGTTCACCTGGTCGTCGAGCGTGTCGCTGTACAACTGCTTGACCTGCACGCCCGCGTCGCGCGCGGCCAGCTCGAGGATGCGGGCGTCGAACTGCGGCCCGGTGAAGACCGTCGGGATCTGCTGCGACTTGAGCTTGTTGACCAGCTCGGCCAACTCCTGAGCCGATTGCTCCCGCTCGTGGCCCGTGACCACGAAGCCGACGATCTCCAGCCCGAAGTGGCGCGCCATGTAGGGGAACGCGTCCTCGAACGTGACCAGCTTCCGATTCCGCGGCGGGATCGTCGCTACCTGCTGGAGCGCCCAGACGTCCAGATCGGCGATCTCGGCGCTGTACCGCCTGGCGTTCGCCTGGTAGGTGGCCGCGTTGGCTGGGTCCGCCGCTGTCAGGACGTCGCGGATCTGGTCGACGTAGCGCATCGCCAGCGTCGGGTCGAGCCACATATGGGGATTGCCACCCTCCTCTTCGTCTGCGTCCCCGCTGGAGATCACCGGCAACCCCTCCGTCAGCGTGACCGTGAGCAGGTCGGGAATGTTCAGTGTTGACACGTCCCGCGCGATCAGCTCGTCGACGGAGAGCCCGTTCCAGATGGCGACGCGAGCGCGCGAGGCGCGCAGCAGGTCGAGCGGCGTCGGCCGATAGATCTCGACATCGGCGCCCGGTGGCACCAGGTTGAACGCGTCGACCAGGTCTCCGCCGACGTGCTGGATCATGTCGACGAAGATCGCCTCGCTCGTGACAACTTGTAGCCTGGTGTCTGGCTGAGCTCGCGTCTCAACGGTGCCGACGGGTACGAGCAGCAGGGCCAGACCCACCATTAACCCCGAGAGCGCCTGGAAACGACCGAGTCGTCGCATGAGGACCTCCTGAGACCGGGCAGCCAGCTATCCTGCCTCTACTGAGATACAGTATCGTCATACTATGAGATCACATCTCAGTAGATTTGTCAAGCCGGCTGCCAGCGCGATAGACAGGCGGCCGTCCGCCTCGGCGATAGGCCGCCGTCTGGCTCGCCGTTTCCTCGCCGCCTACGAGAGCTACGAGAAGCTCATCGCCGATAGCGGGACCAGCCACCTGGGCGTGGGCATGCTGGCGGCGGTCCTGGGCATGCTCGGCAACTTCGCCGTTTCCCGCTACAAGGCGCGTGTGGCCAGGCGAATCCACTCCATGACCATGGCGGCCGACGCCAAGCACTCGTGGCTCGACGTGATGTCGTCGCTCGGCGCGCTCATCGGCCTGATCGGGGTCGCGTTTGGCCACCGCTGGGCAGATCCGATCGCCGGATTCGTCGTCACGCTCTTCATCCTGCACATCGGCTACGAGGTCACCGGCAACGTCGTCAACCATTTGATGGATGGCGTCGACCCCCAGCACGTCGAGGCCGCCGAACAGGCCCTGCGCAGCGTCCCGGGCCTCGGAGCGGCCACGGTGCGGGGACGGTGGATGGGACGC
This sequence comes from Chloroflexota bacterium, assembly GCA_035637315.1. Lineage (GTDB taxonomy): Bacteria > Chloroflexota > UBA6077 > UBA6077 > JACCZL01 > DASPXK01. Next base: position 1,485 of record DASPXK010000167.1, read on the forward strand.
TCGCGGTGGTCGAAGTCGAGGCGGAGCTGCCAGGCAGCACCACGCTCCAGCAGGCGCGCCAGCTCGGTCGGCAGGCCGAGACGGCGCTGCGTGAGGCCGTCCGAGAGGTGCGGATCGTCCGATGGATCGCGCGCCCGTGGCCCGCTGCCGGCGAGTCCGATCGGCGGGACGGTCCGCCGACGCCAGCCAGCCTCCCGCTCAATCCGGCCGGCGCGAGGCAGGCCTCGTCGCCACATATCGAGAGCATCGCGGCAGATCCGCTCGATGCTTGAGAAGGCGTTGCGCGCCGGACCAGTGATGGCGCGTGTCTCGACCGAGCCGCGCCGTGGGCAACTGGCGCTGTGGCGGGCCGCGGGCAGTCGCGCAACCTGTTAAACTGGGTACGACGACGGAGGGTCGAGCATGGGTAGGCTGGTGTTTGGGCTGGCGGGGCTGGCGTATGCGGCCCACTGGCTGGTCAAGGTGGCCGTGGCGACCGCGGCCGCAGTGGCCATCAGCAGGCGCGTGCGTGCCCGACGCAAAGCGTCCGCACGGGTCGACTGAAGCCGGGAGCGCGGGCGGGACCCCTGCGCTCCCAGGCGTTGTCCTGCGTCAGGGCCCCACGCCATAGCCAATCCCTGTCACTTGCGCCACGCCTCAATCGATGTTATCATTTGAGGCGCAAGGCAATTGATGGGCCCGTGGAAGGCATGGATTTTGCTTCCCTGAGACCGGGTGGGCGGAGGGAACGTGAGCCAATTGATGACCGCGGCGAGCGCGGCGGTGCGGGCTCGCTTCTTCCATGGCCTGGCGGACCGCTCGCGGCTCGCCATCCTCGACGCGCTGCGGGATGGCGAGCGCACCGCGGGCGAGGTGGCCGCCGCTGCCCACATCACTCCCAGCAACGCCAGCCGCCACCTGGCTTGCCTCAAGGACTGCGGCCTGGTGGGTGCGCGCCAGCGCTGGCGCCACGTTCACTATCGCCTTGCCGACGGCGTGGTCGAGCTGCTGGAGGCCAGCGACGCTTTCATCGAGCGGGTGGCGGACCACATCGCCGCCTGCACCCGGATCGAGATGGGTGATCGGCCATGAGCACACTCGAGGACGCGCAACTCGCCGCGCACGAAGGCCGACGGCTGCGACGTTGGGCCTGGTGGCTGGCCGCGCTGACCATCGCATGGAACAGCCTCGAAGGTGGGATCGGCATCTTGAGCGGCATCATGGCCAGCTCGATCGCCCTGGTCGGCTTCGGGCTCGACTCGGCGGTCGAGGTTGGCAGCGCGTTGGTGATCGTCTGGCGACTCTCTCGCCAGGGGCCCGACGAGGCCGCCAACGAACGAGCGGAGCAGCGGGCCGTGCGGCTGATCGCACTGACGTTCTTCGCTGTCGCCGCCTACGTCATCTATGACGCGGTCGCCAAGCTACTGGGCGTCGGCGAGGAGCCCGAGCACAGCACGCTTGGCCTGCTCGTGGTGTCCGCCTCGCTTGTGGTCATGCCGACTCTCGCGTGGGCCAAGCGGCGTGTCGCCGCCCGGCTCGGGTCGGCCGCGCTCCGGGCCGACGCGGCCGAGACACAGTTGTGCGGCTACCTCTCGGCGGTCGTGCTGGTTGGCCTGGCAGCCAACAGCCTGTTCGGCTGGTGGTGGATGGATCCGCTCGCCGCGCTCGTCGTCGCGGCTCTGGCGCTGAAGGAAGGCTGGGAGGCGTGGGCTAGCGGCGAGTTGTGCGGATGCGTTGAAGAAGGGGACCAATGATCGACGCGCACGCTCATGTGGCCGGTGCCTGGCGGGGGCGCAGACGGATTCCTGGCGTGAGCTAGCGGCCAGCCGGCTCAGACGGCCGGCGGTAGGCAGAAAGGGCGGCGCCGCATGGTGAAGGTCAGCAGGAAGGGGCCACAGGCCAGACGTCGGCTTCGCCAGCCACCTCAGCCTCGGCCAGAGCCGCGTCGCGCTGCTCGGCTGAGCCCCCGGCGGGCGGAGGCTGGGCCACCTGGGGCCGCTCCAGCGCCCCCCGATCGTTTGTTTCTGCTCAGGCTCATAGCCCGCTTCCCGAGAGTCGTCGCCCGCCGACTGGCGCGCGCGGCGCGGCGACGGCTGCCGTAGCACGGCCGTCCGGCCAGGGATGCTGCGCCGCGCCCGAGCCGCCGGACTCGCTTGATTGCGCCGAGTTGTTGAAACGTGGTTTCATTTGAGGCAAAGTACCAATAGGGTTCGTGTGAGGTAGCTGATGCTCGTCGTCTTCGCGGTCCTCCCGTTCGTCTCAACCGCCCTGGGCGGGCTGGCCGCGATGCGCTTCCAGCACCGCCTCCACCCGATCATGGCGTTCGCGGCCGGTGTCCTGGTCGCCACCGCGCTGGTCGACCTGCTGCCAGAGGCCGCCGAACAGATCGGCGAGGGCGCCAACCCGCTCCTCGTCGGCGGGGCCGCGATGGTCGGTTACCTGTTGTTCTCCCTCCTCGAGGCGGTGACCCACCGCCAGAGCATGGAGCACCAGCACCCGCCCCAGGCTGACCCCGACCAGCCACACGAGCACCTGGACGAGTCGCGCCCGAACGGGTTGACCGGCTTCGTCGGCGCCGGCGGTCTGATCGTCCACAGCACGCTAGATGGGCTCGCGATCGGGCTTGGCTTCCAAGCCGGCGCCCAGCTCGGGTTGATCGTGGCGCTGGCGGTGCTCGCGCACGACTTCGCCGATGGGATGAACGTGGTTACGCTCGTCCTAGCCCAGGGCAGCAAGCTCTGGGCCGCTCGGACGGTGCTGCTGCTGGATGCCGTCGCGCCGCCGGTCGGCGTCCTTTTGAGCACCGCTATCGCCCCACCAGGCGCGGTCCTGGGCACGGCGCTCGCCGCGTTCGCGGGCGTGTTCGTCGCGATCGGGGCCGGCCACTTGCTGCCGGAGGCCAACCATCGCCGACCGGACGTCGCGCCCGCGATGGTAGCCTGTACCGCCCTCGGGGCGGTGCTCGTGGGCGCCGTCCGAAGCGTGATCGGCTAGTCCCGCCGCCGGCCGGCGGCCACGGAAACTGCTGGCCTTGCGGCTAGCTGTCTGACCGCTTGGCGAACCGCCCGCTGGCGTCGCGTAGCGGGGTGGTCTGGCCGTCCGATCGGTCCCGACTCGCCACGCGCCTGGCCCGCCGCCGCCTGGGCGCCGCCACGCTGGCCTTAGTGCCCGACCATTCGGCGCGGGCCTCGGCGTACAGGTCGCTGCACCACTCGGCGGCATGCGCGAGAGCGGCCTGGGCGCGTTCCGTGGCCGCGACCCCGCTGGCCACCGCCGACTTGGCGGCGGGGCCCAGTTTCCCCCGCGCGCTGGCGACGACGGCAACGCCGGCTCCCAACGCCGCGACTTGGGCCGCGTGGACGATCAGGGCTGACATGATGCTCGCCTCCAGTCTCGGCAGGCTAAGCGCGCGACCCGTGTGTCCGCCGACTGCACCTGGCGGGCACAAACGTCACTTGCCTCGCGCCTCGCGTGCTTCTGGCTTTAGTGTACCGGCCAGCCGGCTGACGCGCAACCAGACCGCGGGACGGCTGTTCCCACCCGCCGGCGCCCGGGGAGCGGCTTAGGCCTTCCGCCCGCGCAGCTCGGCGCGCGTCTCTTCGTACAGGTCCTGGGCCTGTTCGACCGCTTGGGCGGTGAGGCTCTTGACCTTCTCGGTCGCCTTGATCGAGCTCCCGATTACCGTCTTGGCCAGCGGCCGGACCCGCGTGAGCAGCAGGCCGGTCCCGACCAGAACGGCGACCGGCATACCCCAGGCTGGCATGGCCAACGCCGACACGCCCAGCCCGGCAGGCGCCGCCAAGCCCAACGTCGGCAGCCTGGATAGTACGCCGCCGCCAATGCCGCCGAGCAGATGGTGTAACACGCTCGCCCTCCATGATTTCGGCTGGCCGCGTCCTCGCAGCGACACAGCCGCGGTGTCGCGCTCCGGATGGACTACCTGGCTCAGTATAGCCGTGCCCACCCGGCTTGTCTACACCGGCAGCTCGGCCATATCGATCATAAGCATGACCCAGAATCCCACGAAGAACGAGCTCGTGATCAAGGCCGTCTCCGGCACGCCGTGCGCCTCGACGAGCAGCTCCTCCGTGACCAGGTACAGTAGGGCCGCCGTCCCAAACGCCATCACGATCACGAACGGGGCACCGGACAGCCCGGCCAGCAGGGTCGTGCCCGCGGCGGCCCCAACCAGCAGCAGGAGTGCGATGACCACGATCGTCCCGATCATCTTGGCGGGCGGCGACCCGGCGCGGCTGAGCGCCGTCGCGGCCGACAGGCCCAGGAACAGCAGCTCGATCGTTAGGGCGATCGTCAGCAGCACGCCGGCCTTACCTCCGGCCGCGAAGCCGATCCCGATCAACAGGCCGTCGATGACGACGTCTACGCCCACCGTCACGATCAGACCCAGCGCTCCCGCGCCAGTGCTTTCGGCGGGCCCTCCCTCGGCCTCGCCTTCGCCTCCGTAGCGCTCGGCCAGGCGCTTGACGCCGAGCATCACCGCGATCCCGAGCGCGAACCCGACCCCGATGGGGAGATGGGCCCGCTCGCGGATGATGTCTGGCAGCAGCTCGGTGGCTACGGCCGCGAAGACCACGCCGCCGGCGAAATGTTGGATGGCGCTGCTCGTCTTCGGACCGGGCGAGCGAAATGCCGCCACGATCCCACCCAGGATCGTGGCCGCGACCGGGAACATGGCATACGACAGGACCTGCACGAGATTGTCCATCACGCCTGTACCTGCCTTCTCCGCGGAGCCAAGTTATCAGGGCACGAACAGCTTGAAGACTTCCATGCCGAGCCCGGCGATCTCCAGCGAGCGGTTGATCATGTTGGCGAAGCGCTGGTTCTGCACTCGGCGGGCGGTCCATTCGATATGCTCGGCTCTCCTGGCGCCCTTACGGTAGACGTCCGTTCGCTCGATGATGATATGTGGATAGCGAGTTGGAAACTTACGCGTCTCGATCAGCCGCCCATCGCCGTCGGTCGCTTGTGCGACTGGACCACCCGCCGAGTGCTCGGAGAGGTAGACGAGCGCGTCGGTGGCCATCCGCTCCACTATGTCGATGCGGAGCTTCGTGCGGTCCACACCCTCGGGCGTTGGCATGGCGCCCAGGCGGTGTGGCTCGCGAGGGTACTTGCGGAGGAACAGCAGGGCGTTGCGCTCACCCGAAAGCAGCTGTTCGACGCGGCTGTAGAGGAGCGAGCTATACGCCTGCTCGGCATCATTGTACGCCGCGGCGGCCCGGGTCCCGAGCAGCCCCTCTTCGTCGTAATGGACGTCTGGCACGTGTTTGTGGACGTTGGTGGCGGCCATCAGCGATCACCTCCCGTGTTTTTCAGAGTTTTTCAGATCGGCAAGCCGCCATACTGTAGCGCACCGGCGATGGCGCCGTAGGGGCGCGGAGAGCACCCCCATTGTCAGCCTGAGCCCCCATTGTCAGCCTGAGCCCTCATTGTCAGCCTGAGCCCTCATTGTCGTCCTGACGCAGCCAAGGATCCGCAGCCCGGGCACGGATTCCTCGCTGCGCTCGGAAATGACAAGCCAGTGAGGCGAGCGCGTAGCCCGCCATCTTCTCGCAACCTATGAGCCCTCAAGAAGGGCTCAGGCCGACACGGAAGCGTCCGCCTCGAGCTGGGACTTGAGGTTTTCGAGCGACTTTCGCAGCCCCCGGCGGGCCATCGTCCCGGCCAGCAGGCTGATGGCCATACCGCCGAAGCCTTTCTTGGGCAGGCTGTAGTCGGCCCTGGCCTTCAACTCGGTCTTGGAGCCGTTCTGGGTCAGCTCGAACGCCGTGGTGGTGGTCGCGCCGATGTCGAAGCTGAACTCGAGCACCAGTCGACGGGGGGGCTCCCACTCCAGGCAGCGGCCGGTTCCCTTGCTCTCGCGGCCAGCTTCACGGGCCACGAGCGCCAAGCGCAGCCCGCGGCCCGTCCGGGCCTTGGACGTCCGCCGCACCTCGGTCAAATTCGGGGCCCAGTCGGGGCTGCGCTCCACGTCGGCCAGACGATCGAAGACCGACCTGGCGGGCGCGGCGATTACGACCTTCTCTTCCAGGACCGGCATGCGACGGCCTACTCACCACCGGACCGCTCGGGCGGTGGCTCGTACAGATCGGAGCCCGGCTTGCGGTCCTGGTTGAGCTTCCAGAAACTGTCGAACGCATACCAGGCCAGAACGTACCAGGGCGCGAAGCCGAGCTGGCCGTAGTTGCGGACGATCTCTCGAACGGCGAGCAGCCCGAAGCTGACCGGGACAACGCTGCGCAGGTCCCAGCGGCCCTGGGTCAGCTCGGACAGACGCACGTCCACCTCGTGGAAGGCGCGCTGAATACGCTGAGCGGTCAGGCTGGCCGGCACGGCCTTCGCCGCGTATGGGTCTTCGCCCGGATCGTCGACCGCCAACAGCCTGGCCGCCCGGACGCGCTCCACGAGGCGGTTTAGGTCTAGCCGCTCCGGGTCGTATCGGATCAACACGCTCCCGGTCAGCTCGGCGACCTGGACCTCCTCGACGCCCGGGATCGCCGCCAGGCCGGATCGCAGCTCGGCGCCGAAGCCGTTGGTGAGCGCGTCTCGGTCGAGCTTGATGCGGACGCGTCCGGGCACGGCATGCGCGACGCGCGCGCGCCTGAGCTCGATCATCGTGGAGCCCAGCCCCTTTCCTAGTGCGCGTGAGCGTGCGCGGCCGCCGGCTCCTCTGCCGCGTGGCCGTCGCTCCGTTCCTCCAGCTCGGCCCGCGCCTCGGCGTAGATGTCCTGGATCTGCTCAGCCGCCTCCGCTGTCAGCTCTCGGGCCCGCTCGGTCAGGATCAGGGCACCCTTGATGGCCTGTTTGGCCAGCGGCCGACCGCCCTTCCCAACCAGCAGCGCCGCGCCGGCCACGACCGCGAGGCCGAAACCCCAGCCTGAGCCTCCGAGGACACCGTCCAGCACTTTGTCGACCCCCATGCCTCACCTCCCTGCAGACCAGGTCCCCACCGGAGTCTGCTGGCTAGGTCGGGTAGGATACCACATACTTTGGCATGCTCAACGACATGCCTCAAGCTCGGGCGACGACGTGGCATGGTACGTGACTGGAGGGTGGGTTGCCGATGACAGGTCCTCCCAGGCCGGCTCGAGCCGGCCCGTGGCTGCCTAGAGCAAAGGCGGCCCGCGAGCCGGGCCGGCGGGTGATGCTCCGCTTCGCGAAGGTGCTCATCAGAGTGCCGCGCTACCTGCGGCTGGCGTACCGGCTGGCCCGCGACGAGCGACTGACGGCCGGTCAGCGCGCCCTGGCCGCGGCTGGTGTGGCCTACAGTGTCTCGCCGTTGGACCCGATTCCCGCCATCATCCCGATCGTCGGACAGCTCGACTGTCTGGCAGTCTTGTTGCTGTCCCTGCGCCAGGCCCTGCGGAGCTGCGAGCCCGAGGTGGCGGCCGATCATCTCAGGCAGTCGGGATTGACCACCGCGACCATCGACGGCGACCTGGCCACGATCCGCTCCACGGCGATGTGGGTGGTGTTTCAGGTCGGCCGAGCGGCCCGCCATGTGTCCAATGGTCTGGTGCGAGCCGCCCGCGCCCGCGCCAGCAAGGCGGTGGCCCGATTCACTAGCAGGAAAATGACGAATGAACAATGACGCGTCCCGTCCTCATTCTGCGTCCTTCATTCTTCACTCTACATTCTTAAGGCTTCACTCTTCATTCTTCCGGCTACCGCCCGGCGGAGCGAGACTCGGCTTGCGCCTCGATCTCCATCACCGACAGGACCGCCTCGAACGGCTCTGACTTGACGCGGACGTCGCCCCTGAACGGGTAGTCGAACGCGTAGATCAAGAACAGCATGATCGCGATGGTCGCCGTCAACGAGCCGGTGATCATCGCGTGGGCGTGCCAGTCTTCGACGGCGAAGAGCAGGCTGAAGCCGACGGTGAGAGTGCCGCCGACGAGCAGCACGGTCCACATGATCGGCTGCAAGCCCTCGCGGCTGTCGAAGAGCCGCTGCCAACGGGACTTACCGAGAGTGGTGAGCTGGGTCATTGCTTCGGCGTAGACGGCCTTCTCCTGCTCCGAGCGGGGCTCGATCCGGCGAAAGGCTCGCCACACGTCGTTGAGAAGCTGACTAGCGTGTGGGCTTTCTTCTCCCCGCGCCATGGTCGCCCATTCCTCGTCGACGACGACGTCGACATACGCGACGAGCGTCTGTCTGATCGCCAGACGCTCGGCCTCGGGCAGGCTCAAGGCCAGCCGGTAGATGTTGGCTATCGCCGCTGCCTCCTCCTGGGAATGCTGGTCGGCGACGTCGAACTGTTGCCAGACGACGATGACGACGAACGCGAGTAGGACCGCGTAGATGACGCCCAGCACCGCGTACACGAAGCCGGCGACGTCATGGTGTGATTTGAGTGCTTCCCTCTTGATCGTGCGCCGCACCAGGGACATGGCGCCGAGCGCCAGGAGGACGGTTGCGACGACGAATACAATGCCCTGAATCGCGGTCAACATGCCCTGCCTCCAGCCGTGATCCGCTGGCCCAGCCCGGCCGGCTCGGGGTGCCGGCCGCGAGACCCTGGCGAGGTGGCGGCCGGCGTCCAGGCCCGCCCCGGACGAGGCCGGTCACGCGCAGTATACGCGGCGGCGCACGAGGTGTCCTAGCCCGACGTCGGACGCGACCGCGGGGTGCGTGACGCGGGCCGCGGCGGGTCCCGCGGACGGAGCGCCCGGTGGGGGGTCTGGCAGGGCCAGTCTGGGGAAGACTTTGGATTTGCTTTTGAATGATCAGGGCGATGTTCTTCTTGATACGTAATTGATACGGTTTCTCATTGCCGATAGGGGATTTCGACTCTGATTTGCATCAGAGCGCTGATGAGACTTGCCAACGATCCTTTGGACGTTTACTATAGGTGTGCCTGCTATTCGGTTCGTGTCCTCACTCGGGGCCACTGACCCACGAACCGGGCAGGCTGCATTTTCCAAAGCTGCTGGCTGAGAGGGACGGTCGACGATGGCGATCGAGGAGAATGGCGGGCCGCGCCGGCGGGCCGCGACGAGACGGGCAGCTCGGGTTCGAGCTGCCAAGGCTTCCAACGGGGAGGCCGCCGCAGCCAACGACCTCCAATGGGTCGAAGCGGCAGGCCCGGGCGAGTCGACCGAGGACGGGCTGGGCGGCAGCGGGGCCGCCTGGACGGGCTCCGACGGGACGTTGTCGCTGCTGCCGATGTTGTCGCCTGTCGGCGACCTGCAGCCACCCGCACCAGCTGGCGCGCTCAAAGTCCTGTCGAGCACAACCGGGTGGATCAGTTATCGCTACTCCGGCATGCGGCGTCAGCCCGACCTGGCGCGTGGGATCGAATCGGCGCTGCGCCAATTGTCGGGCGTGCGGAGTGCCCAGGTCAAGCCGCTGACCGGCCGCATCAGGGTCCGCTTCGATCCGCGCCGCGTCCGATCGGACCAGATCGACTTCACCATCTTCTCGGCCGAGCCGATGGCCGCCAGCGAGGCCGTCGGCGAGGACGGCCACGCGGCCCCCACGGGCGATCTGTGCGACGACCCGGGCGGCCCGTGCTGCTACATCGGGCGCTCGCCGCTGGCGCTGGGGCTGGGCGCCGCGGAGCAAATGGCCGAGGAGACGCGCCAGCTCAACCTCCAGCGTCGACGGCTGGCGATCGGCGGCGCTGCGCTTGGCGGCCTACTGGCCGCGCGCGTGCTGCTGGGGGCGGCGGCGGCCGCCAATCCGCTGCTCACGTTGGCAGCCGCCGCGGCGACCATCTACTCCGGGTTGCCGCTGCTGCGAGACGGACTCCGCTCGCTGACCGGACGGTCGCCGCTCAGCCCGAACGCCCTGATCACAGCCGCGACCGCCGCCTCGCTGCTGCTCGGCGAGGGCATGACGGCCCTGGTCGTCATCTGGCTGCTGAACCTGGGCGCGATCCTGCAGATGGCGACCCAGTTCCGCACTCGACGGGCGATCGAGAGCCTGCTGTCGATCGGCGAGCAGGAAGTGTGGCTGGTCAAGGATGGGGTCGAGATCAAGGTCCCGCTGGAATCTCTTCAGATCGGGGACACGGTGGCGGTCTACGCCGACGAGAAAATTCCGGTCGACGGCGAAGTGGTCCACGGGACTGGCTCCGTCAACCAGGCGCTCATCACCGGCGAATCGATGCCCACCTATAAGACGCCAGGTGAGCAGGTCTACGCTGGGACCGTGCTGGAGCTTGGCTCGCTGCGAGTTCAGGCCACTGGCGTTGGCTCCGAGACGGCAGTCGGGCGGTTGATCGACCGCGTCGAGCAGGCCCGCCAGCTCCGGGCGCCGATCGAGACCGTCGCCGAGACGTTCTCGCGTCGATTCGTGCCGGTCTCGTTCGCGCTGGCCGCGCTCGTGTTCCTCGTCACGCGCGACATCCGGCGGGCCATGACCATGCTCGTGATCGCCTGCCCGTGCGCGGCTGGGCTGAGCACGCCGACGGCTGTCACCGCGTCGATCGGCAACGCGGCTCGGCGCGGAGTACTGGTCAAGGGCGGTTCCAACCTCGAGGCGGCCGGTAAGCTCGACACGATCATCCTGGACAAGACCGGGACGCTCACGACGGGCAAGGCGAACGTCTCGCAGGTCCTGCCGCTCGACCCGGCCTATTCGCCACGCGAGCTAGTGCGGATTGCCGCGGCCGCCGAGTACCACTCCAAGCACCCGCTCGCGGCCGCCGTCCTGCGACACGCCAGAGAGCTGGCCGTGGAGGTGCCGGACCGATACGAACTGGAGACACTGGCCGGAAGGGGGGTGCGTGCCGAGCTAGACGGACAACAGATCCTCGTCGGCAGCGATCGTCTGATGCGCGAATTCGGCGTCCCGCTACCGCCCGATGTGCCGAGCCAGCTGGTGCAGCTCCGCGAGGCCGGAGAGACCGTGCTCTGCATCGCGGTCGACGATCGGCTGATCGGTCTGATCGGGGTGAGTGACTCGGTCCGGCCGCAAGCGCATGAAGCGATCGCGATGCTGCATCGAGCCGGGCTCCGGCGGGTGCTGCTGTGCACCGGCGACAGCACCGAATCTGCCAGGATCGTGGCTGGCCAGCTCGGGCTGACCGAGTACCGCGGCGAGTTCATGCCGGACGACAAGTTCAAGCTGGTCGAGGAGCTGAAGGCGGCCGGCCACAAGGTCGCGATGGTCGGCGACGGCATCAACGACGCGCCGGCCCTCGCGCTCGCGGACGTGGGGATCGCCATGGGCACGGCCGGCTCGGACGTCGCGATCGAGGCGGCCGACATCTCGCTGGCCGGCGACGACCTGCGCGACGTGGCGACGGTCCTCGACTTGAGTCGGCACACGTTGGCGGTGGTCAAGCAGAACTATGGCCTGGCGCTCGGGGTGAATTCGGCCGGCATCGTGGTTGGCGCGGCCGGGGCCTTGAGCCCGATCCTGGCGGCCGTGCTCCACAACCTGAGCACGATCACCGTCGTGGCGAACTCGGGTCGGCTGATCGGTTACCAGCCGCCGGCGGCCCGCCTGAACGGCCAGAACGCCGAGCGCAAGGCATTGACCGGCTAACCGTCAATGCCCTGTGCGTGGGCCAGCTTGAATCTATGTGCCCAGTCGGTTAGCATGCGCGCGTTGTTGCATTGGACGGGCAGTCTAACGAAGTTGACGGGATGTGAACGTGTTTGGGACAATCATGGAGCCAGACCTCATCACCTGGCCGGTGGCCGAGGAGAGAGTTGGAGTGGCTGACGCCGCACAGATCATCGGTCGGCTGACGAGCGAGGGCCATCGGCTGACGATGCCCCGCCAGGCGATCATCAAGTTGGTGGCGCCTCGCCATGACCACTTCAGCGCCCAGGAAGTCTGGGACGAAGTTCGCGACCAGCACACCGGTATCGGACGGGCAACCGTCTTCCGTACGCTGGACTTGCTGGCCGAGCTCGGGGTGCTGAACCGGATCCATACCGGCGATGGCTGTCACCGCTACACGGTCTGCGAGACGCGTCACCACCATCACCTGATGTGCGTGCAATGTGGTACCGTGACGGCGCTCGAGGCAGCGGGGATCGAGCAACAGATTCGGCGGATGGCCGGCGAGGCCGGCTTCGAAGTCCTTACACACCACCTGGAGCTGATCGGACGCTGCGCGAGCTGCCGCAAGCGTCCCGCGGGCTGACGGCGTCGGCCGGGCGATTCGGTCTAACGGGGCGGTGGCCCCGCTTTTTAGAGGCCACTGGTGATACTCGATCTCGGGAGGGACTGTGGTAGCATCGGCGAATCCTCGTCGCGACGCGGACGCAGGGCGGCTGACCCTGAGCGCGGGCGCGGCGCGAGCTGACGGAACCGATTCTCCCAACGGCTTAGTGGTCAATCTCAGCAGCGTGACGGCTGGCTACCGCCGGCGGGTGGCGCTCGAGAACGTCTCGCTCTCTGTCCCGGCGGGGGCCATGCTCGCGCTGATCGGGCCAAACGGGAGCGGCAAGTCCACCCTGCTCAAGCTGCTGCTCGGCCTGCTGAGCCCGTGGTCGGGAACGGTGAGCGTACTCGGCGAGACGCCCCGTGCTTCGCGGGTACGGGTTGGTTACGTCCCCCAGGCGGCAGCCGGCGACTGGAACTTTCCAGCCACCGTTGGCGAGGTGGTCATGATGGGCCGCTACGGGAGACTAGGCTTGTTCCGTCGTCCCACCCGCGCCGACCGCGAGGCGGTCAGCCGAGCGCTCGAGCGGGTGGGGATGGCCGAGCGGATCGGGGATCAGGTGGGCGAGCTGTCGGGCGGCCAGCAGCAGCGGACGTTCGTGGCGCGTGCCCTCGTCCAGGAGCCCAGGATCCTGCTTCTCGACGAGCCGCTGTCGGGCGTGGACGCGGTCACGGAGCAGGACGTCTACGCGTTGCTCCGGCAGCTTCGCGATACCGGCGTGACGGTCCTGTTCACCACCCATAACCTGTCGACCGTGGCCCAGCACTTCGACATGGCGCTCTTCCTGAACCGGCGGCTGATCGCGGTCGGGCCCCCGCACGAGGTGTTCAACGAACACAACTTGCGGGCCGCCTACGGCCCGAGCATGGCGCTCGTCAAGATCGGCGATCGGTACTTCGCCGTCGACACCGGCGACCACCACGCCGAGAGTGGGAGCCCGCATGGCTGAGGTCACTCGCTTCCTCTTAGAACCGTACCAGTTCGCGTTCATGCAGCGGGCGTTGGCCTCGACCGTGATCGTCGGGGTGCTGTGTGCCGTCATCGGCGCATTCGTGGTCTGGAAGGGGCTGGCGTTTATCGGTGATGCGCTGGCCCACTCGTCGTTTGCCGGCGTGGCCATCGCGTTCGTGTTCGGCCGCAGCATCTACCTCGGCGCGGCGATCGCCGCCGTCGTCACAGCCCTCTCGATCGCGTTTGTCAGTCGGCGCTCACGGCTCAGCTTTGACACGTCGATCGGGGTGGTGTTCTCGTTCGCGTTCTCGCTCGGCATCGTGGTGATGAGCCGAGTCCGTAATTACACGGTCGACTTGATGGGATTCGTGTTTGGCAACGTGCTCGGAGTCGGGGTGGAAGATCTGGTCCTCATCTCCATGGCCGGCGTAGTGGTGATTGGCCTCATCGTGCTCCTCTACAAGGAGCTGTTTTTCGTAGCCTTCGACCCGGTCATGGCCGAGGCCAGCGGCCTGCCGGTGGCCGCGCTCCAGTACCTGTTGCTGGCGATGCTCGGCGTCACCGTTGTCGTCTCGATGAAGGCGATCGGGATCGTCCTGGTCGTGGCGATGCTCGTCACGCCGGCCGCGACAGCCTCGCTGTTGACCCGCCGCTTCCATCGGATCATGCTGGTCGGCTCGGCGCTGTCGGTAGTATCGTCGGTGCTGGGTCTATATCTCTCGTTCTACGCCAACGTCGCCTCGGGAGGCGCGATCGTATTTGTGAGCACCACGTTCTTCCTGTTCGTGCTCGGATGGGCGGCCGTTACGGCCCGCCTGGCGAGGCTGACTCGCCTCGCGCCTGAGGAGTCGACCGCGCCGATCGCGGAGGCCGCCTGAGAGAGATCCGGTCTCCTGCGGGGGGCCGAGATCAGCCTGACGAGGAGCCAAGATGAGTAGCGCGTTTCTCACGGTGCTTCTGTACACCACGGTGCCCGTGGTGGCCGCGTTCCTGGGCAGCGTCATCGCCGCCTACCGCGAGCTGAGCCCGAACCTGCGCAGCGCCATCCAGCACCTGGCGGCGGGCATTGTATTTGCGGTGGCGTCGGTCGAGATGTTGCCGGACGTCGAGAAGGGCAGTCCGGTGATGATTATCATCGGCTTCGCGGTCGGGGTGGCCGTGATGCTGGCCATAAAGAAATTCGGCCAGCGGCTCGAGGAGGCCGAATCTGGCGCGTCGAAATGGCCGACCGGGATGCTCGCGGCAGTCGGCGTGGACCGTGCGATCGACGGGCTGGTGCTGGGCATCGGCTTCGCGGCGGCGGCCAAGCTGGGCGTGATCCTGACGATCGGTATCAGCCTCGAGGTCCTCTTCGTGGCCGTGGCGATTGCCGCCACACTCAAAAAGAACGGCCTGGGGACCACGGCCGTCATCGCCACGCCGGTTGGGCTGTCTCTGTCGACCATGCTCTTCGCTATCATCGGGGCGGTCGCCCTCCAGGGTCTGTCGCCCGAGAACCTGGCGCCGGTCCTAGCGTTCGGGGCCGCGGCGCTGCTGTATCTGGTGACCGAGGAGCTGTTGAGCGAGGCCCACGAGATCGCCGATACGATCTTTAGCACGACCATGTTTTTCGTCGGCTTCCTGGCCTTCCTCGTGCTCGACATGCTCACCGCATAGGGTCGGGACCTGGCCGAGTCGAGAGGGCGCGGCCACCCTTGACCCCGTCGGGCGGCCGACACTATCCTACCGCCGCCACCCCCAGCCCGAGACGAGGCGTGCATGGAGCTCATTCCCAGCGGCCCCTGGCTCGAGATCACGGGCCGACTGGTGCTTGCCCTGATCCTCGGCGCGACAGTCGGGCTCGAGCGTGAGCTGCGGCGGAGTCCGGCCGGCCTGAGGACCTTTACCATGCTCTCGCTGGGAGCGTGCGTGTACATGCTGGTCAGTCTGGATACCACCAGGGTCGACGGCGTACGGGGCGATCCCGGTCGCGTGGCGGCTCAAGTCGTCACGGGCATCGGCTTCCTCGGTGGAGGCGTGCTATTCAGAGCCGGTGAGTCGGTCAGAGGACTCACGACCGCGGCTGGCTTGTGGGCGTCCGCCGCGCTCGGCCTGGCAGCCGGGGCCGGGCTCTACTTCATCGCGATCATGGGTGCCGTGCTGATGCTCTTCGTCTTCCACGGGCTTTGGCTGATCGAGCAAAGGTATGAGACCGGGGAGCACCTCGACTGAGCCCGCTTAGGCATCGAACCGGGGGACGACGGCATACCCCAGGGCGTGCGCGGCGCGCCTGAGCTCAGAGTCCCAGCAGGCGAAGGTGACCGCGTCCGGGCTCCCAAGCTCCTGGAGCGCTGCCAGATGGACAGCATCATAGCCGCGTAATTGCATGCGCTCGGCGAGATCACCCGCGTCCCGCAGCAGCGGACGATCCAGCGTGACCTCGGACACGCCCTCCCAGACGCGCTCTAGCGCCTGGACGATCCGATCGCGCAGGCCTGCGGCAATCCGGCCATCACGTATCGCCGCGGCTAGAGCGGCTCGCAGCTCGATGTATGCGATTGCCGCGCTGCCGAGTAGTTCGGCACGTGCGGTGGTCGCGATCATCTCCTCGCTGCCATCCTCGTCCAGCAGAAGCTTCGCCAGGGCGCTCGTGTCCGCATAGACGATCACCGGCGCTGCTCGGCCACGTAATCCGTAGACGTCTTGGCGCCAGGCGTCATCCGAATCGGCCTGAGTAGGCGACGAGTCGGGTTCTTGTAGAGGAGCAGATTGGCATCAATCAAGTGCCGCACCGAGGCCGGTGGCGCGCCCGACGCCAACCGCTCGAGACGAGCCACTGGGGTTCCGCGGTCCGTGACGACCACGGTCTCTCCATTTCGGACCAGGGCCAAGTAGTGGCTAAGCCGAAGCTTGAGCTCGCGAATGCCAACCCGCATTGTAGCTACATTATGGCCTAAATGTGTCTACCGTGCCAAGCTGCGTCGCAAAACGCTGGGGCCGACTCAGACGGCAAGCCTGGCCAATCCCGCCGACCGGCTGCCATCGTTGACCGAGCCGGCCGGAGCGACTATCGTACGGCCAGTGTCTAGGGAGCTTGGACATGGAGGGCGAACTCTTGAAT
>DASPXK010000168.1:0-11745 GCA_035637315.1 Chloroflexota bacterium
TATCTGGTGGGGACTGGTGAGGGCGCAGGGATTCGAACCCTGAACCTTGGGCTTAAAAGGCCCCTGCTCTGCCGTTGAGCTACGCCCCCTCGCGCGCCTGTATTCTATCAGTCGCGCCGGCCACCCGCTCGCGCGCCGCCGCGCCGCTCTGGAACGCGGCCCTCGGGCCTGGCGTCTCTATTGTTGAGCGGATGCGCACCGATGAGTGGCATACTCAAGACCAGCTGCCGTTCTGGACCCTAGTTTGGCGCGCTCCCGACTTGACTCGCGACCTTTGACTTTCGACTTTCGACTGGAGCAGCCGTGAGCAGATTTGGTCTAGCCTTCCTCTTGCTGTTCGGCCTGTTGGCCGGCTGCCGACAGCCTGGCCCGGGCTCCGTCTCGGGACAGGTCAAGTTCCTCTCGCCTGATGGTGGCGGTGTGAGCAACCTGGCCGGCGCGCAGGTCATCCTGCGCGGCGCCCGAGACACCTATACGACTGTCAGCAGCGCCGGCGACGGCGCCGGCGACCAGGCGGACGCCAGCTACAATTACCGCTTCGAGAAGGTACCGGCTGGGCAATACACCATGGCGGTCACCCCACCGCCGGACTCCCACCTCCAGCCGGAAGACAACATCACCCTCAACGTCAAAGGGGACGAGCTGTATCCACAGAGCGTCCTGCTCCTGGCGGAGGGCGTCGCCCGCCCGCGCCCGCTCAGCCCCAGCGAGGTCAACGCGGGCGAGGTCGGCTACGTCAACGGCCGCGGCGAGCGGGTCGTCTATCAGCAGGGCAGCGGGCTCGGGACCGACCTGCTGCTGATGTACTTGCTGTTCCGCAACCCGCCCGCCTACGGCTACGGCGCGCCGCCGATCATCGCCGGCGGCCCGTCGTCGGGGACAGGGACGGCCCCGTACCGGGTCGAGACTCCGCCCTCTACCACCTCGAGTGGGCAGCGGGTCACCTACCAACCGCCCTCGGTCCCCGGCCAGGGCTCGACCCGACCCGGCGGCGCGTTCAGCAGCGGGTCCAGCCCTTCGAGCGGCTCGACCGGCGTGACCAGCCCGAGCGGCTCGTCGCAGGGCGTCTCCAGGCCCTCGTACTCGCCGCCCGCCGTGAGCGCGCCATCGGGCGGTCGAACCGGCGGGTTCAGCAGCGGCGGACGCAAGTGAGGCTCATAGATGACGCGAGCGAGGGTGGGTAGATGAACGTTGGCAGCGCGATCGTGATCCTCGTCGGCGTGCTGATCATAATTCTGATCGCCTATCTGGCGATGAGCCAGGCGCCGATCGCGACCCGAGTACGCGGCCTGTTTCGGCAGAATATCGACAACCAGCCCGAGGGACAGCGCCTGCCGCCGCGTCCCAACCCGCAGTGGGCCGCCGATCCCGACCGGACCAACGAGGCCCGTGAGCTCGAGCGGATCACGGGCGTCATTCGCAAGGGCGAGCCGTTCACCATCGTGTCCGGCGACCCATCTTACTGGGGCGCTCGGGGCTTCGAGATCGAGGGCCTGATCACCGCCGTCGGCGAAGTCGAGACCGTCGACGCGGGCGGGAACTTCCAGTTCCGCTACTGTCTGGTCGAGACGGAGGGCGCTAGCCCCAACAGCTTGATCATCGAAGGCGACGCGCCGGCCACGTCGGTCGTCTACCTGGGCCGAGCTCACCTGCCCGACGAGGAGGTCAACGGCGTTCGAGTCGAGCAGGTCATCGCCAGACTGCAGGAAGAGCGGCGCCGTTACCGCGATAGCGGCGCGCCCGAGATGACCGTCGAGCTGCCGCCATACGAGAACGCCACGGTGATCGCCGCGCGCTACGAGGGCCGCCTGGCGCTGCTCGAGTCCGAGCCTGGTAAGGGGTACTTGCCGCTGAGCGCGTCCAATCTCGACGGGATCAACTACGCCGACCTCAGCGTACGGCTAGACCCCAGCGGCTGGATCGTCCGCCTGGTCGAGGTCGGCGCCTACGCCTACCTGCTGGAGCTCGAGCCGATCCGCCTGAGCGACCTGACCGTACAGCACATCGCGTGAATGAAGAATGAAGAATGAAGAAGGAAGAGTTAGGATCGGTTGTCCGCGGGTCACGGTTCTCAACCTTCATTCCTCAGCTTTCGATCCTTCTTCCTGTCCTGTACTTCGTCTGGCTTCTGTACCAGCAGATCGCGGCTGACTGGGCCGCCTTCCGTGAGCCGCGGGTGGACCTGGAAACCGCCCTGGCTTGGGCGGCCGTCGGCTATCTGCTGCTCCTGACCGGTTCGTACCTCCGCAAGCCGCCGGCACTGGCCGAACGACGAGACTGGCGCGCCTTGCTGGCCACGCTGGTCGCGATCGACGCGCTCGGACTGAGCGCCCGCCAGCCGGTCACCCAGCCCGAAGTCCTTGGCCTGGCGGTTGGCCTCTCGCTGGCCGGCACGCTGCTGGCTGCTTGGAGCGCCGTCACCCTGGGTCGCAGCTTCAGCCTTCTGCCACAGGCCCGAACGCTCGTGACCGGCGGGCCGTACCGCTTCGTGCGCCACCCGATGTATCTGGGCGGTCTTCTGATCACCCTGGCCGAAGTGTGGCTGCGCTTCTCGCCGCTGGTGGTCGCGCTCAACGCCGTGTTCGTGGCGGCTCAGCTCGTCCGCCTGGGCTACGAAGAGCAAGTTTTGGAAAGCACGTTTCCCGAGTACGCGACGTACCGCCGGCGGACGTCCGCGCTGATCCCCGGGGTCGTGTAGTAGGGGCGCACGGCGTGCGCCCTCGCGCGCACGGCATGCCGTGCCCTGAGGAGAAGAGCCATGGAGCTGGTGAACGAGCTTGCCGTGACCACCCTGATGGTGCTGTTGGGCGTGGCGATCGCGCTGGTCCTGTCGGTCCTGGCCTCGATGCTCATCCTACAGGAGAGCTGGGCCGGCATCCGACGTGAAGTTGTCGAGGAGAACAGCACCGGTTACGGCACGCTGACTGGGTCGCTCTTCGTGGCGGTCTGCGCTCTGGTCGGCGTCGCCAACCGCCAGAGCATCACCCCGGTCTGGGACCCGACCCTTGCCGACCGGATCGCCTTCCTGCTGGGCTGGGTTATCTACGGCCAGGTAGTCTCGTTCGTGCTGGCATACCTGGTGAACTGGGTGCTGTTCGGTCTGACGCCGGCGAGCGTCAAACAGGAGCTACGCCGGGACCACAACGCCAGCGTCGCCGCCGTCTGCGGCCTGACCTACCTGGGCGTCTCGCTGCTTGTTGTCTTCCGGATCTTCTGAGGGGGAAAGGGGAAGGGGTGGCTTGCCTCTTCCCCTTTGCCTATTTTCCGCAGCCGCAGCCCGGGCCGCAGCCGCCGCCCTGGGCGGCGTTCGGGCTGTTGACCTGAAAGCCTTTGCCCATCAGGCTTTCGACCCAGTCGATCTCGGCGCCCTCCACATACTGAGCGCTCTGCGGGTCAACCAGGATCTTGATCCCGGAGTACTCGGCCACAGTGTCGTCTGCGCGAGTCGTGTCGTCGAGGGCCATCCCGTACGCGGGTCCGGAGCAGCTCACGCCGCGCACGAAGACCCGCAGTGCGTGGCCCCTCTTGCCCTCGCTTTCCAGAAGCTCTCTGACCTTGGCCGAGGCCGTATCGGTAATAGTGATCATGCGTCCTCACCCTCTCCTGGCTGCCCGCCAACTGTGAACAAAGTCTATCCCACCCGCCCACGCGCCGCCAACAACCAGGCCGCCGGCTCCAAGCCAGCTTCAGAACGCCAGCGGCCCGCGCGTCACGGGCGCGTCGCGATGTATACTGAACTGTATATCGGAGCAGTCGATGGGCAGAATGGTCCGAAAGCAGGTCTACATTGAGCCTCGACACGACAGGCTGGTGAAGCGACGCGCACGCGAGCTCGGCGTCACGGAGGCCGAGCTGATTCGACGAGCCATCGACCAAGTCGACCGCGCCTTGGCGGCTCTACCCGGCGACCAGCGGGCCTGGGATGAGGCGGCCGCGTTCATGCAGCAGCGGGCGCGACTGCGGGCCCCCCAGACCGGTCGGGCCTGGACGCGTGACGAGCTGTATGATGAACGCCTCGGGCCTCTTTCTGGTTGACACGAACGTTCTCGTTTACGCGCACGACCCGCGCGACCGAGACAAGCAAGCTAAGGCGTTCAGGGTGCTCGACAGACTCGTGCGTTCCGAGGGGGCCGTGCTCAGCGTGCAGTTCCTCTCAGAGTTCTTCACTGTCGTAACCAGACGGCTACCTGAGCGCATGATGCCAACTGAGGCAGTCGCCCAAGTCGAGAGACTGGTGCGTTCGTGCCGTGTCTTGGACCTCACGGCGGCCGTTGTCCTGGAAGGCTGCCGGGGGTCGGCGCAGCACCAGATGTCCGTTTGGGACGCCCTCATCTGGGCTGCGGCCAAGTTGAACCAGATCCCGCATGTGCTTACAGAGGACGCCGAGCACGGCCGCTTCCTGGAAGGCGTTCGGTTCTTGAATCCGTTCGCCGAAGCTTTCGACACTGCACTGCTGTCGAGTGGCTCTTAGCCAGTCGGATCCGCGCATCAGACGACCCTCCCGGCCCCAAGCTGTTCGGCTACCCAGTCGGCGACCAGCGGCCGGTAGGCGTACGGCATGTTGTTGCAGACGTGGTTGCCGTCCGGGTACATCTCCAGCCTCTTCCTGGCGGCGGGCATCTCGGCGAACAGCCGCTCGGCCTGCTGGTAGGGGATCAAGCGGTCCTGCTTGCCGAAGACGATCAAGAATGCCATCTCGATGCGGCGCGCCGCCTCGCGCAGGGTCAGCGCGGCCGCGCGCCGCCTGGCGGCGGCCAGGTCCGGCGAGTGGCTGCGGACCCGAAACGCTTCCTGGGTGAGGGCCGGCAGGTGGTCGAAGCCCTCGGCGAAGTCGTAGGGACCGCCAATCGCCACCGCGCAGCTCAAGCGAGGCTCGAACGCGGCTGCCCGACTGGCGTAATAGCCGCCCAGGCTGACCCCGGTGGCCCCGACGCGCGAGCCATCCAGGTCGGAGCGGGTCGCGATCCACTCGACCGCCGCGGCGACGGCCTTCTCAAAGGCGGGCTCGATCGGCAGATCGAACTCGGACTCGCCCTGGCCCGGCCCGTCGAAGGCCAGGGTGGCCACACCGCGGCGGAGGAACAGCGGCTCGAAGGTGCCGAACTCCTCCTTGACCGAGTCGAGCCCGGCCAGCAGCAGGACGACGGGCGGGCGTTCGGCCTGACGGGGCACGCGCAGATAGCCTGGCAGGGACGTGCCGGCGTAGGGGATCGAGACGCGCTCCGCCGGCGGGTCCAGCAGCGGGGCCGCGCGCTGGTAGTTCCTGGCCGTAGCGGCCGTCGCCGCCCGGAGCTGGTCCATGTCTTCGAAGAAGAGGAATTTCCCGAAGTGGTAGCAGAGCGCGGCGCGAGCGTACGCCTCGCCGGCCGAGGGCGGGCTGTCTCGGCCCTCCGCCTCGCGCGCGAGTTGCTTGTGCCTGGCCGCCGTGCGCGACCACTCGGCGCACCACCGCTCCCAGCGCTCGATGCGCGCCAGTGTCGTCTGGAAGTCGTTGTAGTCGATCCCGTTGGCGATGAAGCGAGGCGCCCAGTGTTCAATGGCCGAGCCGACTCGGGGGTCCGCGCTCGTCATGCCGCGCCGAGCTGCCTGGCTAACCAGTCCCCCACCAGCGGCCGGTAGCGGTAGGGCATGTTGTTGCAGACGTGGTTGCCGCCTTCGAGCACGACCAGCTCCTTCGGGCCGCCGGCCTCGGCGTACAGCCGCCTGGCCTGGTCCAACGGCACGAAGTCCAGGGTTCCATGGACGATCAGCAGCGGGCAGCGGATCTTCGAAGCCAGGCCCTCCAGCGTGCTCTGGCGGGTCAGGTCGGCTAAGCGGTCCTTGTCATATACCTTCCAGATGTGCGACCAGCGCGCGAAGTCAAATGGGTCGTCCAGACGATCCAGCAGCCGACTGCGGTCGAAGCTGCCGCCGGACACGGCGCAGGCCTTGATTCGGCCGTCGTGGGCAGCCGAGCGCGGCGCCAGGTAGCCGCCCATGCTGGGACCGAAGGCGCCCAGTCGATCCGCGTCCACGGTCGGCTGCCGCTCCAGATGATCGATCACCGCCGAGGTCGCCCGCTCGAAGTCGACGATCATGCCAGCCTGAAACCAGGTCTCCCCCTGGCCCGGACCGTCGAAGCTGAACGTGGCCAGCCCACGCCGCAACAGCCCATCTTCGAACGTGCGGTGCTCCTCCTTGGTGGACTCGAGCCCGGAGATGATCACGACCACGGGCGGCCGCTCCCGCCCGGGCGGGACTCGCAGGTAGGCTGGCATCCACAGGCCGTCCAACGGCACCTCGTGCCGCTCGGCCGGCGGCGACAGATGTGGCGCCGCCCTGGCGTAGCAGGCCACTTTCTTGTGGTGGGCTGGCACGTACTGGTCCAGGTCATGGGTGAAGTTGTTGCAGGCGAAGTGATAGGCCATCGCCGCTAGCAGGTAGGCCTCCGTGGCGCTCACGGTCTCGCCATGCGCTTCGGACCGACGGGCCAGCTCCTCGTGCATCGCGCCGGTAGCGCACCACTCGCGACACCAGTCGTCCCAGGCCCGAATCCGGGCGTTGGTGGCAACCAGGTCGTTGTAGTCGATCCCCTGGGCCACCATCCGCGGCGCCCAGGTCCCCAAGACGTGGGCAACGGTCTGGTCAGACAACTCGCAGCTCCCAGGGGTAGGGCATAAGGGCTACTCCTTGCAGTCGCCGATGCTGATCGGGCCGCCCACGAGTGCCAGGGCCTCGTTGCCCAGCGCCTCGTAGACGACCTGCTCGTAGGTGGGTTTCCTCGACGGCTCGATGTCGCCGTTGTTGATCGAATTCTGGATCGACCACTCGGTACGGTCTCGATTGAAGCCGGCGTTGACCGACCAGACGCAGCTCTTGGTCAATTGGTCCCAGGCGTACTCCACCGCCGGCTGGGGTTTCTCGGTTGCCTCCATCATGATGGGGATCACTTTGGCCTTGTCCTGGTAGATTGTTCGGTTCGCCTCGATCATGCCGGCCACCATGTCGCGAACCAGGTCGCGATCACGTGCCAGGAAATCATCCGAGACGCCATACGAGTTGTAGGAGTACAGCGGCAGCAGCTCCCACAGATCGACGAGTATATGGACCCCGGGCTTCTGCTGCTGGGCCAGGAACACGTCCTCTGGATGTAGGGCAACGCCCTCGATCTGGCCCGAGACGAGTCCGGGCAGGCGCCCGGCCGTGCCCTGGGCGACGAACTGGACGTCGTCCACGGTCAGGCCGGCGGTCTTGAGCACCTCGCGGCCCATAATCCAGTTGAAGCTGCCCACGCCGCCCCCGGCCGCGCTCAGGCGCTTTCCCTTCAGGTCGGAGGCGGTCTTGATCTCGGGCGCGACCACGTACGACTGGGGCGGCTTGGGCGCCATACCCCAGACTTGCTTGCCCTTCAGACCCGCGCCGATGGCGGCCTCGTTGAGCGAGGCCATCACCGTCCCCTGCGCCACGGCGGTCAGGTTGCTGGCCGACAGGCCACCCTCGAATTGGAGGATATTGGCGTCGATGCAGCGCTTGGCGAAGTAGCCCAACGCGCGCGCCACGAACGGCGGCGTGTGGACGACGTTGGGCGGCGCAACGGAAACGCCCAGCGAGATCTTGCGCATGGGGCCGGTGCAGGCGGCCGCCCCCTGGGCTGGCGCTGCCCCGGCCGCGAACGGCTTCGGCTCACCGCCAGGCGCAGCGGCAGCGGCCGGTGAGGCGGCCGGAGACGCACCTGGCGACGCAGCCGGCGAGGCGCCGGGCGACGCGGCCGCCGCCGGTTTGCTCGTGGGCGCGGCCGTGGCCGGCGCGCCAGCCGGTGGGGCCGGCGACCCGGCGCACGCGGCCATTAGACAGGCACCGACAATGGCGACGGCCGCGTCGAATCGAACCAGCAATCGTTTGCCCGACATCAGAACACTCCTCCCGGGCGGTGTAGTGGCTGCCTCGGCCGATCCTACTCCTGGTCGGCCGCCGCGGTCCAGGGCGCCACCCGACGCTCCATTAAGCGCAAGAGGGCCGTCAAGCTGATCCCCAGCAGGCCAAGCGTAACGATCGGCACGAACATCTTGTCGACACGATAGGTGCTGGCGCTGCGGACGATGAGGTAGCCGATCCCGGAGATGGCCGTGTACAGGTCGGCCAGGACCATCCCGATCAAACCGCGCCCCACCGCTAGCCGCAGCCCCGTCACGATGAACGGCAGGACCGCCGGCAGCACGATGTTGAACCAAAGCTGGCGCTCGGAACACCGGAAAGCGCGCCCCACCTCCAGCAGCTTGGGGTCGACAGCCTTGACGCCCTGGTAGGTGTTGATGACCAGCGGGAAGAAGGCGAACAGGAACAGGATGATGATCTTGGCCGACGCCTCGAAACCGGCCCACAGCACGATGACGGGCACCAGCGCCACGGTTGGAGTGGAGTAGAGGAAGGTGACGTACATGTCGAGCGCCACGTCCAGCACCCAGAACCGGGCCAGGAGTAGGCCGCTGCCGATCCCAAGCACCGCCGCGATCAGCAGCCCGACCACCAGGACCACTAGGCTGGGCGCCAGGTAGGTCCACAGCTCGCCGCTGCCGATCATCACGACCGCCGCCGCGGCGATCGCCGACGGGGTTGTGAAGAGCACCTGGTCGATGCGTCGTCCGAAATACTCCCAGGCCGAGAGGACGACGACCAGCGAGACAACCCGAATGCCAAGCACATGAGCCCGCCGGCGCGCCTTTCGCTCGGCCGCAGCCAGGCGCGCGAGCGTTTGCTCGTCGGCCTGGTCGTCCGCCGCGACCATCGCCGTCGCGGCAGAGCGCTGTCCAATTGGCGCCGTGTCGATACTCATACGCTCGCCTCGATCCAGCCCCGCGCAGCGCACTCGTTCCCCCCCAGAGGAGAGGCAGCCATGCTACACCCCGACCCCGGCCGAGACGAACGCTTGTGTTCCCACCGGTCTCAGCTCGTTCCAGATGTGCTCGCGCAGGTCCGTGAACCGCCGGTCCGCGCGGACGGCCGACATGTCGCGTGGCCAGCCGAACGGCATCGCCAGGATCTCCCGCACCCGACCGGGCCGCGCTGTCATGACCGCGATCCGGTCACCCAGCAGGATCGCTTCGTCGATCGAATGCGTGACGAAGACCACCGTCTTCCGCTCGCCTGGCCGCTGCATCAGACGTAGCAGCTCCTCCTGCAAGACCTCTCGCGTCTGGGCGTCCAGGGCCGCGAACGGCTCGTCCATCAGGAGTACCGACGGGTTCATCGCCAACGCCCGCACCAGCCCGACCCGCTGCTGCATCCCACCGGATAGCTGATATGGGTAGTGGCGTTCGAAGCCGCTCAGCCCGACCAGATCGAGGTAATGCCCGACCCGCTCATCGATCTGGCTGGCCGGCGCCCCGGCCATGGCCAGGCCAAAGGCCGCGTTGGCGTAGACGGTCTTCCAGGGCAGCAGCCCGAAGTGTTGGAACACCATCGCCACGCCTTGCGGTGGCCCGCCGACGGGTCTGCCGTGCACGAGCAACTGGCCAGCGCTCAGGCCTGTCAGCCCGGCGATGCAGCGCAGGAACGTGGTCTTGCCGCATCCGCTCGGCCCGACCACGCACAACACCTCGCGGTCGTCGACTGTCAAAGTCAGCTGGTGGAAGGCGACGACCGAGCCCTCGAGGAAGAGCTTGCTGGCGTTCTCGGCGACGATCGTCCCGGACATTATTTCGAGCTCTCCCGCTAGCGGGGGCCGCGGGGCGGGCGGACCTCGACCCTCGGCAGCTCCTCTGGCATGTACGGGGGCGTGCCTGGCCTGTCCATGTCGGCGCGAATATAGCACGACTCGGGAGTCACGAGTCCCGAGTCGCGAGTCGCGAGTGGACGACGACCGTGTCAGTACCGCGACCTTGTTCTCACGGTCGCGGTACTGAGGCATGCTGGACGAGGATGCCCCCCCGGCCCCCCCAAGCTTGGGGGGGTTGGGGGGGCGGCCCCGGACTTTGGCGTGCGAAGACGAAAAGCAGATACGCTGTTTCGAGATCACGATGAGGAGCGCAGGATGCCTGAAGCGCAGAAGCCTCAACCGCTTATCGACTACGCCCACCATCGCCAGGACTGGCTCGCGCGGCGCGACGAGCTCAAGCAGCACGCAGAGCCGGCCAGGTTCACCGTCCGCGCGACGGTCGAGTTGTTGCACGATTTCCTGAAGGAAGCGCGGGTCCGCAACCACACCTTCCGCTCGGACGAGGCCGCGCCCGGCGGCGGCGACGAGGCCCCCAACCCGCTCGGCTATTTCGTGGCCGCGGTGGGTTTCTGACTGCTTACCCAGCTGGTGCGGTTCGCATCAGTCGACGACGTGCCCTTGACGGCCGCGTCGCTGGACCTGCGCGGCACGTTTCCCAACGACTTGAAGTACGACCTCGCCGAGGGCGCCAGCAGCGCCATGGAGGTCCTGAACTACACGCTCACGGTGGAGAGCCCGGCCCAGCGCGAGGACGTCGTGCGCCTCGTCCAGCGCGCCAGGGCCAATTGCCATGCCGAGAACACGCTTACAGCTCCAGTGGCGGTGATCCCGGCCCTCCGGCTCAATGGTGAGGACGTGCCGCTCTATCCATAGCCCCCACCCCAACCCCTCCCCCACGCTTGGGGGAGGGGTTGTCGCTCCGCGTTCGCGTCGCGCCATGGTTCTGGCTACACTGTCCCGGGGCGGCACGGCGTCGGTAGGCTTGCGCTGACAGCTGATAGCTGACAGCTGTTAGCTCCGTCCGGAGGTCGTGATGGCCGGAATGGTGGTCGCGCCGCAGCCTCGCGCGGTCGAGGAAGGAGTCGGCGTCCTGCGTGAGGGCGGGAACGCCGTCGACGCGGCGCTAACGGCTGCCCTGGTCCAGGGAGTCATCGACTTTCAGATGTGCGGGCTGGGCGGCTTCGGCACGTTCCAGGTCTTTCTGGCCGCCTCGGCGCGACACGAGGTGATCGACTTTCACGGCACGGCCGGCAGCCGAGTCAGCCCGGACATGTGGCGCGACCTGTTTCTTGGGGACGCCAGGCCCGACCAGGGATACTGGATTGAAGGCCTCCTCAACGACGTCGGCTACGGGGCCATCACGACGCCGGGAACCTTGGCCGGCTTCCAGGAGATCTGGCGCCGGTACGGGACGCGGTCCTGGAAAGAGCTGTTCGGGCCGGCCATCCGCCTGGCCGCGGAGGGCTTCCCGGTCACCGCCGAGCTCCGGTCGTTCTGGGTTCGCGAGGAGTCCACACCGGCCCGCGCCGATGGCTATCACCGCCTGACCTGGACGCCGGAGGCGCGCCGCGTCTACACCAGAGGTGGCGAGGTCTACAGGCAGGGCGAGACGCTCGTGCAGCTGGACCTGGCCAGGACGCTCGAGCGAGTCGCCGACGAGGGATCA
This sequence comes from Chloroflexota bacterium, assembly GCA_035637315.1. Classification (GTDB taxonomy): domain Bacteria; phylum Chloroflexota; class UBA6077; order UBA6077; family JACCZL01; genus DASPXK01. The sequence goes on from DASPXK010000168.1 coordinate 11,361, forward strand.
GACCTCTTCTACCGTGGCGAGATCGCCGAACAGATCGACCGTGACTTCGACGCGAACGGCGGCTACGTCGCCGCCGAGGACCTGGCGGCGTACCAAGCGCTCCACGGCGAGCCAGTTCGCGTCACGTACCGCGGCTACGAGGTGCTGTCCAGCCGACCGCCCGGCGGCGGGGTGACCGTGTTACAGGTCCTCAAGATACTCGAGGCATACGATCTGGCTGCGCTTGGCCACAACAGCGCCGACTATATCTATCTCGTGGCTCGCGCGATGGGGGCCGCGTTCGCCGATCGGGCCCGCGAGATGGGCGATCCGCGCTTCGTCGAGGTCCCGGTTGACGACATGCTATCGGCCGAGCGGGCCGCCCGCTGGCGCAGAAGGCTGGACT
>DASPXK010000169.1:0-9480 GCA_035637315.1 Chloroflexota bacterium
GAATGGACCGCTTCCCACGTGTCCCAGACATCGGGGCAGCGCGGGTCAAACGCCTCACACTGGTGATCAGCTGTGCCGACCCCGAACACAAAGCTGGCCGGCAGCGGGTCCGGCCGGCGGTGGATCAGGCTGCGAGAAAACTTCACCACAGAGGAACGCGAAATCTCACCCCAGGAGGACGCAGGGAAGCGCAGAGGTAACGCAAATGATCAAGGTGCCTCTGCGTCCTCGGGGGTTAAAGGGGCCCGACGCTAGTCCACGCGCCCGGCCATGCGATGGAGGCGGGCAACACGTTCCTCGATAGGCGGATGAGTGCTGAACAACTCCTGCATCGAGGCCCCGGTGAACGGCTTGACGATGAACAGGTGGGACGCGGCCGGCGAGACTGGGAGCGGGATCTGCTTCGAATAGTACTCGAGCTTCTCCAGCGCCGAGGCGAGCGCCTCGGGGTCGCCGTACAGCCGCGCCCCGGTCTCGTCGGCGCTGTACTCGCGAGCCCGTGAGATCGCCATCTGGATGAGCAGCGCCGCCAGGGGCGCCACGATCATCATCACCAGCCCGGCCACCAGCGAGGCGATCCCGCCGCCCTCCTCCTCGTCGTCGCGCCCGAAGCCGCCGAACAGCATCGACCACTGGGCCATTTGCGCAACCATCGTGATCGCGCCGGCGATCGTCGCCGCGACGGAGCTGATCAGGATGTCTCGGTTCTTGACGTGGCCTAGCTCGTGAGCCAGCACGCCGGCCAGCTCGCGTCGATCAAGGAGCTGGAGGATTCCAGTCGTCGCCGCGACGACGGCGTGCTCCGGATCGCGGCCCGTGGCGAAAGCGTTCGGCGCTTCGCTGTCGATCATCGCGACCCGCGGCTTGGGGAGACCGGCGTCGGCGCAAAGCTCCTCGACCAGGGCGTGAAGCTCTGGCGCTTCCTCAGGCGTCACCTCGCGCGCGCCGGCCATGCGGAGCGCCATCGCGTCAGAGAACCAGTAGGCTCCCAAGTTCATTACTACGGCGAAGCCGAAGGCGATCACCATGCCGCCCCGGCCGCCCAGCAAATCTCCTATCAGGATCAGCAGGGCCGTCAAGGCCCCCAGCAGGACCGCGGTCTTCAGAGCGTTGCTCCCGAACATACTCCTCTCCCGGACGGGCCGTGACTCCGCGCGACCCGCCACTCCCTCACGATAAGCATAGTCGGGCAACGTTAGATGGGCATGAGAGAAGTATAAGAAGTGAATAAGAAGCGGAATCCCCCTCCCTCACCCCGCGAAGCGCACTTGTTCCCCAACCCCTCTCCCTCACGGGGGGTGCCCTCACCCCCCAACCCCCTCTCCCTCACGGGGAGAGGGGGAGCCGCCGTTGCGGTCTAGCTAAGCTGAGGCTCCCAGCAACTTGAGGAGCACGGCCTTCTGGACGTAGACCCGGTTGGCCGCCTGCTGGAACGCGAGCGAAGCGGGGCCGTCGAGAACCTCGTCGGTGATCTCGTCGCCGCGGTGGGCCGGCAGACAATGCAAGACCGCGACGTCGCCGCGGGCGTGCGACAGCAGATCACTGTTGACCTGATAGGGCTTGAAGATGGGGCGGCGGTTGGCGGCCTCGTGTTCCTGTCCCATGCTGTACCAGGCGTCGGCGTAGACGGCGTCGGCGTCATGGACCGCCGTGTTGGGGTCGCGGCACACCTCGATCCACGACTGAGCCGACCGAGCGACCTCGTCCGCTGCCGCCAGCCGCTCGTCGGAAGGCCGGTAGCTGTCTGGTGAGGCGATGCACAGGTTGAGTCCGACTCGAGGGGCCGCAAGCACGAGCGAGTTGGCGACGTTGTTGCTGTCGCCTACGTAGGCCAGCGTGAGCCCGGCCAGGCGACCGAACCGCTCCCGCAGCGTCAGTAGGTCGGCCAGGACCTGGCAGGGGTGCTCGCCGTCGGACAGGCCGTTGATCACCGGCACGGGGCAGTGGGCAGCCATCTGCTCGGCGACCTCGTGTCCGAAGACTCGCACCGCCACGGCGTCGACATAGGCGCCGAGCGTCCGCGCGACATCGGCGACCGACTCGCGCACGCCGAGGCCCACTTCCGCCGGTCCAAGAAAGCGCGAGGTTCCACCGAGCTGGAGCATGGCCACCTCGAAGGACAGTCGCGTTCGGAGGGATGGCTTCTCGAAGAGGAGCGCGAGCAGCCTGCCGGCCAGGGGTCGTGGGCGTGCGCGGGCCGCCCACTCGGCTTTGAGACGAGCGGCCTCGTCTAGCAGCTCCAGCAGCTCTTCGGGCGTGAGGTCGGCGATGCTGATCAGGTCCTTCTTCATGGTGAGGCCTCCTGGGCGGACCGTCGGCAAACAGAAACGGGGCTGGCTCGGCCAGCCCCGTCAGGGGAGGGTTGCTGTTTCTGGTGGGTCAGGTCTGCGACGAGCGTGCTACCGGCCGGCCGATCCAGGCGAACGAATCGAGCCTGGACCTAGCGCGGGTGCGAACGATCACGACTAACACGGTGAGCACGGGCGAAAGTGTACCAGCCATGCCAACGATCTGCCACCCGCGCTAATCGAGACGAGATTGTCCTCAGCCGCAACGCGGGCTTCGTGCCGGCCGGCCGGCACGCGCAAGGCCGGGGTTGCGGAAGTATCTCAACACGGCGCAATCGGGCCGTCGCTCGGCGAGGATTGCGCGCCTGTGGTTTGAGCTAAGATGAGGCCAGAGCGCGTCGGGCCTGCGGCGCGGAGAGGAGCGACAGCATGCCAAGTTACGTTGTGCTCTACAAGTTCACGGACCAGGGATCCAAGAACGCCAAGGACACCGTCAAACGGGCGCGCGAGGCCCGGGCGGACAACGAGCGGCGTGGCTTCAAGACACATGGCCTTTACTGGACCCAGGGACAGTACGACCTGGTGGCCATTGTGGAAGCGCCCGATGAGAAGGCGATGATGGCCGGCCTGCTCAACATCATCGGCGCCGGCAACGTCCGCAGCGAGACGCTTCGCGCCTTCACCGAAGCGGAGATGGAAGAGATCGTCCGGATTTGAGTGCCCACGTGCCCGTGCGACCAGGCCCGCACGCCCGTCATCCCGCCGCACACATTTTGCGCTAGGGAGGTTCTCCACCACAGAGGACGCAGAGGACACAGCGAGCACAGAGGGATCAAACAAAAGAGGCTCAGTCTCCTCTGGGATGTTTGTGGTGAATTGACTTCTAGAGAGGAGCTCGAGCGTGGTTCAGGAACGCGATCCGGCCGGCCCGCGACCGTTTGGCGAGGTCCGCGAGATCATACTCGAACGGGCGCGCAATCTGCGCAATCCGTTCACGTACACTGTCTACGAAGAGGTCGAGGCACTCCTGAGCCGTCTCAAGTCGGTCGATCGCGATGAATGGGCGGCGGCCTTCAGCGCACTGGCCGAGCCGTACGAGCAGCGTGCCGCGGAGGCGGAAGCGGCCGGCGACGCTCGCGCGGCCATGCACAACTACCTGATCGCCCACGACTACCATCACGTAGCGCGCTATCCAGCCCCGAACTCGCCTGGCAAGGTGCAGGCCTATCGACGCGGCCAGGACAACTTCCTCAAAGCGGCCCGCTACTTCGACCCACCCCTCGAGCGGGTCGAGATGCCGTTCACCGGCCGCCCCGGGGAGGGCACGGCCTCGATCGGCTACTTGCGCAAGCCGAAGGGGGTCGAGCGGGCGCCCGTGGCGGTCATCTGGGGCGGCATAGATTCGTTCAAGGAGGAGCGGCCTGCCGACGCGTACCTGGCGGGCGGGATGGCCGTGCTGGCAATCGACATGCCGGGCGTCGGGGAGGCGCCGCTTGTCGGCTCCGAGGACGCGGAGCGGCTCTGGGACGCCGTCTTCGGTTGGATCGCCGCCCGTCCGGATCTGGATGTCGAGCGGATCGGGCTGGTGGGCGGCAGCACCGGTGGTTACTGGGCGACGAAGCTGGCCCATACGCATCGCGACCGGGTCACTGCCGCGGTCAATCACGGTGGTCCCGCCCATATCGCCTTCACCGCCGACTGGATCGCGAAGGCCCAGTTTGGCGAGTACCCATTCGAGCTGGCCGAAACGCTGGCCTGCGCCTTCGGGCTCTCTACCTATCAGGATTGGGTCGAGTACAGTCCGCGTCTGTCCCTGCTGCGGCTGGGCATCCTGGACCAACCCTGCGCGCCGCTGCTGTGCGTGAACGGATTGGACGACAGCGTCTTCCCCATCGCCGACATGTACCTGCTGCTGGAGCACGGCAGCCCCAAGGCGGCACGCTTCTTCGCTGCCGGGCACATGGGCAACACTCCGGCGACGACGCCGAACATCGTGGGATGGCTGCAGCGAGAATTGCGAATCGAGAGTTGAAGAGTAGGCCCTCACCCCCTCCCCCCTCCCAAATTTGGGAGAGGGGGCAAGGGGGTGAGGGCAGGCAGGCCCCCGCGCGACTGGGTCCCGCCCTAGTGAAGTATTCCGCCCCCTTCGACTACCAGCAGCTGGCCTGTCATGAAGTCGCTGTCGCTGCTGGCCAGGAACAGGGCCGTGCCGGTCACGTCTTGCGGCAGCTCGATCCGCGCGAAGGCCCTCCGCTCCGCGCTGGCTGCGCGGCGCGCACGGACCTCGTCCGTGATCGTCTCCTCGCTCATCGTCGAGCCGGGCGTGAGGCAGTTTACGTTGATGCCCCACGGCCCGAGCTGCCTTGCGAGCACGCGGGTCAGGGCCACGACTCCACCCTTCGAAGCGGTGTAGTGCGGCATGTCGCCCGAGCCGTTGAAGAACGTGCCCGAGGCGACGTTGATGATCTTGCCGCTCCGCTGGGCCTTCATGATCGGGATGACAACTCGGCAGCAGAGGTAGACGCCCTTGAGGTTCACCTCTAGCACGCGGTCCCACTGCTCCAGCGGCATCTCCTCGGCGGGGCCTTTCCAGACTTCTTGCGCAAGATAGATGGCGGCGTTGTTGAGCAGGACGTCGATCCGGCCGTAGCGCTGGACCGTCTCCTCGACGAGCTCCGTGACACTATCGAGCGAGGTGACATCCGTCGGACGCGCCCAGGCGGAGCGGCCGGCTGCGCATAGCTGGCTGGCGACGGATTCGGCAGCCAGCGCGTCGATCTCCGCGATAACGACCTGAGCGCCCTCGTCGGCGAACCGATGCGCGTAGGCCTTCCCGATCCCGTGGCCCGCGCCGGTGATAATCGTCACCTTGTCTTTCAGTCGCATCGTCCTCCCTCCCGCGGCACTGGCTTGAGACGGAGCGTATCGAATCACACGTCCGCGCGAATCACAAGTTCAGCTCCCTCTCCCAAGCGTGGGAGCGCGGAAGGACACCCCCTCTCCCACGCTTGGGAGAGGGAGCTGGGGGGTGAGGGCACATCCCGGAAGCCACACTTGCGGGTGAGTCCGACGAGATAGAATGAGGTCCGCTTGTCTCTGGTTTGAATTAGAAAAGAGGAGAGTGGCATGGACCTGACGGCGATCGATATTCACGTCCATCCGAAGAGCGAGGAGTTCATCAAGGCCAGCGGTGCGCGCGCCGAGCAGATGGCCGCGTATTTCGGCCGTGAGAATAAGCCGGTCTCCTTCGCCGAGCTGGCCGATCAGTACCGCGAGCGCAAGATGATGGCGGTGCTGATGAACACCACCGATGTGACGACGTCGGGCAATCAGCCGGTCCCGAACGACGTCATCGCCGAGGCGGTCCGCAAGCATCCTGACGTTTTCATCGGCTTTGGCGTGATCGAACCCCAGCTTGGCAAAGTGGCTAAGGACGAGATACGCCGTTGCGCCGAGGAGCTAGGCCTGCGCGGGCTGGGTGAGCTAAATCCCGGTCGCCAGCACTTCTATCCGAACGACGAGCGCTTCTATCCGCTCTGGGAGGAGGCAGCGAGGCAGAATCTGATCGTCCTCTTTCACGGCGGCATGATGGGGGCCGGGGCTGGCACGCCGGGCGGCATGGGCTTCAAGCTCAAGTACACTCGCCCGATCCCCTACGTCGACGATGTGGTGGCCGACTTCCCGGAGCTCAAGGTGATCGGGGCGCACCCGTCGTGGCCCTGGCAGGAGGAGAGTCTGGCGATCGCTCGCCACAAGAGCAACTTCTACATCGACCTGTCGGGCTGGGCGCCAAAGTACTTCTCACCCTCCCTGGTCCAGTACGCCAACACGATCATCCAGGACAAGTGCCTGTTTGGCTCGGACTGGCCGGCCATCAAGGTAGAGCGCTGGCTCGACGAATTCGCGCAGCTTCCGATCAAACCGGAAGTGCGCCAGAAGATCATGCTCGACAACGCCAAGAAGCTCCTGGGCATAGACTGACCTACCGTCGCCATCCTGAGCCTCCCGGTCTTCCAGAGCGCTGTCCCTCCTTGTCATCCTGAGCCTCGTTGTCATCCTGAGCGAAGCGAAGGATCTCATGCTTCGCAACCGCAGATCCGGATTCCCGTGAGCCGCTGGGAGGCTTGCTTGCTCTCCCGTAGCAACGGATTTCCTGGCGAGCAGCATGAGATCCTTCGCTTCGCTCAGGATGACATTAGGGTCTCAGGATGAGACTAAAGTCCGAGTGCGCCGTGCTGGCCTGGTTCGTGGCGGCAGTCCTGGTGTTCTTCTTCCGGGCGCTCGTTGTGGACACGGCGTCGATCCCATACGACCTCCAGGGCCTGCACTATCCCCAGCTCTTCTTCGCCGGCGAGGCGCTCAGGCGGGGCGAGTTTCCGCTCTGGAACCCGCACGTCTATGGCGGCATGCCGTTCGCGGGCAACATCCAGGCGGCGCTGTTCTACCCCCTAAACCTGGCCTGGCTGTGGCTTGGCGGGCAGGTCCTGGGGACGATCCCATATCGCCTGATCGAGATGGAGCTAGGCCTCCACTACGTCATCGCCGGCTTGACTGCTTACTGGCTGGGGCGGGCGTTGGGACTGTCACGGCTGGCAGGGGCCGTGGCCGGGACGGCTTACATGCTCGGGCCGTTCATGGCCTCACAGGCCCAGCACTTTGGGTTCGTGCTCGGTTCGGCCTGGGCTCCGCTCGGCTTCCTGGCGGCCTGGCGGGCGATCGAGCGGCCGGGACTGCGCTGGCCGACGCTGCTTGGACTGGTCCTTGGCCTGCACATCCTGGCTGGCCTTGTCACGGCGACGATGTCGCTCGGGCTGGGCCTGGCAGCCCTCTTCGGGCTGGCGATCCTGGGCCCCCTTGGGTCGACTGGGCGCGGCCAGTCGACCGGCGTCTGGATCGGCCTACGTGGCCTGTGGGCAGTCGTGCTGGCCGCTGGCCTGGCCGCCGTCCAACTCGTCCCCACCGTCGAGCTGGCGCTTGCCTCCGTCGCCAGTCAGCGCGGTCTGGGCATCGGGTCACGCGTCGAAGCGCTCGTCACGCTGCTCGTGCCGAACTTCTTCAACATGCAGAGCCCAGACAGCTACTGGGGCGCTGGCGACTTTACCCTCGACCATTTCTACCTGCCCCCGATGATCCTGGCGCTGGCCGGCCTGGCGGTATCGGGAGCTTGCCGGACCCGGGCGCGGTGGCTACTGTGTGGGTCCGCGCTGGCCCTCGTCTTCTCGACCGACCTGGTCCGTCCTATTCTCCAGCCCCTTGGCCCGGTGTTGCCCCCACTCCTCCGCGGCTCCTTCGAGCTACACACGTTGCGACTCCTCTTCGACCTCGGGATGGCTACGCTGGCTGGCTTCGGCCTGGACGCCGTCTTAGGGGCCCGTGGACGAGGCCTACGCCGAGATGGGTGGGCCTGCTGGGGCACCTTGGGGGCCGTCTGCGCAGCGCTGCTCGCCCTGGCGGCCGTGGCTGCCCAATGGGCTATGGCGGCCGGCGGTGGCGGCGCGAACCGCCGCGACCTGGAAAACGCTCAGGCGGCGCTGGCGGGCGTGGCGCAGGCGCTGGCGTGGTTGGGCTTGACCGCTGGAGCGCTAGCGGCCGTACTGTCAGCTCGCGGCGCTCGCGCCCCACTCAGGCTCACCGGCGTCGGTCTGGCCGGCCTGATCGTCGTGCCGCTGTTCGTGTACGGCTCGCATCAGCGTTTCAACACCAGTCCGGGCCCCTCCGCAGCGGACCTCGGGCCGACCTTCGTCGGCGGATCGGACGTCGTCGCGTACCTGCAACGGCGGCAGAGCGAGTCCGGCCCGTTTCGGATCGAAGACTACGGCCGAGCGACCGGGCTGCGCTGGGCCACCGCCAGCCAGCTCTGGGATCTGGACAACGCCAACGGGAACGATCCCTTCCTTCCCGCCGACACCGACCAGTATCGAGCCGCCTTCTCGAGGGAGCGGGGCTCGGGACGGCCGTTCCACGAGGTGGAAGTCAGCTCGCCGCTGCTGCGCCTCCTGAACACCCGCTTCGTCATCGGCTCGGCCGCGGACGGACTCAGGGCGAACCCCAGATCGCTCGACCCAGACGGGCCGCCCAACGACTTCCAGCAGGTTTTCGCCGACCACTACCGGGCCTTCGAGACCGGATCGGCCCTGCCGCGGGCGCTGGTCGTCTCGCGCGCGGAGGTCATGCCCGACCGGACGGCGATGCTGCGGGCGCTTGGCTCCGGGGCGGTCGACCCTCGAATGGTGGTGCTGCTCGAGGCCGCGCCATCTGGCCCTCACGCCCAACCCCGCGAAGCGCACTTGTTCCCTCCCCTAAGCCTGGGGGAGGGGGCGGTCCGCTACCAGCCGCTGGGACCCAACCGCGTGCAGATCGAGCTGCTCGGGACCCCCGGCGGCTTCCTATTGGTCCTCGATCCGTTCTGGCCGGGCTGGGTGGCGACGGTGGACGGAGCGGCCACCGAGATCTTGCGAGCCGACTACCTATTTCGCGCGGTCACCGTGTCGCCTGGCGATCACCTCGTCATGATGAGCTACGAGCCCATCTCGTTCCGTGTCGGCCTGGCGATCACGCTGCTGGCGCTGCCGGTGGTCCTGGTGGTCCTGCTGGCGCCGCGCCGCCTCTCTAGGACGCGGTCGGGTCCAGGATGATCTTGCCGATGTTGCTGTTGTCCTCGAGCAGCCGGTGCGCGACGGCTGCCTCGCGGAGCGGCATGATCCGATCGACGACCGCCCGGATTCGGCCGGCCCTCACCTCCTCGAGGGCCCGGTCGAGGTCTCGGCGGGTCGACCCGGGGCCGCCGATGATCTGAAGACGTCGGTGATATAGACGCCGCACGTCCAGGGTCACCTGGCCTCCACCATGCGCCCCGGCGGTTACCAGTCGGCCGCGAAACGCCAGGCTGTTGAAGGCCCCAGGCCAGAGGGTCGGATCGGCGATGTTCTCGCACACCACGTCGACTCCCCGGCCGTCGGTGATCCGCATCACCTCGCCAGCGAGGTCCTGGCCGCGGTAATTTACGCCGTAGTCGGCGCCATTGGCTCGCGACGCCTCGACCCGCGCGTCTGAGCCGGCCGCGGCGATGATCCGCGCGCCAACCAGTCGCGCCACCTGCACTGCGGCGGTCCCGAGGGCGCCGGCCGCGCCCATGATCAGGACCCACTCGCCTGGCTCGAGCTTGGCCATGTTGAGCAGCAGATGGAACGCG
>DASPXK010000170.1:0-13612 GCA_035637315.1 Chloroflexota bacterium
GGGGCAGTGGGTGAGGGCGTTTGAGAGGGGACAGGGGGTGAGGGCGTTTGAGAGGGGGCAGGGGGGTGAGGGCCGTACTTGGGCGTGAGGGCGTTTGACACTCCGCCCGAGGCCGGCCTATCATGAATAAAATTGGTCAGACCATTGGGCCACTTAGAAGCGCCCACTCGGGGATGGACAGGAGGCACGCGTATGGCCGAAACGGCGGTCGCGGCAAAGTCATCCTCGGTAGAGGTCGTCTACCGAGGGATCTTCCAGAAGACCCTGGCGAACCGAATCTGCCGCGGGCTGGTGGTCGCGGCCCGCAAGGACGGCCGGGTTGGGACGGCCTTCGCGCGATACGGCGACTCGCCCGAGCGCAACGGTGTGCCCGCCAAGAACTTCGCGGTCGTCGCCAGCGATGGCGACGAGCTCGAGAAGAGCCTCGCCAAGTACGAGCCGGCGATCGTGGATGTGTCGATCTGCGTCGACGACGTGATGTGCAAGGGCATCGAGTCGTGGGCCTGGTACGGCATTCAGCCGATCAACAAGCTGGTCCGCGAGGGCGGTTTCTTGCTGGTCACGTCGGACCGCTCGCCGGAAGAGCTGCTCCAGTTCACCCACCAGAAGAGCTACGACTGGACCCTGGCGGTCATCCCAAGCCCCAAGCGGGAGGGCGTCTTCGCGCCCGACGGCACGGCCAGCCTGGCGGGCCTGTGGGTCTACAACGACGACAACACCGACTATCGCTGCATGGCCGCGGTGACCCGGGTCGCGCCCGAGATCGTGTCGATCGACGCGGTCGAGGAGTACGTCCGCGAGCAGACCAAAGACGAGGACCGCGTCAAGCAGGCCCGCGACGCCTACGACAACCTGAGGATCCTGGCGGTCAAGGGCGGCCAGGGCAACGCGCACTTCTACGAGCAGTACGAGAAGCCCGGCTGGACCCAGATGCGCGAGGGGATCATCGTCGAGGCGATGAAGGTCGGGACCCGCAACCCGGTGTACAAGAAGTGGACCGCGCGCACGCGGCGCCCGCTGATCGACTTCGACAAGTGCATCAAGTGCACGCTGTGCTGGCTGCATTGCCCCGACGAGTGCTTCGAGGTCACGCCGGACGGGACCTACGAGGTGGTCTACGAGGCGTGCATCGGCTGCTCGATCTGCGAAGAGGTCTGCCCGGTCGAGAACTGCATCAAGATGGTCAACGAGCTGGAGTTCGACCACAACGACAGCCTGTACGAGATGTCGAAGGCGGACCCGGATGGGTACAGGAAGCTGCTCGAGAAGCACGGCTTCCCGGTCGCCGAGGGGGTGAAGTAGGATGGCGGTTTCGGCAGTCAAACCACTCGAAAAGCTGCTCGAGCAAGAGGAGCTGATCACCGGGTGCGAGGCAATCGCCCACGCGATCCGGCTGGCCGACTGCGACGTGGTCGCGGCGTATCCCATCCGCCCCTACGACGGCGTGATGCAGGCAGTGGCCAAGATGATCGCCAACGGCGACCTGGACACCGAGTACATCGTCGCCGAGGGCGAGCATTCGCAATTCGAGATCGTCAAGCACGCCTCGGCGGTCGGCTCGCGAGTCTTCGTCGGGTCATCCGGCGTGGGCTGGTTCTACGCGTTCGAGGCGATCGCGGTCACGGCCGGCCTCCGCTTGCCGGTGGTGGCGATGGTCGGCAATCGCGCCCTCGACGATCCCGGCGCCTTCGGGGTGGAGCACAACGACGCCCTGGCCGTTCGCGACCTCGGCTGGATGCTCACCTGGGTCGACACGGCCCAGGAAGCGCTGGACCGGACGCTGATGGCGTACAAGGTGGCCGAGAACATGAGGGTCAGCCTGCCGTGCGCGGTCAGCGCAGACGGCGCCTTCCTGACCCACTCGCAGCACCTGGTCAAGGTGCCGCCGCAGGACGCGGTCAAGCGATTCCTGCCGGCCTACAACCTGGGCGACCGTCTGCTCCACCCCGACAACCCGATCACCATCGCGCCGCAGGTCGACCAGGACTGGCTGATGGAGATCCGCAAGCAGAACGACGCGGCTATGAAGCGGGCCCGCGGCGTGATCCAGGCGGCGCATGAGGAGTTCAAGGAGATCTTCGGGCGCGGTGGCGACAACCCGTTCGTCGAGGAGTACATGACCGACGACGCGGACGTCGTCTTTTTTGGGCAGGGCACGCTGGCAATGCCGGCCCGCGTCGCGGTGCGGCGCATGCGCGAGCAGGGCAAGAAGGTCGGCTTCGTGCGCCTGAAGTGGTTCCGCCCGTTCCCAAGCGAGGAGATCGCCAGCATCCTGCCGCGCTTCAAGGCGGTGGCGGTGATCGACCGCGATTATTCGTTCGGCTCGCCCTATCACGGCGGCGTTCTGTACACTGAGATCAAGTCGGCGCTGTATAGCGCGCCAACGCAGCCACCGATCCTGGGCTACGTCTGCGGTCTCGGCGGGCGCGAGGTGACCACCGAGGACCTGGAGCTCATCTCCGGCATCACGTTCAAGGCTGGCGAGAGCGGCGAGCAGGACAACGAGGTCCGCTGGATCGGCGTGCGAGAATGACGAGCGATCAGCCGTCAGCCATCAGCGGGGCACGGCGTTAGTCGCTGATGGCTGATAGCTGATAGCTGATAGCTGATAGCTAAGGAGGAGGTACAGGATGGCGACACAGGAGCTGATCAAGCTCGACCCGATCAAGACCGTCAAGCAGGTCCCGTACACCGAGTACTTCGTCTCGGGGCATCGCACCTGCCAGGGCTGCGAGTCTGCGCTGGTGATGCGCTACATCGCCAAAGCGGCTGGCCCACGCTCGATCGTCCTGGGCAGCACCGGCTGCATGTACGTGGCCAATACGAGCTACTACACCACGCCGTGGGTGGTGCCTTGGATGCACACCCAGCTCGGTTCGGCCGGCTCGGCGGCGACCGGCACGGCGGCCGGCCTGAAGGCCCTGATGCGCAAGGGCAAGATCAAGAACGAGCGGATCAACGTGATCGCCTTCTGCGGCGATGGGGGCGGCGCCGACATGGGCCTGGGCGCGATCTCGGCCGCCCTGACGCATGACGAGTACAACTTCATGGTCATCCTGTACGACAACGAGTCGTACGCCAACACCGACATCCAGCTCTCTGGCATGACCCCGTGGGGCGCGGTGACCACCTTCAGCCCGACCGGCAAGGCCAAGCGGATCATGCACAAGCGCTGGAAGAAGAACGTGCCGGGCATGATGGCCGCCGGCCACCCCGAGACACGCTATGTGGCGTCGGCCTGCGCCAGCTACGGCGTGGACCTGATGAACAAGATGCGCAAGGGCCTCGAGCTGGGCGGCCCAACCTTCCTTCACACCCTCGACCCGTGCCCGAAGGGCTGGCACTACGACCCGCAGTTCTCGCACGAGCTGGGCAAGCTGGCGGTGGAGACCGGCATCTGGCCGTTGTTCGAGGTCGAGGACAACATCCTTCGGCTGACCGGCACCACCAAGTCCATCGCCGAGGGTCGGTTCCAGCGTAAGCCGGTCCGCGAGTACCTCATGCGCCAGGGCCGGTTCGCTCACTTCACCGACGAGGACATCGAGTTCTTCCAGAAGAAGATCGACCGGCAGTGGGACGACTGGGTGATCCCGGGCGTGATCGCTTTCGGCGTCGAGGGTCTCAAGGCGCTCAACAAGACGCTCATGGAGCAGCAAAAGGGCTGACCAGCAGCCGACGGGTCGTCGCTCAAGGATCCGCTCACCCCCTCCTCCCTTGCCGAACTCCGCAGAGGGAGGAGGGGGTGAGGGCTTAAGCCTCGTCGTAATGCCGAATCATGTTTACGCCGATAGTTGCCATCGTAGGAGCGGACCCGCGTGTCCGCCCCAGTGATAGCGACCCGATGCGGGGCGCACACGCGGGTGCGCCCCTACCCGTCGGTGGTGACGGGCGCTCCCGCTAGGCGCTGGCGGATGGTCTGGAGGAGGGGGAGCAGTAAGAGCGCGAACGAGATCAACATCAGCGTCGCGGCGCGCACGTTCGAGAAGAAGATGAGCGGGCTGCCGCCGCTCATGATCAGGCTCTTGCGTAGCTCGCGCTCGGTCGAGTCGCCGAGCACGATCGCGACGACCAGGGGCGCGAGCGGGTACTTGAGCTTGCGGAGCCAGTAGCCGACGAGTCCGAAGAAGATCGTGATGAACACGTCGAACAGGCTATTGTTGATCGAATACGAGCCGATGATGCTGATGACGATGATGAATGGCGTGAGGATCGCGTAGGGGATTCGCATGATCGCCGCCAGCAGTGGTACCGCGAGCAGGCAGATCACGAAGGTCATAAAATGGCCGAGGTAGATGCTCGCGATGAGCCCCCACACGAAGTCCGGGTGCTGGATGAACAGGAGCGGCCCGGGGGTGAGGCCCCAGATGAAGAGGCCGGCCATCATCACCGCCGAGGTCGGTGAGCCTGGGACGCCCAGCGTGATCATCGGGACCAGGGAGCCGACGGCCGCGGCGTCGGCCGTGCATTGCGGGGCCATGATCCCGGAGATCTCGCCCTTGCCGAAGTTCTGTTTGTTCTTCGAGTACTGCCGCGCCAGGCCGTAGCCGAGGAACGAGCCGGCCGTCGCGCCGTGGCCCGGCAGCACGCCGAACCAGAAGCCGATGACCGAATTCGTGACGACCATCCAGATGCGCTGGCGCATCGCGGCGAGGGCCTCGAAGAGGTCCTTGAAGCCGAGCCTCGTGCTGAGCCGCTCGACGTAGCCGATGCCCGACTCTTCGGCTGAAGCGAGGATCTCGCCGATGCCGAACAGACCGATAGTCACCGGGACGAAGCCGATCCCAGACAGGACCGTGGTCTGGCCGAAGGTGAGCCGCGGTTCGCCGGTGATCGTGTCGAAGCCGACGGCGGCGAGAAGGAGACCGAACCCAATCATCATCACGCTCTTGAGGGGCGACTCGGAGCCGAGGCCGACGAGCGTGGTGAAGGACAGGACGAACACCGCGAAGAGCTCTGGTGGGCCGAACGCCAGCGCGATGTCCGCGAGCGGCTTCGCGAAGAATGTGAACAACAGCGTCGCGATGAACGCGCCCACGAATGAGGCGAGGAAGGAGCAGGTGAGCGCCAGGCCCGGCTTCCCGAGGCGCTTGGCAAGCGGGAAGCCGTCGAAGAGGAGGGCGACCGCCCAGGGCTCGCCCGGGATGTTGAATAGGATCGAGGTGACGACCCCGCCGAAGAGCGCCCCCCAGTACACGCCCGCGAGCAGGATCACCGCGCTCGTCGGGCCGCCAGGCCCGCTGCTCGCGATGAAGACCGTGACCGGCAGCAGGATCGCGACGCCGCTGGTGCCGCCCAGGCCGGGCAGGACGCCGATGATGAGGCCGAGCGTTACTCCGATGAAGAGCATGAGGATGTTGAAGGGTTGGAGCGCCGTCGCGAAGCCGAGGGCGAGGTTGCCGAAGACTTCCATCAGACCGGCAGCAGGGCGCCGTAGAAGACGCTCTTCGGCAGGGCTACGCGGAAGCCCAGCTCGAAGCCGAGGTAGGTCGCCGCGGGCACCGCGACCGCGATCAGGACCACCCAGACCCAGCGGTAGCGACCGATGTAGCGCGCGAAGAAGCCCATGTAGAGCGCGGTCACGATGTAGATACCCAGCCAGACCAGCGCGACGGTGGCGACGAGCATGGGAATGACGAGCTGGAGCACGGCGAAGACGCTCTCCCTACCGCGGAACACGCCCTCCGCCGGTTGCGGTGTCGTCGCGACCGCGTACATGACTGCGAGCCCCGCGATCCCCATGAGCGCAGCCGCCCAGAACGGGTAGAAGCCCGCGCCCATTCCGCCGGGATCCCTGGAAGCGCCGATCAGCGCGCCCTTGCGCGAGTCGAGCATGGCGACCGCAGCCAGCAGCACGAACACACCCGCCGTGCCCACCTGATACGGCCGCACGCGCTACTGCACCCAGCCCGCCTTAGTCGCGAGGTCGCGGTGGAGCTTTTCGTAGTCGGCGATGAACTTCTTGAACTCCTCGCCCGATTTGAAGGCAGGGTCCAGATCGTTCTTGACCATGAAATCTTTCCATTCCTCGGAGTCATAGACCTTCCTGAACACGTCTACCCAGAACTGCTCCTGCCCCGCGGAGAGGCCCGGTGGACCCATGATCGCCCGCATGATGTAGTAGTCGGTGATGTCCAGGCCCTGCTCTTTGCACGTGTCCAGGTCCTTGAACGGGCCCGCTTTGGGACGCTCCGCGGTGAAGGCGCACAGCGGGCGCAGTTTTCGGGGCGAGCCCTGGTAGAAGGGCAGCCCCTCACTTGGGTTGTTCACTGTGGCCTGGACCTGCTGGCCGGCCAGTGCTGCCGCCACGGCCCCCCCGCCGGCGCCCGGCACGTACCGGAAGGGCTTCGTCCCCGCCACCTCCTGGATCCGAAGGAAGAGGATCTCATCCTCTTGCTTCGAGCCGGTGCCCGAGACGGTGATCTCCTCCGCCTTCGCCGCCGCGATAAAGTCCTTGATGTTCTTCCACTGGCTCTCCTCGTGGACCCACAGATAGAAGGGGTCCAGGGCAAGGTTGGCAATCGGCGTGAAGTCGGTCGCTTTGAATGGCACCTTCTGGACAATCAGGGTGGTGAAGAAGCTGTTGAGGGTGATCATGATGTAATGCATGTCGCCCTTCTTCTCGAAGACGTACTGGAATGCGACCGCGCCCGCGCCGCCCTCCTTGTTGATGGGCTGCAGGGGTTGCGTCAACAGCTTGTTCTTCTCGATTACACCCTGCATGAACCGAGCGTAGATGTCCGAGCCCCCGCCCGGCGCCGTGCTGATGACGAACTCCACCGGACGCGTTGGCTCCTCGGCCTTTGTAGCCGCTCCGCCACCGACTCCGGTGCACGCCGCCGCGAGGACCGCGACAACGCTGACCGCTGCACAGGCCAGCCTCGTTGATCTACGCAACATCGTCCCTCCTCCTGCCTCGGACCCGACTTGGGCTCCCACGGCGCGCCGCGTGGGGCGACACCCGTCGAGCCGGGCAGCCGGCCATACAAGCAGCCGATGGTATCTCCCCCCTCGCCTGAAGCGCAACAAAAGCTCGGACTGCGCTGCGACCCGGCTGGTCCCGTTGGGCACATCCTCCAGGACGCGACCGGCAGCTGGCTACCGATCTTCGGTGTGGCGGTCGTCTTCGACATCGCCGCCGCCACCCTGGCGATCACCGTCTTGCGGCGGATGCACTTGAGCGACGTTGCCCGGGCGGCACTACCTCGGGAGGCTGGCCTGGCAGCCGTGCCAGCAGCGTAGCAACCTCGGCTCGCGCCAAGATGGGCGCGCTGGCCGGGCGGCCTGGCCAGCGCGTCCTTCTTCTTTGCGTCGATGATCATGCCGTACACTTAGAGGGACCAACTCGTGGTGCGGCGGCTGCCTCCATGGCCGCCTAATGCGAGGCGATTACACGGCAGCTTTGGCTGACCAACTTGGCGTTGAGGTGGGCAGCGACTCTGCGTGGCTGAACTGCGAGACGTCCGGCCGAGGCGTGGCATTTCCGCGCTCCAACGAGCGGGCGGCGTGGTCCGCAAAGGCGGCAAGGGTGACCACGTGAACATCAAGATGCCCAGTGGCCAGATCGTCACCTTTTCCAGCAGGCGCGAGCCTATCAAGATCGGCTTGCTCAAGGCAATGCTGCGAAAAGCCGGGCTCAGCGAAGCTGAGTTCCAACAGGTACTGGAAGGCGAGCGGTAGTGGAGTACGTGCTGGTGATCCACCCGGCCGAGGAGGGCGGCTACTGGGCTGAGGTGCCTGCGCTCGAGGGCTGTTTCGCCCAGGGCGAGACCCTTGAGGAGTTACTGGCCGAGGCACGGGAGGCGATCAGATCGCACATTCAGGCACTGAAGGAGGACGGTCAGGCAGTCCCTGAGGAGCCTGGCATCATCATCGCCACGGTGCGCACGCCTGAGCCAGCGCTGCCCTAGCTGCCGCACCTCAGACGACGCCCTCGTCTCGCAACCCCTCGATCTGGGCGCCTGAGTAGCCCAACTCCTGAAGCACCTCGTCGGTGTGCTCGCCGAGCAGGGGCGGGGGGAGGCGGACTTCGGCGGGCGTCTCGGACAGGCGCCAGGGAAAGCCAGTCACGCTGATCTCGCCTGCTCTCGGGTGAGAAAGCCGGCGACGCAGCTCGAGATGCTCGGTCTGGGCGTCGTCGAAGACCTCGGCCAGGCTGTAGACGGGGCCACAGGGGACCTCGGCCGCCTCGAGCGTCCTGATCACCTCCGCCGCGCGCATGTCGGCCAGGCGCTCCTGGATGCGATCGCTCAGCGGCTCGCGATTGGCCACTCGGTCGGCGTTGCTGCTGAATCGAGGATCGCCCAGCAGCTCGCTCAAACCAAGCGCCTTACAGAAACGCTGCCACATCCTCTCGTTGCCACACGCCACGTTGACGTAGCCGTCGCGCGCCGCGAAGGTCTCGTAGGGTCCGATGCTCGGGTGGCGATTGCCGCCCGGGCCGGGCGCCGTGCCCGTCGCGAAGTAGCGCCCAGCCTGAAAGGTCAGCAGCGCGACCTGGCTCCCGAGCATCGACGTGTCGATCCACTGGCCGCGCCCGCCCCGCTCGCGCGCGAACAGCGCGCAGGCGATAGCGTAGGCGCCGAACATGCCGGCTGCGATGTCGCCGATCGGGATGCCGAACTTGGTCGGGGGGCCGTCGGCCGGGCCGGTCAGGCTCATGGCGCCGCCCATGCCCTGTAGGATCTGGTCGTAGGCTGGCTGGCCCGCGCGCGGGCCGGTCTGGCCGAATCCGGAGATCGAGCAGTAGACCAGGCGAGGATTGAGCCGCGCCGCCTGCTCGTAGCTCAGGCCCAGCCGAGCCATCGCTCCGGGGCGAAAGTTCTCCACCAGCACGTCCGCGGGGGCCACCAGCCTGCCCAGAACCTCTCTACCGGCTGGACGTTTCAGGTCTAGGGTCAGACTTTTCTTGTTACGGTTGATACTCATAAAGTACGAGCTTTCGCCCTCGAGGAAGGGCGGACCCCAGACGCGCGTCTCGTCGCCCGAGCCGGGTAGCTCCACCTTGATCACCTCGGCGCCCATATCGCCCAGGATCAGGGTGCAGTACGGTCCAGCCAGCGCACGCGTCAGGTCAACTACGCGGACCCGATCGAGCGGTCCAGGCACGGATCCTCCCAGTCACGAGTCACGAGTCGCGAGTCACGAGCCGCGAGTTCGACTTGTGACTCGTGACCCGCGACTCGTGACTGGGGCAGAGGATACGAACTTGTGACCCCCGGGTCAATTGTTATAGGGTCCGGCGGATGTTAGGATGGCTGAGGGGCTTGCGCGGGAGGGTCTGGTGTCCCAGCAGCTAGAAGTCATCGCCGAGCAAGTCCGCCGCTGCACGAGTTGTCGACTCTACCAGACCAGCAAGCACGGAGTGCCCGGCGAGGGTAACCCGAACGCCGAGGTGATGCTGGTCGGAGAGGGGCCGGGCTTCCATGAGGACGCCCAAGGTCGACCCTTTGTCGGGCCGGCCGGCCAGCTCCTCACCGACCTGTTAGCCCGGGCCGGTCTTCGGCGCGACGAGGTGTTCATCACGAACGTCATCAAGCATCGTCCGCCGGGCAACCGAGACCCGCTGCCGGACGAGCTCGATGCCTGCTTCGGCCACCTCGAGCAGCAGATCGCGGCGCTCAAGCCGATGTTGATCGTCACCCTGGGCCGTTATTCGATGGCGACGTTCTTTGGGCCGAACGCCCGGATCAGCCAGGTGCATGGCACGACGACGGTGTGGCGAGGGATCACGGCTTACGCTTGCTATCACCCCGCCGCGGCCCTGCACCAGCCGAAGTTTCGCCAGGAGCTCGAGCGGGACTTCGGGGGCCTGTCGCGAGCCCTCGAACAGGCGCGCCAGCGGGCGGGCGAGGCAAACGCTGGCGCCGACTCGCCGGACCGCGTAGCTGCCACGCGGGACGCCGAGCAGCTGAGCCTGTTCTGAATGGCCGCATCAGCACACCACTCTGACAACAATGCCATGACGACACGTCAGCTGAGGACCACGGGCCGTCGCAGGCCCGTGCGCGGCCATTCGAGCTTCCCATCTGGGCTGGTCGTGGATCGGCGCATCCTGGCCGACGTTGCGGCCTTGGGCAGCGTTGTCCTGGGCACCATCTGCGTGCTCGCACTCACCTTCCCGTCCGGACAGCTGACTGGGCCGTTGCTCTGGTGGATGGGTCTGGCGTTGGGTTCGACGGCCGTCCTGCTGCCGGCCTGGCTTGTCGCCTTCGGGCTGCTTCGCCTCCTGGTCGCGGCTCGCTCGGGGGTCACCCTGCCGACCGGTCGGTTGATCGGGGCGGTGCTCGCGACGCTGGCGCTGCCGGCACTCATCCACTTCTTTCCGCTGGGTGACCCGGATCCGGCCAGACGAGCGCTCGAGCTGCACTCCGGCGGTGGGGCGATCGGCTACTACCTCTCCGCGGGACTTCGTGAGGCGCTCGGCCAGGCGGCCGCCGGCGTGGTGCTGGCCGCCGGGCTCCTGCTTGGCCTCTTGCTCATGCTGGAGCTGACCTTGACCCAGGTGGCGGTCGGCGTCGCGGTGGTTGGCTTGCTGATCGCTCGCGCGATCTATCGAGTGATTCGACTCTTGTTCGGGGGACTCATGGCCGCGTATCGCGGACTCAGGCGGCCACGCCTGCGGGTCAACCAGGCCCGCCCGAGCGCCGTGCCGGCCCGCCCGCTGAGCCACCGGCTCGCCAGGGTGGTCGGCCGGCCGCGCCACGCGCCCGCGACGGAGCCTCTGTCCGAGCCGCTCGCTCCCGAGGCCCGCGAGCCCGGCGCGCAGTCTGGCTGGCACGTGCCGCCTCCCAGTCTCCTGGCCGCGACGACGGCCGCCGAGCTCAACCAGGCGGATGTGCGGTCTCAGGCCCGGATCATCGAGGACACCCTTGCCAGCTTCAACATCGAGGCTCGCGTGGTCGAGGTCAACTCGGGCCCGACCGTCACCCAGTTCGGACTGGAGCCGGGCCCCGGCGTGTCGGTGAACCGGATCCTGGCTCGCAGTAATGACCTGGCGCTGCGGCTCGGTACGGGAGCCCTGCGGCTGGAAGCGCCCGTGCCGGGCAAGCGTGTGGTAGGCGTGGAGGTGCCCAACCGCGCGGGAGCGCTGGTGAGCCTGCGCGAGCTGCTGGAATCCGAGCAGTGGGGCCGGGTCCGCTCCAAGCTGCGCCTAGCCCTCGGGCGCGACGTCTCGGGCAACCCCGTCATCGGCGACCTCGCCAGAATGCCTCACTTGCTCATCTCCGGCGCGACCGGCAGCGGCAAGTCGGTCTGCATCAATTCGATCATCGCCTCGCTCACGTTCCAGTGTACGCCCGACGAGCTCCAGTTCCTGATGATCGACCCCAAGATGGTCGAGCTGGTCAGCTTCAACGGCATTCCACATCTGCGGATGCCGGTTGTAACCGATATGGAGCGCGTGGTTGGGTCGCTGAAGTGGGTCGTGAGGGAGATGGAGCGGCGCTTCTCCGTGTTCGCGGCTCGGGCGACCCGCAACATCGACGCGTACAACAAGTCCGTCGAGGCGGATCCGACTCAGAAGGGGATGCCGTTCATGGTGGTCGTCATTGACGAATTGGCCGATATGATGATGACGGCCGGCGACGAGGTCGAGCGCATCCTCTGTCGCCTGGCGCAGCTGGCCCGAGCGACCGGCATTCACCTCGTGGTGGCGACCCAGCGCCCGTCGGTCGACGTGATCACGGGCCTGATCAAGGCCAACTTTCCGACTCGAATCTCCTTCGCGGTCAGCTCACACATCGATTCACGGACGATCCTCGATACGGTGGGCGCCGAGAAGCTGCTCGGGCGAGGCGACATGCTGTTCCTGCCACAGGACTCGAGCAAGCCTATCCGCCTGCAGGGGGCCTATATCTCTGACGAGGAGATCCACAAGCTGGTGGGCTTCTGGCGCCGGCTGGGCGGGCCGCGCTACAGCGAGGAAGACGTGCGCGAGATAGAGAGCCTCGGCCGGGGCGGCGACGATGACGATGGCGACGAGCTGTACGAGAAGGCCGTCGAGGTCGCGGGCCAGTACCGGCGCATCTCTACCTCGCTGCTTCAGCGCCGCCTCGGGATCGGCTACCCGCGCGCGGCACGCCTGATCGATCTCCTCGAAGAACGCGGCGTGATCGGCCCATCAGAGGACGGCAAATCGCGCCAGGTCCTGGAGCGCGAAGCGGCCGCGGTCGATTGAGTAGGGGCGAAGCATTCGCCCACAGGGTCCTGACGTCAAGCCAAAACCAGGGGCGAATGCTTCGCCCTTACCTGGCCCACGCTTCGGTTTGCTTCTCTGGGCCCTCGGCCTGACTCTGCTCTCGTATTACCTGCTCTTCTACGTTGCCCATGCTCTGAATCTGGGCTTCTATCCGTACGACTTCGACCAGGGCGAGGGGTACGACGTCAACGGCGGCTGGCTGCTGGCCCAAGGTCGGCCGATCTACTCGGACAACACCGTTTTTCCGTACTACTCGTCGAACTACCCGCCCGTCTTTTCGCTGCTCTTGGCGCCGCTCGTCGCCATCTACGGCCCGGCCCTCGCGACAGGCCGATTGCTCTCAGCCGCGGCCGGACTGGCGACCGCGGCGCTGGTCGGTGCGATCGTCAACCGCCAGACGGCGAATAGGCCGGCGGCACTGACAGCCGGCCTCCTCTACGTCGGCTCGAACTATGTCTATCACGTGACGCCGCTGGCGCGCGTGAACGCCCTGGCGGCGTTGTTCGCCGCGGCCGGCCTGTACTGCTGTCTTCGCTCGGGACTCGGCTGGTTGGGCGGGGCGGTCGCGGCGTTCTTGCTGGCCCTGTTCACCAAGCAGACGACGGTGGACGCCGTCGCGGCCGGGCTGCTCTTCTTGCTGTCCAGGGACCGACGTAGCGGGCTGGTGGCCAGTGCCGCGGTCGGCCTGATCGGCCTGCTGCTCTGGCTGGCCCTGGACCTCGCCTCGGGCGGAGAGTTCTTCGTCAACGTCGTGATCGGCAACGTCAACCCGTTCAGCATCGGCCAGGCGTTCGGCTATTACCGAAACTTCGTCGAGCTGCATGGGGTCCTGCTGGTGCTCGCTGCCTGGCAAGTGCTGCGCGCGGTTCGCCTACAGGAGTGGGGCCCTTTCGAGCTGTACTGGCTGCTGGCGCTCGGGCTGGCCGTCAGCGTCGGAAAGTGGGGGGCCGGCGAGTCGTATTTCCTGGCCCCGATCGCCGCCTCGTGCGTGCTCGCCGGTTCGACGTTCGCGAACGGCCTGAGGGAGTCCCGACGCCCCCGACTCATCGGGGCGCTTGGCGCGCTCGTCTTCCTGCAGGCGGCATTGTTTGCCCACGGCCCGCTGAACAGTGTGGCCCCATTTCTAGTCGACCGTGGCGCTCAAGCCTCATTCCTTGGCCGCGAACCGGGTGGCGAAGGCGAGGTTGGCGCCAGGCTCGTCAAGCGTCTGCGTAAGGCCCACGGCCCGATTTTGGTGGAGGATCCTGGCTTCAGTCTGGCGGCGGGCAAGGAAGTGGTGGGCAACGCGACGCATTTGCGCAACCTCCAGCAAGCCGGCGCGTGGCGGCCAGATAACCTCGTCGCCGATCTCGCCGCGCGACGGTTCAGCTACGTAGTCCTCGACGCGGAGTTGTATCCGGAGCCTGTCCTGGAGGC
>DASPXK010000171.1:0-40627 GCA_035637315.1 Chloroflexota bacterium
GCGACGCCAGCCACTACCTGCGCCTGTACATCAACTACCTTCGCCAGAAGATCGAGCCTAACCCCGCCAGCCCGACCTACATCCTCACCGAGCGCGGGGTTGGCTACCGGTTCGTCGACTACGCGCGAGAGAAGCGCTGAGAGGCGCACGGCTCCCCTACCTGCGCCTGTACATCAACTACCTTCGCCGGAAAATCGAGCCCAACCCCGCCAGCCCGACCTGCATCCTCACCGAACGCGGGGTTGTCTACCGCTTCGTCGACTACGCGCGAGAGAAAAACTGAGCACGATCGCGCAGAACCCCAGGCTGTCTGCGCTGATGGCCCGGCCCAGGCGGAAAGAGAGCGGGTCGAAGACGAAATCCACGGTGTGCGGCCCGGGCGGGAGTCGGACCGCCCGGAAGAGGAAGTTGGCCAGGTAGACGGGCGTCTCGACGTCATCCAGACGGGCCTGCCAGCCGCGATGGTAGGTGTCGGTCAGGACCAGGTAGCCGCCAGGCCCGTCGGGCGTGCGGACGCGCACGTGGTCGGTCGAGAGGTCGGTCACCTCGGCGGCGGGCGGGATCACATCTGGGCGTGGGGTCGAGCCTGGCTGAGGCTCCACCAGCGGCAGTCCGTCAAACGGCCCCTCCTCCAGGATGACCTGGCGCCCGGCGTCGAACGGTCGGGCGGCCAGCCGGGGCAGCGCCGATTGCTCGGCCCGTGAGCGGCGGGCGATGGCCTCGGGGACGATGTACGCGCGCGGAAAGGCTGCCTGGTCCTCCAGGACCGTCGCCTGCGCGCCCTGGTAGATCGGGCGCAGCTTGGCGCGGTCGGCCCCGAAGATCGACCGTACCGACCCGTCTGGACCGACCAGCCCGATGCCAAAGATCCGGGTCTGGCCGCGCGGGTACAGCTGGCGCACCTCGAGCCAGCTGACGTCGAGCGGCTCGATTGGGATCGCCGCGCGATAGACGCTGGTCCGCGTCGGCAGGCCGGCCGGGTCGATATCGGGGACCGTCCCGGCCGAGGGCGCCTTCGAGTGGCGGACCACCGGCAGCACGTCGGCACGGTCGTAGGCGTTCTCGGCGACGTGCTCGCCAGCGCGAAGCGCTACCGCCCGCCGGCCTCCGTCTCCATCCATCAGCTCCAGCTCGGCGGTAGGCGTCCCCTGCTCGGCCTGGATACCGTCGATCAACGTGGCCAGTACGCGCACCTCGACCGTCCGAAACGGCTCGATGGCGAAGGCCTCCAGGCCGGTCCGGTTGTAGGCCGCGCCGTTGAACAGAGCGTTGTACGGGCGGTAGGCGGTCCCATCCACGATCATGATGTCGGTTGGCGGGTCGGGCACGACCACGTAGCGCACGCCCCACAGGTCCAGCAGCACGTCTTGCTGGCGCTCGACGCTTGTGGCGTACTCGTAGTGGCGCTGCGACTGGAGTGAACTGTAGCCGTCGACTGTCGGAACATCGGCGTACAGGAGTCGATTCGGCTCGAGGTAGCGCAGCGCCGGGTCGGCCACGACCCTGCCGCCATCCTGGGTAGCCAGGAAGCGCGTCAGGGGGGCCGGCTCGACGAGCTCGGACAGCGGCGCAAGGGGATGGAAGTCATAGCCGAAGACGAGCAAGTCGCCAGCTACCAGGGTGACCAGCAACGTTGCCCAGAGGGAGGTCGGCCGAGGTCGCAGACACCAGCCGACCGCCAGGAGCCCGGCCGCGAGCAACAGCCCTAAGCTCAGCGCCGTCTTCGGCTCGCTCAGGTCGAGCGCGCGAACGAGCTGGTCGTAGACGAGCGGGCCCTTCAGCCAGCTGTGCTCGTGGGGCACGGCGATGTAGCTGTCGTCGACGATCTGGAGCCAGCGGACCGGATCGGCGACCAGTCGAGTGTGAAGGGCCACCACTAGCCAGCTCAGGGCTCCACAGGAGAGCACGGTTAGCAGCCCGACCGCTGCACCGAGCCAGGAGCGGCGCCGAAGCGCCACCAGCCAGTCCGCGCCAAAGGCCGCCAGCCCGCCGGCCGCCAGGACGACCAGGTAGGCGAAGCGTCCTGGCGCGCGGAGCGAGGAGAAGCCCGGCAGGTTCCAGAGCAGCAGATGAACGTTGATGAACGGGCTCTGATCGGCCAGTCCGACCGCGAGCCCGAACAGGCCGAGCAGGATGAAAAACGGGATGAGCCGATGTCGCCCGAACAGCAACCCCAACGGGATGAGGACGAGCGGCGCCATCCCGACGTACAGGAAGCTCTCCCACTGCTGCCACAGCATCACGTTGCGGCCGTCCTCCAGCCTGAACAGGTAGGGGAACAGCACCGTGACCAGGTTCTGCCAGCGCAGCGGCCAGGTCGTGGCCAGGTCGTAGCCCAGGCCCGGTCCTCGATAGGAGGTACGTCCCAGCTCGTACAGCGGCAACCACTGAACGGCCGCACCGGCCAGGCCGATCGCAGTCACGAGCCCTGGCGCCCAGATAAGCAGAAGCGCGCGCTCCCAGCTGAGCCCTGCGACCGGGCCAACGAGCAGGCGGTAGGCGACGAACAAGCCGAGCGCGAGCAGGATCATTGCGATCGGCTGAATGTGCACGCCAAGCGCCGCCACTGCGAATACCAGCCCGGCGCCCACCAGAAGCCGCTGGCGGGCCCAGCCGCGACGCCGAAGCGCCAGCTCGACGAGCAGCAAGATGAGCGGCAGCCAGGCCGCGCTGCGGACCAGGTTCTCGTGCTGGATCTGGGTGACGAAGAAGCTGCCAAAGGCGAACACCAGCGCCCCGACCAATCCGCCCCAGGGTCGGAGGCCGAGGGTCCGCAGAAAGGCGAGCATGAACGAGCCGGCCAGAAAGACATGGAGCGCCCGCAACGCTGTCAACGACGCGGTCGGCGAGAGGAGCGGCAACAGCAGCAGGTTCAGGGGATAGAGCATCCCCATCTCGCCATCCGCGAAGAGCGGGTAGCCGCCGAATATGAGCGGCATCCACAGCGGCAGGCTGCCATGTTTGAGCTGTTCCGCATACCAGCGGCCGAGCGGCGCATAGAACAGGTACGTGTCGCGCTCGTAGAACACCCTCTCGCCGAAGAGCCCGTCCCGGAACAGCACGAGGCAACACAGCGCCAGTACGACGTACGGGACCAGGTGGCGAGTCGCGAGTCGCGAGTCGCGAGTCGGGCGCGACCTGTTCTCGCCAGTAGTTGGGGGTCGGCAGTCGGGAGTCGGGCGCGACGTGTTCTGGTGCACCTGGGGCTGGTTGCCTATGACCGAAACCGGCGTCCGTGACTCGCTAGCCGCGACTTGGGACTTGTCGCACACCTAGCCCGCCGCATGAACCACTCGCGACCCGTGACTCGAGACTCGCGACTCGGCGCGCCGTCCGACGGCGAACACGGACAGGCCCCAGCGAAGGCCCGTCGTGCTGACCAGGGCCGCCTCGAGCGCGAGCAGTTCGGCCAGCAGGCGATTGAGCGGACCCGGCGGCAGCCAGAGGTCGGTGACGCCACCCCCGCCGCCGTTGCGCCGCTCGAGGAATCGTTTGGCTGGGGCGAGTGGAAAGAGCAGGCTGTTGGCGTAGCTCGCGTGCTCCACGACCAGGCCCGAGGCGCGCATCTTAGCGACCAGCTCCTGGCGCGTATAGCGATGGCGCGTGTGCACCGCGTCGTCGTGCGCGCCGCGGATCCAGTCGTACGCCGGCACTCGAATCAACAAGACGCCACCAGGACGGAGCACGCGGTGAAGCTCCTCGAGCGCCACGACGTCGTCCGCGACCGCGAGGTGATACAGCACGTCGAAGCTGGTTACCAGATCGAAGCTGGCCGACCGAATCGGCAACGCGTCGATCGAGCCGCGGACCAGCCGCTCGACGCGACGGCAGCGTGCGAACGTGAGCGCCCGCGGGGATAGGTCCATCCCCGTCACTCGGCCGCGCTCGGCCAGATACCGAGTCATCCCGCCGGAGCCACAGCCCGCGTCGAGTATCTCGAGCCGGCTCGCGGTGTCGCCATTCGGCTCCGGCTGCCGAGGCGGAAACCGGTCGAGGAGGGCGATCGAGATTCGGCGCATTCCGACGTACCACCAGTGGCGCTCCTCCTGGCGGAACATCAGGTCGTACTGCTCGCGCTCCATAGCTCAGTTAGTCTGTTGGTCTAAAGCGGAGGAGCTGGCCGGCTGATAGCCCTCACCCCCCCGCCCCCTCCCCCAAGCTTGGGGTAGGGGGTTGGGGGGCGGGGGCGAACCAATCGGTGCGGACACCTAAACGGCCTACCCCCGGGTAGCGGCAGCCGATAGCTCATTTACCGCGTCTGCCACGCGGTCGACCTGATCGACCGACAGCTCCGGAAAGATCGGCAGCGACAGGATGCGGCTGGCCAGCCGCTCGGTGACTGGCAGGCTGCCTACTCGCAATCCAAGGTCGGCGAACGCGGGCTGCAGGTGAGTGGGGATGGGATAGTGCACGTCCGAACCGATCATCCGCCTGGCCAGGTCGGCCTTCAGCGCGTCGCGATCGTCCGCCTCCACGACGTAGAGGTGATAGACGTGGCACGCCCACGGCCGCTCGGCCGGAGTGGTGACGCCGTGTAGACGCTCGCCATAACGCTGCGCGAGTTGGCGGCGTCGCTCGTTTGCGCGCTCCAGATAGCGCAGCTTGACGCGCAGAATGGCGGCCTGCATCTCGTCTAGCCGCGAGTTGATGCCATGCATCTCGCTCAGATAACGCTCGCGCCAGCCGTAGCTGCGCAGCAGCCGGGCCCGCTGGGCCACCGCGTCGTCGTTGGTGGTGACCATTCCGCCGTCGCCGTAGGCGCCGAGGTTCTTGGTCGGGTAGAAGCTAAAGGCGGCCGCGTCACCCAGGCTGCCCACTCGCCGCCCCTTGTACGAGGCGCCGTGCGCCTGGGCGCAGTCTTCGACTAGCTTGATCCCGCGGGGGCGGACGATGTCCGCGATCGCGTCGACGTCGGCCGGCTGGCCGTACAGATGCACCCCCAGGACCGCGCGAGTGCGGGACGACAGTTTCGACCCGAGCAGGTTCGGATCGAGGTTACGGGTGGCCGGGTCTACGTCGACGAAGACCGGCTGCGCGCCCGTCTCCCGGATCGCCGCGACCGGCGGAACGCCGGCGTTGGCAACGGTGATGACCTCGTCGCCCGGCTCGACGCCGACTGCCTGCAGGCTCAATCGGACCGCGTCGGTGCCGCTGGCCACCCCGATCCCGTGCCGGGCGCCGCAGAAGGCAGCGAAGTCGGCCTCGAACGCGCGGTGCTCCTGACCGTGAATGAACCAGCCACTGTCGAGGACGCGCGCGATAGCAACGTCCAGCTCGGCCTTGTGCGCCAGGTACTGCGGCCGCGCGTCGAAGATGGGAATTGGCCCGCTGCTCATCCCAAGCCCGCTCGGCTTGCGACGCTCGCGTGGGCGGGCTCACCCCAGTACTCGGCACGGTTCTGGCGGTAAAAGGCGATCGTCCGCTCCAATCCCTCGCGCAGGGAGGTCCGCGGCTCCCAGCCGAGCGCTCGCCGGATCTTGTTGAAGTCGGTGTAGACGCTGCCGATGTCGATCGCCTTCTTATCGTCGGGAAACGGCACCAGGCGGTAGCTCGCATGCCCGACCAGCTCGATGAGAAGCTCGAGCAGATCACGCAGGCTAATCGGCTCAGGGCCGCCCAGGTTGAAGACCTGCCCGTTGGCTGCGTCGGACGCGCCGGCCAGCAGGAAAGCCTCGCAAACGTCGTCGACGTACGTGAAGTCTCGCAGCTGCGAGCCATCGCCGAACAGCTGGACCTGCTCGCCATCCAGGACCTGCTTGATAAACCAGCCGATCGCCGTCTGGCGATTGTTCCTGACCAGCATCCGCGGACCGTAGGTGTTGGTCAGTCGCAGTGAGCAGGCACGGACGCCGTACACGTTGTTGTAGAGGAGGTGGTACCACTCGCCAGCCATCTTGTTGATGCCGTTGACGTCGGTCGGGTGAACCACGTGGCGCTCGTCGACCGGCAGGTAGTCCGGCCTGCCGTAGATCTGGCGTGTGCTGGCGAAGACGACCTTGACCGACGGGTTTCGGTGGCGACAGACCTCCAGGAGCGAGAGCTGGGCGCGGCAGTTGATCTCGAGGTCGGTGAACGGATCGCGCATGCTGTCGATGTGGCTAACCTGGCCGGCGAGGTTGAAGATGATGTCCTGACCGGCGACCAATCGCTCCATTGCGAGCGCGTCCCGGACGTCGACGGTGCGGGTCGCGACGCGGTCCTCGATCTCAACGATGTTGAATGGATTGCCGCCCGTCTCAGGGACGAGCGAGTCGACCAGCAAGACCTCGGCCCCCAGGTCGACGAGGCGAGCAGCCAGGTTGGAGCCGATGAATCCCAGCCCCCCCGTGACCATCACGCGCTTGCCCTCGTAGAACTTGCCAGCCCGATACGGCATTCTTCAAGCCTCCCTGGTCTGCTCGGCCCGCCGTCCGCGGCCGATCAGCCGCGGGAAGATCAAGCGCACCCATAATTTTAGGAGGTCGACGCCCACCCGTCCGACGCGCCGGAAGTTGAAGAACTGGGACTGTCCGTAGGCGCGGTGATAGTGATGGACGGGGACCTCGGTGAGCCGAAAGCGGGCCTGCTCGATCTTGGTCATGAGCTCGACGCAGATCACGCCGCTGTCCTGGGTGAGCTCGACCTCGTCGAACACCCGCTTGCGAATCAGCCGAAAATCGCAGTCGACGTCGCGGACGTGCAGATTGAAGGCGGCCCGCACGATCCAGTGGTACAGCTTGCCGATAACGACGCGGTGGAGCGGATCGTGCCGCTGGATCTTGTAGCCCTGGACCATGTCGACGTCGTCGCGCAGCCGCTCGACGAGCAGCTTGAACTCGCGCGGGTCGTATTGAGCATCGCCATCCGTGTAGCAGATCAGCTCTTTGGAGGCGTTGGCAAAGCCGCTTCGGAGGGCGCCCCCGTAGCCGCGGTTGGTAGGGTGGCTGACAACCCGCAGCTTGGGATAACGGGTCCGCAGATCGGCCAGGATCTCGGCGGTATGATCGGGACTGCCGTCATTGACCACGATTACCTCGTAATCGTCGGTCAGCGCGCGGAGCGTCCGGTCTGCCGTGACTACCATGCTGGCGATGGTGCCTGCGTCGTTGTAGGCAGGGAAGAACGCGGTAATGGAGCGGGGCACCAGGCCTCTCCGCGATGGCGGGCTCGGAAGCCGAGCACGAGTCGGGTGGGACTCGACCGCGCGACTCGCAGCTCGTAAGGCGGCAACACAGGATACCAGACGAACCTGAGGCGGGCCAACGAGGCGGGCGCCCATCTGAGCAGGGGTGAAGCATTCGCGCAACACCGCTCCGGAGGTCAGGCCTGGCGGCGCGAACGCTTCGCCCCTATCGGCGTGCGGGCGACCCTTGACAGCCTCGCCCGAGCCGGCGTATCTAACAATACGAGCCCATTCCTCTGATGGCGGCGCTGAATGGCTGGCTACCTGGAATACTACGAAACCCTGGGCATCGGCGAAGGCGCGACGACGGCGCAGGTCCGTAGCGCGTACCGCCGGGCGGCGCGGGCCCACCATCCTGACCTGAATCCCGGCGACGCCGGGGCGGCCGACCGTTTCAAGCGGGTGCGCGAAGCGTACGAAGCACTGAGCGACCCGAATCGACGTGCCATCCATGTCCGCCGGGCGGCGGGCGAGTCACGACCGCCGCAGGGTAGTGGCTCTTACACCGCGGCGTGGGGCAGTAACCGCTGGCCCAGCCCGCCGGGCGCGGCGCGGTTGGGTCCCGACGTGCTCGAGGCGTTGCTCCTGTTGCGCGCGTTTGCCCAGCAGGCCCAGCTAGAACGCCGCGTCCGCACCCTCTTTCGCTTCCTCGAGACCCTTTAAACGCCGTTTAGCGCGTCGGGGCTGCCAGATCGGCCGGGGCATCGCCCTCCCAGCCGATCCACTGCTGGCCGTCTGACCAGACCTCCTTCTTCCAGATCGGCACGATCTCTTTGAGGCGGTCGATGGCGTACTGGCACGCCGCAAACGCCTCGCGGCGGTGGGGCGTGGCAACGGCGATCGCCACCGAAGCTTCGCCGATCTGGAGCACCCCGGTCCGATGCAGGATGGCGACTCGCTCCGCGCCAAACTTGATCCGCAGCTCGTCCCCGATCTCGGCCATCTTCTTCTCGGCCATCTCAGGATAGGCCTCATATTCGAGGTGGACCACCTCGCGTCCGCGCGAGTATTTGCGCGCCACGCCCAGAAAGACGCTGACGGCACCGTCGGCGTCAGACCGCACGATTCCGGCCAGCTCCGAGGCATCTAGGGGGTGATCGACGATCTTGAACATCAGGCATGTATTGTCATCCTGAGCGAAGCGAAGGATCCGCACTTCCGTCGCCGGGCACGGATCCTTCGCTTCGCTCAGGATGACAAAGGGAGTCAGGATGACAAAGGGAGTCAGGATGACAAAAGGACGCCACCGCCTACTGCCTACTGCCTACTGCCTACTGCCTACTGCCTGCTGCTCACCGCCCGCTCGTTTCAACGCTTCGTTCATGGAGCCGCTACGGTAGCCCTGCAGGTCCAGCGTGACGTACAAGAAGCCGAGCGACTTCAGGTGGGCGGTGGCCGCTTCGGCGTGACTGGCCAGGAAACCCGGTATCTCTTCGGGAGGCAGCTCGATCCGCGCGATCTGGCCATGGTGGCGGACGCGGAGCTGGCGATACCCGAGGTCGCGCAGGAACTGCTCGGCGCAGTCGATCTGGCGCAGTTTTTCGGGGGTGATCGGCTCGCCGTAGGGCACGCGCGAGGAGAGGCACGCCATGGCCGGCTTGTCCCAGGTTGGCACGTCGAGCAGCCTGGAGATCGCCCGAACGTCCGCCTTGGTCAGCCCGGCTTCCTGCAGGGGGGCCCGAACGGCGTGCTCCCTGGCGGCCTGAATCCCCGGTCGATAGTCGCCCAGGTCGTCCAGATTCAAGCCATTGGCCACATGGCCGTAGCCCTCACGCGTGGCCAGCTCGACCAGATGAGTGTACAGCTCGGTCTTGCAGTGATAGCAGCGGTTGGTGGGGTTAGCGAGATAGTCTGGATTGGACAACTCGTTGGTGTAAATGACCCGGTGTCGGATGCCGAGCTGCTGGGCGTATTCGAATGCCTCACGCAGCTCACGCTCGGGCAGGCTCTCGGAGGCGGAGGTCACTGCCAGAGCGCGCTCGGCAAGCTCCTCAGCGGCGATCTTTGCGACCAGGGTGCTGTCTACCCCGGCCGAGAACGCCACGACTACGCTCTGCAGCTCACGGACCACCCGCCGCAGGTCGACAAGCTTTTCCTCGACCGTGCGCGGGTCGATCCGTCCGCCACCCGTGTCTTGGTCTGCCATCATCAGTTCTACTCGCATCTCGCCGCTCAGCCCTCGATCGTCCCCCCGCCCACGACGTAATCGCCATCGTAGAACACTACTGCCTGGCCAGGTGTCACTGCCCGCTGCGGTTCTTCGAAAACGACCCGCGCGTGGCAGCCCGGCTCGGGACAGACCTCAGCTCCCACCAGCTCGGCCCGGTAGCGGATCCGCGCCCGGGTCCTGATCGGGCCCAGCGGCTCGCCGATCTTGACCCAGTTGACCGCCTCGAGGCGGCACTCCTGGCGCATCACCTCCTCGAGCGTGCCGACGACAACGGTGTTGGTGGCCGCGTCGAGCGCGGTCACGTAGCGAGGCTCCTTGAACGCCACCCCAAGGCCACGGCGCTGTCCAATGGTGTGGAACGCGATCCCCTGGTGGCGGCCCAGCTCGCGGCCACTCGTGTCGACGACCGGGCCCTCGCGGACCGAGCCCGGCGCGTGGCGCTCCATGAACTCCGTGTAGCGCTTGTACGGCACGAAGCAGATGTCCTGGCTCTCGGGCTTGTTTGCGACCGGAAGCTGCCACTCGCTCGCCAGCCGGCGCGTGTCAGATTTGGCCAGCTCCCCGAGCGGGAACAGCGCCCGCGCCAGGCGGTCCTGGGTCATCACGTACAGGACGTACGACTGGTCCTTGGACGGGTCGGCCGACTTGCGCAGCAGCCAGCGACCACTCTCGGCGTCGTGCTCGATGCGAGCGTAGTGGCCGGTCGCCACGTACTCCGCATCGAACAGCTCAGCACGGGCCAGTAGGGCGTCGAACTTGATGAACTGGTTGCAGCGCACACACGGGTTTGGTGTCCGGCCGCGCTGGTACTCGCTGATGAAGTCGCGAATGACCTTGTCCTCGAACACCTCGCGGAAGTTCACGACGTAGTAGCGAATGCCAAGGCGGTCCGCGACGCGACGCGCGTCTTCGACGGCTCCGAGCGCGCAGCAGGCATCCTCGCGGGTATTCTCGTCGACGCCGTCCAGCTCCGGCCAGACGTTCAAGGTGACACCCACCACGTCGTAGCCCTGCTGCGCCAGCAGCCCGGCCGTGACCGAGCTGTCGACGCCGCCGCTCATTCCGACGATGACCCGCTTGCTCACCGTTCGCCGACTCCTGTGCAGGAGGAATTGTACACCGCCTCATCCCAGCCTCCCGCAGGGGCGAGGGCTAGGTCGCGGGCACTGCCCACCCACGCAGCACGGCGGCGGCCTCCGCGAGCGAGCCGACGACTGCCTGAGCGGCGCTGGCGGCTGGCTTCGACTCCTCGATCGCCACACGGATCACGCGCATGCCCATGCCTACGGCCGGCAGCACATCCTTGAGCTCAGAGTTACCGATCATCGAGCAGCGCTCCGCTGGACAACCGGCCGCGGCGATGGCTGCCTCGAACATGGCCGAGTGGGGCTTGCGGAACCCGATGTCGAGTGACGAGATGATCTCGTCCACGTGCTGGGAGATGCCCAGCGCGTCGAAGTCGCGGCGGTAATCCGCGCCGTCGCGCCAGACGGTGTTGGAGATGACCACGCAAACCAAGCCGAGCTGCTTGATCGTCGCTAGAAGGCCATGCCCGCCCGGGAACAACTCGACGCAGCCCTGGGCGGGAAGGCAGCAGGCCCTGCGAAGCGCAACGGCCTCTGCCGCCCCAAGACGAAGGCCCAGCTCGCGCCCCAACTCGATGACGAGTCCGTCCGTGTCTTGAGTCAGCGAGTCGCCCAGCCCGGCGGCGCGCACGGCCACGTTCCCGAGCAGGTCCCTGATCTGAGACCGAGTGAGGGCGGGCAGGGCAGCCGAAAGCCTGGCTTCACGGTGCTCCACCGCACGCTGGTCGGACAGCCACGAGTCCGGCCAGAGCGTGCCCCCGACGTCGACGAGCGCGGCCTGGATCTCAGGGCCCATCCCCGCTTTGGACGTGCGACTCCGACTTTCGACTGCCCTCAGGCACTCCGTTTCTCGCTCTGGAGGTCGGCATCGACCATCATCTGGACCAGTTCTTCGAAGCTCACCTTGGGCTGCCAGCCGAGCTTGGCGCGCGCCTTCGTCCAGTCCGCCTCGAGCAGGTCGACTTCGGCCGGGCGAAGCAGACCGGGGTCGATCACGACATGCTTCTGCCAGTCCAGGCCGACGTGCCCGAAGGCCATCTCGGCGAACTCGCGAACGCTGTGCGATTGCCCGCTCCCTATGACGTAGTCGTCGGGCTTGTCCTGCTGGAGCATCAAGTGCATCGCCTTCACGTAGTCGCCGGCGTAGCCCCAGTCGCGCTTCGATTCGAGGTTGCCGAGCATCAGCTTATCCTGGAGGCCGAGCTTGATTCTGGCTACGCCGATGGAGATCTTCCGCGAGACGAACTCCGGACCGCGGCGCGGCCCGGTGTGGTTGAAGAGGATGCCAGAGCAGGCGAACATGCCATAGCTCTCGCGGTAGTTGACGGTGATGTGGTGGGCGAACACCTTGGCCACACCGTACGGGCTGCGTGGGTGAAAGCGAGTCTGCTCGCTCTGCGGCACCTCATGGGCGCGACCGAACATCTCGCTGCTCGAGGCCTGATAGAACTTGATACCGGGCGCTCGACGCGCGCTTCGTGAGCTGCCCTCGACGTTCCTGATCGCCTCGAGCAGCCGCAGCGCGCCCAGGCCAGTCACGTTACCGGTAAGCTCCGGCTGCTTCCACGACAGAGCCACGAAGCTCATGGCGCCGAGGTTGTACACCTCGTTGGGTCGGGCTTTCTGGAGCGCACTGATCAGGGACACCTGGTCGGTCAGGTCGCCCTCGATCAGCTCGACGTCCGGCACTTCGCGCTCGACGATAAGTCGCTTGGGGTTGTGCTGGCCACGCAGCAGTCCATACACCCGGTCGCCTTTCTCGAGCAACAGCTCGGCCAGGTGCCGGCCATCCTGGCCGGTGATGCCGGTAATGAGCGCGTGGTTCATGGTCACCCCCAGGCGCGATGCGGCCCGTAGGATAAAACCTGGACGGGCCTCGTTCCAAGGCGGCCCACCAGGGTAGCGTGGTACGATGCCGTATGTCGTGATCAGCAAGCGTGGAGCTCGTTCTGAGCGCATCCCGCTGGCGGGCAACCCGACCCTGCCATGATCGCATCCACCAGACGTCAAAAGGTCATGCGCGAGATCATGAGCGCCTGTGCCGACGATTACGTCTGGGTCTGGGAAGTGCCGTCCATCGTCGAGCGACTCCTGCCGGTGGAGGCCAAAGCGTCGGCAAGAAAGGTCGCCGAGGCAACTCTCAGGGACCTGGCCTCGCGCCAGTACGTGTCCTTTCACCGGGGCTCCTGGCCAGATGTCGATCCTGAACCGATACCGATCGACGAGGCGGTCCCGAGTTTGGCCGAGGACCAGGTCTGGAGCGCGAAGCGCGGCGCCAGGAGTGACATCGCCGTGACCGCCACGAGCGCGGGCGAGCGCTTCTACTACGGCCGACCCGGCTGACAGTGAGGCCCGACAACACCCAGGGTCCCGGCTCCGCCGAGCTGCAGCCCCACATCCGGTGTCGGCCCGGTGGCGTGGGGCGGTATGTGCTGCTGCCAGGCGATCCCCAGCGCTCGGCGAAGATCGCGGCAGGGTTCGACGGCGCTCGGCTGATCGCCGAGCACCGCGAGTTCTTCACGTACACCGGCGACCTGCTGGGTGCCCGAGTCTCGGTCACCTCAACCGGGATCGGCGGTCCCTCGACGGCGATCGCGGTCGAGGAGCTGGCGGCGATCGGCGCTGACACGTTCATCCGCGTCGGCACCTGCGGTGGCATGCAGCCTGACGTCCGGCCGGGTGACCTAGTTATCGCGAGCGCGGCGATCCGCGACGAGGGAACCAGCCGCCAGTACCTGCCGCTGCCCTTCCCTGCCGTCGCGGATCCGGACGTGACGCTGGCCCTACGCGACGCGGCGCGCGAGGCCGGCATACCCCATCACGTTGGCATCGTCCAGTCCAAGGATGCCTTCTATGCAGAATGGCGTCCTGAGCAGATGCCGCTGGCCGATGAGCTGGTGGCGCGCAGCGCGGCCTGGCAGCGGGGGGGCGCGATCGGCTCGGAGATGGAGGCGGCCACGATCTTCGTCATCGCGAGCGTTCTCGGCGCGCGAGCGGGAGCAATAATGCGGACGGGCGGCAATCCGCGGCTGCGTGCGAAAGGCGAGTCGGTCCCGCCGCTGGACCCGCCGCTGGAGGACTTGATCTCGATCGCGATCGCCGGCCTGAGGCTGCTTATCGAACGCGACCGGACCGCCGGCCGGGTGGGGCGAGGTCGACCTGTGCCCCGGGCGTGATCGAGACCGAGGCGCTGACCAAGCGGTACCGCGACGTGACCGCGGTCACGGCGCTGGACCTGCACGTAGAGGCGGGCGAGATCTACGGTTTCCTTGGGCCGAACGGAGCCGGCAAGACGACGACTATCCTGATGCTGCTCGGCATCGTAGCTCCGACAAGCGGCAAGATCCGAATGTTCGGCCGCGAGCTCGACTCGGACGCGTTCGCGATTAAACGCAAAGTCGGCGTGGTGTGCGAGATCCAGTTCCTGTACCCGCACATGACGGCTGAGGAGTATCTGGGATTCTTCGCGGAGCTATACGACGTCCCGGGCGCCAGGCGCCGAATCTTCGAGCTTACGGAGGCGCTTGGCTTGCAGGACCGGCTGCGCTCAGCCGTGCGCGGGTATTCGCGGGGCATGCAGCAAAAACTCGGTCTTGCCAGGGCGCTGCTGCACGATCCGCCGCTGCTCATCCTAGACGAACCGGTCTCCGGCCTCGATCCGGTCGGCACCCGCGAGGTGCGCGAGCTTGTGCTGGCTGAGAACGCGCGCGGCAAGACCGTCTTCATCTCCTCGCATGTGCTCTCAGAGATCGAGCGTACTGCCCACCGGGTCGGGGTCCTGTGCCAAGGCTCGCTGGTTGCTGAGGGCAGTCTGGCCGATCTGCGGCGTCGCCTCGAGGCCACCGTCCGGCTAGAGGTGGAGCTCCAATCCTCCAGCCCGACTGCCGTGGCGGCTCTCGAGACGCTGCCGTTCGTCAGCGAGGTCCGCGCGGAGGGTCGGCGCCTGCAAGTCCGCGTGTGGGGAGAGCGCGACCATCGAGCCGACGTGTTCGCGGCCCTGGCCGGCGCGGGCGGGGTGATAGTAGGCATGCGCGCTCAGGAGATGAGCCTGGAGGATGCCTTCCTCGCCCTGGCGACGAGTCATGAGTCGCGGGTCGCGGGTCCCGAGTCTCCAGCGGCCTCTTCGGGAGCTCGCGACTCGTGACTCGCGACCCGCGACTCGCACTCCGCGTCCGAGCTGCGCGGGCCATCGCCAGCCGAGAGCTGCGTGAGCTGCTTCGGACCCCAGACCTGTATGTGGCGCTGGGGGTGGCGTTGACTGCTGCCTCGCTGGCGGTCCGAAGCGTGCTCGCGGAGGTGGCTCAGGAAGGGCTCGTGGCCCGAGCGAGTCCGCTCTACCTGCCACTGTTCGTCGCGACCGTCGTCCTCGCCTTCTCGGCGGCAACCACCAGCGCCGTGAGCATCGCGCGCGAGCGCGAGTCGGGCACCCTGGAGGTACTCTTCTACGGCCCGGTCGACGCGGCCTCATACGTGGTCGGCAAGTACGTGGCCCAGCTGCTGGCCTACCTGGCGCTGTGCGCGCCTCTGGCCATCTCCCTGGCCACCTACGGCTGGGTCACCAACCTGGGTTTCAGCGCGGACCTCTTGACTGGCATCGCCCTCTCCGTACTGGCGGCCGCCTGCACCATCGCGTTCGGGCTGCTCCTCTCCAGCGTGTGCGGCAGCATCCGCGACGCGATCCTCCTGCTGGTGGGCGTTGGCCTCCTGCTGCTAGGAGTCCAGGGGGGCTCCTGGCTGCTAGCGGGCTTGCCCCAGCGCGAGGGTGCCCTGGGCGTCGCGGCCGAGACGCTTGCCGCCGCCGATCGGGTCGTGACGCTGGTCTCTCCGTATTCGTACCTCGACCGCGGCCTGCAGGCAGCCCTGCTCGGCGACGCCGCCGCTTACGCTATCGCATTTGCCTCGCCACTCATCTACGCCGCCCTCCTGCTAGGCGGCGCGATCTGGTCGGTCGAGTGGCGCGGAGTACGACGGAATGAAGAATGAAGAATGAAGAATTAGGACGGCGTGATCTTGGGGATTTGAGGTTGCAGGAGTGATCGCGAGCATCGCCTACCTCTCATTCTTCATTCTTCATTCTTCATTGTTCATTCCCGTCCT
Organism: Chloroflexota bacterium; assembly: GCA_035637315.1. Classification (GTDB taxonomy): domain Bacteria; phylum Chloroflexota; class UBA6077; order UBA6077; family JACCZL01; genus DASPXK01. The sequence goes on from DASPXK010000171.1 coordinate 15,515, forward strand.
GCAGGCCCCGCCTCGCGAGCGACACCTCGTGTACGGGATTCAGGCTTTCAACGGGCTGGGCTACAGCTCCGCCTTCGCCCCGCCCGCGGGGGACACCATCTACCTGCTGGCCGGGGCGGATAGCGCCCTGAGTCCACGGCAGACCGAGATCTATTGGTGGCCGCTAACCAACCGCTTCGAACCGGATTGGGAGGCCCTGAATCAGCCGATCGGGGGAACGCTCGAGGTGTGGCGAGCGTTCGAGCGACTCGAGTCGATCGAGGCCGCCAGCTACGTCGTCCAGGCGTCGGACGGACCGGGTGGGCCTGGCGAGCTGTACGTGGGTGAGCGGGCCCTGGCCAAGTACGCCGAGTTCGAGGCACGACGGCGTGCCTACCGCGACGCGCTGTGGGACTATTATCAGCAGGACGCCGAGTATCGCCGCGCGCTCCAGGACGCCGTCGCCCGGGCCGCGCGCGGCGAGACGACCGAGCTGGCCGAGCCGCCGCGTGAGCCGTCCCCGCTTCGCCTCTACAGCACCGCCCTGAACCAGGGTTACGTGCTCAACCTAGCAGCGGGCCGGTATCGAATTCGGCTCCTCGGCCCGGACGGCCGGGTCGTACCTGAGAGTGATCGCAACGTCGTTGTCTTCTCACCCCGGCGCCAGGGTCTGAGCTACGCGGTGTACCCACAAACCCGCTGGACGAGACCGACCGGGGCCGACGACCCGAAGGCGATCGTCTACCTGGCTGCCGGCGGCGTCCTCTATTTCCAGCCGTTCGTTAGCGTCGAGGTAAACGACCGATACTTCAGTCGGCTTGAAGACCCGCAGAATCGAGCAGTCCAGGAGGAGACCTGGCGGTGGGTGCGGGTCCGCCCCTACTCGGACGCTCATCTCGAGCTCGAGCCGACTGGCCAACCGCCATCGCGCTTCGAGCAGAAACGATATCAAGTCCAGCAGTTGCCAGGCGGCGGGCTCGGCTATCAGATCGTCGAGCAGCCACCAGAGGCCGTCGGGCGTGCCCCAGACCTTGACGCCTTCCGCGTGGAGGTCGAGTCCGGCCGGACCTATCGTCTGCGCCTACTCACGGCGGACGGCGAGCCGTTGCCGGCCGGCGAGCGGGAGATCCGCCCTGTTGCCCAGCCGGATAGCTGGTCGCTCGCAGCCGTGCCCGCCATCCCATTCGCCCTGGCCTGCGGCCTGGCGATCCGACGGCGTTGGAGTTGAACGTGGGGCCACATTTCCGTTCTCGAGGAGGCACTCATGCGCGGGGTTGTTTTTCTGGGGGACCGAGAGCTAGAGCTGCGTGAGATTCCCGATCCGACGCCTGGGCCTCGCGATGTGATCGTCGCGATGAAGGCCTCGGGGATGTGCGGCAGCGACCTGCACGCGTATCGGGCACCCCGTGCGCAGCGGACGCCTGAGCGACTCGTCATCGGCGGGCATGAGCCCTGCGGCGGCGTCGCGGAGCGAGGGTCGGCCGTGAGCGCAGAAGAGGCACCGCTTGAGCAGCGAGTCATGGTCCACCACTACATCGGCTGCGGGCGGTGTAAGCACTGCCTTGTCGGTTACTCGCAGCTCTGCCTGGACGGCCACCGCGTTTACGGGGCCAACGCGCACGGCGGACACGCCCCGCTGATGAAAGTGTCAGCGAGCATGTTAGTGCCGCTCCTCGACGAGCTGAGCTTCGAGGAGGGGGCGGCCATCTCGTGCGGGACGGGGACGGCCTATCTGGCGCTCAAACGGCTCGACGTCTCAGGCCGCGACACGCTGGCGATATTTGGCCAGGGCCCGGTCGGCCTGAGCGCCACGCTGCTGGCCCGCGCGATGGGCGCGCGAGTCATCGGGGTAGACCCCGCCGGCGAGCGACTGAAGCTAGCCACGGAGCTCGGTGCCGACCAGACGATCGATCCCCGGCGCGACGATCCGGTCCAGGCGATCCGTGAGCTGACCCGCGGCGAGGGAGCCGACGCGACGCTCGACTGCACCGGCGTGCCGGACGCGCGGGTGGCTGCTGTGAAGAGCGCACGCATCTGGGGTCGGGTCTGCTTCGTCGGCGAGGGCAACACCACGACGTTCGACATCAGCCCCGACATCATTCACAAGCAGCTCACTATCTACGGGTCGTGGACGTTCAGCACGGTCGGCCAGGCCGAGTGCGCCCGCTTCGTCGTCGATCGCCGTGTCCCGCTCGGGCGCCTGCTGACCCATCGCTTCTCGCTCGACCAGGCGGCCGAAGCGTATCGCCTGTTCGACACCCAGACAACAGGCAAGGGCGTGTTCGTGTTCTGAACCGTCGGGGTGCTGGCAACGCCAAAGTTGCGGCGCGCTAGCCTCGACTTCCGCCATTTTCGGGGTTGAGCGCCTGCGGCTGGAGGGCGGGTAGACGGAACATGGCTCCCCGAATGATCCTGGGGGTTTATCTCCAGTTAGCATCGCCTCCCGGAAATTCGGGATTCTTCCGGGAGGTGAACAACTTGGAGGATCGTGCCCCAGGTCCTGCCCTCCTGGGCTGCACCGTGTCGCCTCCGAAGATCGGTTCGATGGCATTCAGCTCGGGACTGTACGGCGGCAGGTAATAGAATGCGGTCCCCTGTTTCTGGAGGGCCGGCAAGGCATCCTTCATGGTGCGGCCAAGCTCGCGACCGCCCGAACGCAGGTGCATCCCCCGGTTCATCGAGGAACTCGTCGGACGGGTCCGGCGGGCTGGGGCCACCGGCGAGTTGACCCTGCGGCGCCGAAACCGCCACCATGCCCAGAGAGAACCCGGCCAGAACACCCGCTGCGATGGTCAGGTACTCACGCACCCAACAGGAGTCGACAACGGCAACATGCCGATCGGCTTGTCATCGACACGGGCCAGGGGAATAACAGACTCTGGGAGGTTGGACCGCTACCAGAGGAGCCGTATGCCGAGTGACAGGAGCAGGATCAGTAGCGAATCGCCGGCGCGGCTCGAGGTCCGACTGCTCGGTGCAGTCGAAGTCATCTTGGACGGCCGCCGTCTCGGCGCCTTCAACAATCTTCGCTTGCTGCGGTTCCTGGCGTTGATCACGTTGCGGAGAGACCTGCAGCACCGCTCACGACTCGCGTTCGAGCTCTGGCCCGACTCCAACGAATGTCAGGCGCGGACCAACCTCAGAAAGCTGCTGCACGACTTCCGCCACTCGCTTCCCGACATCCGCGAGTTCGTCCAGGTCGACAACGAGATCGTGCGGTGGATTCCGACGGGGCCGAGCGAGGTCGACGTGCTGAGGTTCCGCGATGCCATAGCTGCTGGCGATCTCGAACTCGCCGCGCGCCTGTATTCGGGCGACCTCCTTCCGGCTTGCTACGACGACTGGGTCATGGCCGAGCGAGCGAAGCTTCGAGCCGAGGCGTACGGGGTCCTGGTGCGGTTGAGAGACGAGGCTGCCGGGCGCGACGACCACGAAGCGACGATCAGGCATGCCCAGCGCATCATCGAACTGGAGCCGACCGACGAAGTGGCCGTTCGAATCCAGATGGAAGCACATCTCGCGCTCGGCGACAGAGGCGCGGCGCTGCGCTCCTACCACCGGTACGCGGAGGTGCTCGAGCGCGACCTCGCGGCGGAACCGGGCGAGGTCATCGGGGCGATGTACCGACAGCTCCGGGCCAACACACCCCACCGCGAGGAACTGCAGGGCGAGGACGTGGCACCCGTCGCCGAAGTGCCGTTCGTGGGCCGCGTCCTCGAGCTGGACCAGCTCAACCAGGCATGGATCGCCGCGCGGGAGGGGAGGGCCCATCTCGTGTTGCTCTCCGGCGAACCGGGGATCGGGAAGTCCCGCCTCGCCCTGGAGCTGGGACGGCGCGTTCGAGCCGAGGGACACGTGGTGGCTTCGGCTCGGGCGTACGAGGCAGCGGGCAGACTGCCGTGGGGCCCAGTGGTAGACCTCCTCCGATCGGATGCTCTCCGGAGCCACATCGACACGCTGGGCACGGTCTGGAGGGCCGAGCTTGCTCGTCTCCTTCCCGAGCTCCTGGAGGCTTCCCAGTCAACAGTACCGAGCCGGTCGGGCGACCTGGCTCGGCGTTATCGCTTGTTCGATGCAGTGAGCCGGGCCATCATCGGCGACCGCCCGCGTCTGCTGATCATCGACGATCTGCAGTGGTGTGACGCCGAGACCATCGAGGTGATCGGCTTCGTCGTCCGTTCCCGACCGACGGCACCGGTCCTCATCGTGGGTACCGTCCGCTCGGAGGAGATCCCAGAGCATCATCCCCTCGTGGGACTCGTCGACGCGTTGGGCCACGACAAGGCAGTGACCACCGTGCCCCTCGACCGGCTCGACGAGGCTACGACTGCGACGCTCGCTGCTCGGCTCCGCAATGCCGACACGATCGATTCGGAACTCGCGGCACGACTCTGGGTGGAGACCGAGGGCAACCCCCTCTTCGTCATCGAAGTGCTTCGAGCCGGGGTTTCCCCTGACGGAAGTCAGGCGGCGGTCACTCCCACGATGCTGGCGGTGCTGGGCGCCCGACTGGGCCAACTCCCTGACGGCGCTCGGCGGCTTGCCGAGGTGGCGGCCGTCATCGGTCGGCCCTTCTCGGTCGGTCTGCTGGTCTCGGCCACCGGGATCGGCGAGCCAGAGCTTGTCGACCATCTCGACGAGCTCTGGCGTCGACGGATCATCCGCGATCAGGGGCTCACCTACGACTTCAGCCACGACAAGCTTCGGGCGGTCGCCCTGGAGATGCTCAGTCCCGCTCGTCGACGTCAACTCCACCGGGCCGTCGCCGAGGCGATCGCGGTCGAGTTCCGCCACGACCCTGACGCGGCCAGCCCACAGCTGGCCGCACACTACGACCAGGCCGGCATGGTCGAACCGGCCATCGATGCCTACCGCGTGGCCGGAGCCCGAGCGGTGGCGGTGTCGGCCCTCGACGAAGCGGTCACCATGTTCCGGCGAGCACTCTCGCTGCTCGCGGAGGTGCCCCCGTCACCCGATCGTGATGCCCTCGAACTCGACATCCGGATCGCCCTCGGCTCACCCTTGGTGGCCCTCGAGGGCTACGGCTCTCACGGAGCGCACAATCTCTATGCGCGGGCCCTTTCTCTCTGCCGCCAGCTCCACCGAGTCGTGGATCCCCCGATTCTCCGCGGTCTCGGTCTCGCCCGGCTGCAGGGCTGCCGTTTCGACGAGTGCAGCGAGCTCGGCCAGGCGCTCGTCGACCATGAAAGCGATGACCCGATCGCGAAGACCGAGGGGCGGTATCTCCTCGGCGTGAGCGCCTTCTGGCGGGGTGATCTGGCGAGCGCCCGTCAGTACCTCGAAGGCGCCATCGAGGCCTATGACCTGTCCCATCGCCACGAGCATCTCGCGTTGTACGCCCAGGACCCGAAGGCTGTCTGTCTCGTACGGCTGGCCTGGGTTGACTTGTGGGCGGGAGACGCCGGCCGGGCCGACGAGAGGGCCCGATCTGCTCTCGAACTGGCCGTCGATCTCGATCATCTCATGACGCTGTGGTACGTCGTCACCTACGCGGCGATCATCGCGGCCGAATCCGAGGATCTCGTCCGCCTCGCCGAGCTGCTCGGGGATGCTGAGCTCCTGGGGAAGCGTCTACCGTTGCGCTACCTCATGATCGTCGGAGAGGCCCTCCGGGGCTGGCTGGACGTCTGCGAGGGGTCACCCGGGGGCATCGAGCGGATCGTGCAATCGGTGGCGCGCTCGCGCATCGACGGGGAGAGCCTCCACCTGACCTACACGCTCCTTCTTCTCGCTCGAGCTCGTGGCATGGCCGGCGAACTCCACGAAGGACGAGCCGCGACACGCGAGGGGCTCTCGTTGTCACACCGCCGCAACCAGCGCTATCTCGAGGCCGAGCTGTGGCGAGTCGATGGGGAGCTGGCGTATCGCAGCGGAGAAGCCGAAGCCGCGGCCGCCTCTTTACGCAATGCCGTCGAGCTCGCCTCCCAACAAGGGGCGGGCTGGCTGGAGCTTCGGGCGCTGCACTCCCTCGCCAGTCGATTTCCCGATCAAACAGTGCGTGAGCAACTCGGGGACCTCGTCGAGACCATTCCGTCGGGCCATGATCTCCCGGCGTTCCGTGCAGCAACGGACCTGCTGAGCGAGCCCGGCTGAGAGGGAACGCTTCGGGAACGCCTGAGGGTGCATCCTTCCCTCATCAAACCGAGATGAGGAGCACCCAATGAGCGACACGATCGAGAAGCTCACCGAAGCGGTACGAGGGCGCGTCATTACTCCCGCGGACTCTGGCTACGACGACGCTCGCGTCGTCTACAATGCCATGCACGACCGCAGACCCCGCGCCGTCATCCAGTGCGTGGATGCAGCCGACGTGATGGCCGCGGTCGCCGCTGCCCGCGACGGCGGACTCGACCTCGCCGTTCGTGGTGGGGGCCACAGCGTTCCGGGCTTCGGCACGGTGGACGACGGTCTGGTCATCGACCTCTCGCCCATGAAGGGCGTACGGGTCGACCCGGCCAAGAAGGTCGCCTGGGTCGGGGGCGGTGCGACCTGGGGGGATGTCGACCACGCGACCTACCCGTTCGGCCTGGCCGCGCCCGGCGGGATCGTCTCCACGACCGGGGTGGCGGGCCTCACGCTGGGTGGCGGCATCGGCTACCTCACCCGCAGCGTGGGGCTCTCCATCGACAACCTGCTCTCGGCCGATGTCGTTCTCGCCGATGGCCGGCAGGTCACGGCCAGCGACTATCAGAACGAGGATCTGTTCTGGGCACTGCGCGGCGGCGGCGGCAACTTCGGGGTCGTCACCAGCTTCGAGTTCCGGCTCCACGAGGTCGGTGATGTCGTGGGCGGCCCGCTGTTCTACGACTTCGACGATGCCACGGCGGTCCTGGAGTGCTACCGCTCCTTCATCAACGAGGCGCCCGAGCAGCTGGGATGCTTCTTCGGCTGGCAGATCGCGCCTCCGCTGCCGTTCATCCCCGAGGACCGGGTCGGGGATCTGTTCTGCGTGCTGGTCACGTGCTGGAACGGTCCCCATGAGGAGGCCGAGCAGGTGCTCCGGCCACTGCGCGATGTCGCCGAGGTGAAGGCGGAGCTGGTCGAGGTGATGCCGTTCCCGGCCCTGCAGAGCGCCTTCGACGATTTCGTCCCGAAAGGCATGCAGAACTACTGGAAAGCGGACTTCGCCACCGAACTCACCGACGCGGCGATCGCTGCTCACGTCGAACATGGCAAGAGGACGCCGAACGTGCACTCGTCCATGCATCTCCACCCCATCAACGGCGCGGCGCAGCGAGTCGGCGCCGACGAGACCGCCTTCGGACACCGGGACAAGAGCTTTGCGCCGGTGATCGTCGGGATCTGGCCTGACCCGGCCGACAACGAGGCCAACACCAAGTGGGTGAGGGACTACTACGCAGCCATTCATCCCCACTCGGGCAGCGCCGGGGGCTACGTCAACTTCATGTCCGGCGACGACGCGCACCGTGCCGCCGAGAACTACGGCGCCAACTACGAGCGGCTCTCCGCCGTGAAGGCGGCCTATGACCCGGACAACCTCTTCCACGTCAACCAGAACATCGCTCCGGCGAAGCGGAGGTGAGCGCGATGACCGGAACCCTGTCAACGCCAGGAACAAGCCAAATGCCTTGGGAACCCGACACCTCTCTGCTCGACGCAGCGCGCGAGATCGCCCCGATCATCCGGGCGCACAGCGAGGAAGCTGAGCGGGAACGACGACTGTCGCAGCCGGTCTTGAAGGCACTGCGCGAGACGGGCCTCCTGCGAATGACAACTCCCCGTTCGCTCGGGGGGTTGGAGACCGACCCCGTTACCCGCGCCCTCGTCGGTGAGGAGATCGGTCGCCACGACTCTGCTGCGGCGTGGACCTTGGAGAACCCTCTGGACTGGGCCTTCTTCTGTTGCCGTCTCCCCGACGGAGGAGCCGAGGAGATCTACAGCGGCGGAGCGGACATCTTGATCGCCGCCCAGTTCGGCCGCCCCCTGAAGGCGACGTCGGCCAACGGCGGATACCGCATCTCTGGTCGAGCCCCGTTCGTCAGCAACTGCTATGACGCCGACTGGATCTCGTCGACGGTCCTCGTGGACGAGGACGAATCCGCCGGAGGCGAGCCCGAGATGCGCATGGTCTACTTTCGGAGCGAGGAGTGCGAAATCATCGATACGTGGGACGTCATGGGGATGCGGGGCACGGGCAGCAACGACATCTCCGTGACCGACGTGTACGTGCCCCGGTCCAGGACCTTTCCCATGGTGCCGGACTTCGAGCCGGGATCGCACTATCGAGGCCCGCTGTATCGACTCCCGGTCGTGGGCGCGGCGGCGTCCGGTATCCCGACGCCGATGCTGGGGGTGGCGCGACGCACTCTCGACGAGGTGACCGAACTCGCCCGGACCAAGACTCCGGTGGCGTCGAGTGGTCTGCTGAAGGAACGGCCGTCAGCCCAAGTCCAGTTGGGCCGAGCCGAAGCGATCCTGCGCTCAGGGCGCTTGTTGCTTCTTGACACCCTGAGCGAAGCGTGGCGGAGATGCGTCGACGGCGAGACCCACTCGCTGGAGCAGAAGGCGGACCTCCTGCTCGCGATGGCCCACGCGATGAGCAGCGCCGTCCAGGCGGTGGAGCTCGCATGCAGCATCGCGGGAACGACGGCGTTTCGAGCCTCCAGCCCGTTGGAACGTTCCTTCCGGGATGTCCAGACGATGAGACATCATGTCTTCGCCTCTGAGCAACGTTATGGAACTTTCGGGCAGGTGTGTCTAGGGGTTCCACCGGACTTCCCCGTGGTTGCCTTCTAAATTAGGAAACTGCGATGCCCGAGATTGAGTTCACCATCGATCCGACCAGCGGCCAGCTTGAGATGCACGTGAAGGGCATCGTCGGCTCGGCCTGCGACGACGTGGCCAAGCTCGCCCGCGAGCTGCTCGGAGAGCCGGGTCACGAGCAGCTGACGCAAGAGTACTTCGCAACTGTCCAGGTTCGGCAGCAGGTACGGCCCAGCAGACCGCAGTGACCGAGCTGACCTGGAACATCGACCCCACGAGCGGGCAGCTCACGGTCGAGGGGTTGGGCGTGGAGGAGGCGTCGGCGCTGGTTCGGCGACCTCCTCCCCCCACCCCGGGACGTGAATTGCGCTCGGCCGCTCGCCAGTCTCCCCCTCCATCCAGGTGACCCGTCAGTAGGTCCACTTCTCCGGGTGGCCCGGATCTATCACGGCTCGGTCGTGGATGGGCCCGGGCGCCGCGGCGTGGTCCAACTGGCGGGATGCCCCCACCACTGCACCGGCTGTCACGCACCAGGGAGGGAGCCATGCCCGGGGTCATCTTACCGAACACCTTCGTGCGCCTGCTCGCGGCCTTCGAGCCCTGCTTCCGCGCCCCCAGCTACCGGAACTTCGGCCTGCTGGTCGCCGGCTGGATCCACTGCCTCGGCCGGCGGACGATCACGGCGGTGGCCCTGGCGGCGGGGGCGGTAGGCGAGCGCCACGTCTCGGTGTTCCACCGGTTCTTCGCCCGCGCCGAATGGGTCCTGGACGACCTCGGTCGGGTGCTGTTCGGGCTGGCCCTGGCTTGGATCCCGGCGGATCAGCCACTGTACGTCGTGATCGACGACACCCTAGCGCAAGGGCGGCAAGGGGATCGCGCTCGCCGCGATGCACCACGACCCGTTGCTGTCGACGGCCCGCAAGCCGTTCTTCAGCTTCGGCCACGTCTGGGTCGTCCTAGCCCTCTGGGTGCCCCTGCCGATGGGCGCCTCCCGCGGGTTCGCCCTGCCGATCCTGTTCCGCCTGTTCGTCGGCGGCAAGCGGGGCGGTCAACTCGACGCGCCCTCGCGGGCAACCACCGGGGCGCGGCTGCTGGCGGCGCGGGCGGCCCATCCGCCGGCGCTCCTGCGGCCGACGAAGCTGGAACTGGCCCGCGAGATGATCGCGCTCGTCCCCACCTGGGCGGGCGAGCGGGCGGTCTACGCCGTGGTCGACAGCGCCTATGCCGGGCAAGCGCTGCTGGAGCGGCGACCGCCGACCGTGCACGTGATCAGCCGCCTGCGGATGGACGCGGCGCTCTGGACCCGCCCGCGCCGTCGCCGCTCAGGCCAGAAGGGGCGGCCGCGCAAGCGGGGCAAGCGCGTGCCCGCCCCGAGCGCCCTCGCCGCGACGTGGCGGCACTGGCGGCCCCTGGAGGTGACCCTCTACGGCCGCGCGGTCACGCCCCGAGTCTTCGCCCTGACCGCCCTGTGGTACGCGGCCCTCCCGGAGCATCCCGTCCGCATCGTCGTGGTCCGCGACCCGACCGGCCGGCGCCAGGATGAGGCCTTCTCCTGCACCGACGCCGGCGCGTCCCCCGCCTTCATCCTCGAGGGCTACGCGCGACGGTGGACCCTGGAGGTGACCTTCCGTGACGCGAAGCAGAGCCTCGGCTTGGCCGATCCGCAGGCCCAGGCCGCGCGCGCCGTCCGCCGCACCGCGCCGCTCGCCTGCCTCGTCTACGATCTCGTCCTGCTCTGGTACGCCGAGCATGTCCACGCCGCCGCGGCTACTGGCTGGCTCCACCGGCCCTGGTACCGGGAGAAGGTCGCGCCCTCCTTCCTGGACATGCTTACCGCCCTCCGCCACGCCGGCTGGCGGCGGTACTTTTCTGCGCCGCCGTGCCCCGCACGGCGGACGGAAAAGCCCTCATCCCCTGGCCCGACGCGGTGCTGGCCACGGCATAATGGCGGAAGTCGAGGCTAGCTGACTTACGCCAAAAGTCGGCGGCGATTCGACCTGGGGCGCTTCGCCGGCTCCGCCGCCGCGGCGCGCGCGACGAGCTCGGCGCCCTCGGCAATCCTCGCCCCGCGGCCTCGGCTGTCTTCGCGCCCCAGGGCGAGGGTCTCAGCGTACGCAGGTCCGTTCAGGCATAGAGCATTCCGGACCACAGCCAGGGCTTCCGCCTCGCTCGAGTAGGTGCCGATAAGATTCCCGGTCTCGACGTTGAGAAGCTCGTAGCACACAGCCATAGTTTATCCGCCGACGACCTCGACTGACACTGCGCACGCAAGGAGATGAGCGGGATCGCCCCACAGGGTAGGATGCCCGGGCTTGCTGAGTGTGCGGTCAGCTCGGACAGGCGAATGCTCCGAGACGACGAGCGTGGCAATGTACCGTCCGAGGCGTGGGTACCGTCGCGCCACTCTCCGGGCCTGCGCCGCAGTTGCGTAGACCGAGACGCCGTCCCACACCGCTAGCGCCTCTGGTCTCCGGTCCGGAGGCTGGTCCCCCTTCCCCGCGTGCGAGATGAAATCGGCAAGACTCGGCGGGTCAGTCTTGACCACACGGTAGAAGGTCCGAGGCACTCCGGTGCGCCTACGCCCAACCTCGGTCCTGGAGCATGCGCTGAATCTGGGCAGCCTCCTTGCCCATGAGGTCGGCGAGCGAGCCGCCACGCTCGAGCCAGATGCGCTGGAAAGGAGCGCGGTCTTCCGCCGCGCGCGCCCGCTGCGCGATCTCTTTCGCCCGAGCGGGTGGGATGATCACGATCCCGTTGTCGTCGGCCACGACCAGGTCGCCGGGGTGGACCGACACGCCACCGCACTGGACCGGCACGTTGATCCCGCCGGCGCCAGTCTCCAGGCGGCGGCCGACGAGCGCCGAGATGGCTCGCGCGAAGGTCGGCATCTGTTGGTCCTCGATCTCGACCACGTCCGTCACGGCGCCATCGACGATCACGCCCACGCAGCCCTTTATCTTGGCGGCCAGTGAGGTCATCTCGCCCCAGCAGGCGGCCTGACTCTGGCCGCCCCAGTCGACGATAAGGACGTCGCCGGGCTGAAGTTGTTCGATCGCGGCGCGCGTGAGAGTCAGGTCGCCCTCCGGAAGTTTGGCGGTGACGGCCGTTCCAACCACGGAGATCCGCTTGAAGATGGGACGGATCGCCGTGTCCACAAACCGGTCGTCCACGACATGGCCGATGGTGGCCGGGGGCAGGCCGCGGTACATCTCGATTAGCTCGCCAGGCAGACCAGGCGGGTGTCGGTTGATGGTCACTGGCCGGCTCCTTCGTAGATCTCCGCGCGCGCCAGGCGACGAGCATAGGCAAGGTACTCGTCGCGGGTCATCGGCGGCTCGTGCTCCTCCAGGATGCGGCGGGCCTCGGCCGCCTCGTCGATCAGCAGGTCGACCGCCGTCATCGCCATCGCTTTGGCTGGATTGACCGCCGCCAGATCGTAATCCTGGATCAGGTACTCGATGCCGTGGGCGGGCCCGACGGCTCCACCGGCGAATGGGTGGATGACCGGCATGATGTGGCTCAGGTCGCCCATATCGGTCCCTCCGCTGCGGTGGCCGGGCGCTCCGACGTTCTCCGGGCCAACGATCGCTTCGGCGTTGGTGCGAAATAGCGCCGCCATGTGCTCGTTGTTTCGGAGTGGCATGTAGCCGGGCATCGTCGTGAGCTCGAGCCGGGCACCCATCGCGAGCGCTCCGGCGTGCAGGGCGCGGTCGACCTTGCGGTTGGCGTCGTCGAGCGCCTCGGCGTTGCTGGCGCGGACGAACGTCTCCATGCGTACGTCAGACGGGATCACGCTCACCAGGTCGCCACCTCTGGTGACGATGGGGTGAACTCGGACGTGGTCGTCGTCGCGAAACGTCTCGCGCTGAGCGTGGATCGCGGCCAGAGCGACGTGGGCCGCGCCGAGCGCATTGATCCCCTTGTCCGGCGCGCCGCCCGCGTGGGCGGCCCTGCCCACGTAGCGGATGAACTTGGCGAGCATGCCGTTCGTGCTGCCCCCGATGGCCAGCAGCTTCTCCTCGGGCAGGCTAGTCGTGTGGGCCATCATCGCGAGATCGACATCGTCGAACTCGCCGAGCCGAATCAGCTCGGTCTTACCGGCCAGGAACTCGAGCTTGCCCTGCCGACGCAGCTCCAGCCGCGCCTCGATCTCGACGTATTCCTCGGCCGGGACTGCGAACAGGACGACCCGTCCGGCCAGCTCGTCCATGACTCCGGCGTCCAGCAGGCCCATGCCAGCGCCGAGCATGGCAGCCACCTGGCAGTGATGCCCGCACGCGTGGGCTGCGCCGGTCTCCGGATTGGCGTATGGGTGGCCGGCCGCGCCGATCGAGTCCAACTCACCGATGATCGCCAGTGTTGGGCCCGGTCTGCCGGTCTCGAGGATCGCCTTGACCCCCGTGATCGCCAGCCCGTCGCGATGAGCCACGCGCGCTTCATCCAGACTCCGTCCGACGAGACGGGCCGTCTCGAACTCTTTGAATCCAAGCTCGGGATTGTGGAGGATCGCCTGTGCGATCGAGACGATCTGCTCGCGTCGGGCGTCGACGGCGGCCATTGCCCTGGTCTTCAGATTTTCGCGGTCCGACATAAGAACCTCCTCGCTAGGCCGGGGGGCGGGGTCAGAATACCCGACCCGGGGTATACTGAAACGAGGGCCGGCGCCAACTCGCCGGTGTGGGGTGAGACATGCAGGAGCCAAAAGAAGAGCCGACGGCAGCGGCCGAGCCACGGCCTCCTCGCGAATATCGGTTCACCGGGCTTGCCGACTTGCTGCCCGACTGGATTCTCCCGCCCGAGGGCAAGCAGCATGTCCGTAACGCCCGCAAGGAGCTTCTGATGGCCGCGCGCAGCATTCTGGACGCGGCGATCGAACGGCAGGAGCGCGGCACCGTTATCAGGCGGACCCCCAGTCGCATCGAGATCGAGTAGCCCGGCCCAGGGGTCAGGGGTCAGGGGCGAGAGTGGGAAAGGCGAACGGCCCTTCGTCCTGAACCTCAACCCTTGACCCTGACCCCTGACCCCTGACCCCGCTCCGCAGGAGCAAACGTGCCTCCCCTGTCGGTGATGTTCAAGACGGTGTCCACGGACTGCAACCTGGACTGCAGCTACTGCTACTACCGCGAGTCGCTCGAGGGGACACGGGTGCGGCGCCGGATCGACACCGCGATGCTCGAGCGTTTTATCCCGGACGCACTCGAGTATGCCTCCGACGTCGGGACGGTCAGCTTCATGTGGCAGGGCGGTGAGCCGACTCTGGCCGGGCTACCCTTCTTCGAGAAGGTGGTCACGATCCAGCGGGCCCATGCTGGGCCGGGGATGGAGGTGCGCAACGCTCTCCAGACGAACGCGGTCCTGCTGAACGATGACTGGGGCGCCTTCCTGAAGCGCCACGGCTGGCTGGTGGGCGTGTCGCTGGACGGACCGCATGAGGTACACGACCGGCTTCGGACCGACCGCGGCGGAGGCGGCAGCTTCGAGCGGGTCATGCGCGGGATCGACGTGCTCCGCCGCCACCAGGTGGACTTCAACATCCTGTGCGTGCTCGGGCCGCACAACGTCGACAAGCCGCGCGATCTCATGCGCTTCTACCGCGCCCAGGGCTTCAGCCACGTCCAGTTCATCCCGGCCATGGACTTCCAAGCGATGGAGCCCCGAAAGCCCGCAGCCTACCTCATCACACCGGCCGAGTATGGCGAGTTCCTGGCCGATGCATTCGAGCTCTGGCACGGCGACGGCGCTCCGACGATGTCCGTCCGCATTTTCGACAACTTCCTCCAGAACACGGTCGGGATCCCCAACGACCTGTGCGTTCATGGCGACCGTTGCGACGCGGGTATCGTGGTGGAGTACGACGGGTCGGCCTACCCGTGCGACTTCTACATCCATCCGGACTGGAAGTTGGGCAACGTCCTGGACACCTGACTGGCCGACCTCGTGGCCGGTGCGGCCCGCCAGGCGTTCATCGGCCAGAAGCGCCCGCTGCCGGATGAGTGCGCTCGCTGCGAATGGCTAGCGGTCTGCAAGAGCGGCTGCCCGCGCAACCGCGCCAGCACCGAGAACGGCCTCACCCCAGACTACTTCTGCGCCAGCTACAAGCGGTTCTTCGCGCATGCCGAAGAGCGCCTGGACCAGCTCGGCCAGAGGATCCACAACCGCTGGCGCTACCTCGAGCATCTCGATCTCGCACCTTTGAGCGTAGCGAGAGCTGGCCGCAATGACCCCTGTCCGTGCGGCTCAGGGCGCAAGCACAAGCAGTGCTGCGCCAGCCCGACCCTGGCCAACTCGTACGTATTTACCCAGTAGAGTCGCCAGCCGTCAACGGCGACCATCACGAGCCCACTCTTCGGCCAGAATCTGCTCCAGGTCTCGGGCCGTATGCCGGTGGCCGCTGTTTCCGAGATCTGCAAACGGCAGCCCCCGCGGCTGGTCGGGTCGGCGTCCAAAATAAGCGATCAGGGCCCGTCGCATGACATCGGAAACGGAGACCTGCCGTCGGCGTGCCTCGCGCTCGAGCGCCCGGGCGAGATCGTCGGGCAACAGAATCGTGGCGCGCTTCACGTGAACATCATATCGCCTCAAGGGTCCGACCGCCGGGAGGCCTAGTGTACACTCACCCCCGACGGTCGATGACGGGCTATGGCAGACCAGGACCGCGGGCTAACTGACGAGGAGGCGCTGTTCGGCGCCCTGGGCGCGTCCTCGGACGCCCAGCAGGGCGAGGCTGTGGCTGCGGCTCGGGCCGTCGAGCATGGCCGCGAGATCTACTTGCGGGTGGCCGAGGCGCTGCCCTTCGACATCAACCACGGGATCGCGCGGCTGGACCAGCCCGCGCTCGACGCACTCGATCTGAAGCCCGGCTCACTGGTCCACGTGACCGGCAAGCGACGTACGACGATCCGCGTGGAGCTAGCGCCGCCAGGCTTGCCCGGCCAGCACGTCATTCGGATGGACGGCACGCTTCGCGACAATGCCCAGGTCGGGATCGACGACCGGGTCCGGGTGCGAGCCGGCGGCGCCTCCGACGCATACAGTGTCACCCTCGGAGCGAGCGAGGCGGGCAGCCTCGCGGACGACGAGCTGGAGGTGCTGCGCGAGTTCCTGGACGGGCGGGTCCTGACGCCTGGCGATAAGGTCTCAGTCACGGCCCTAGCGCGCGGCGACCGCGTGTTGCAGGTCGTCGAGACGGACCCAAGCGGACCGGTCGTCGTTCACCCGGCGACCCTGCTTCGCACGCGGGTGCCGACGTCTCAGCGGCCGAAGTCGCAGGCGGCCACGATCCGCTATGAGGACATCGGTGGCCTGGAGCACGAGCTGGTGCGGGTACGTGAGCTGGTCGAGCTGCCGATGAAGTACCCGGCTCTGTTTAGCCGCCTGCGGATCGAGCCGCCCAAGGGGGTGCTGCTCTACGGCCCGCCCGGGACTGGCAAGACCCTGATCGCCCGAGCCGTGGCCAGCGAGGTCGAGGCGACCTTCATCCACGTCAACGGCCCCGAGATCATGCAGAAGTACGTCGGGGAGAGTGAGGCGCGGCTGCGCGAGGTCTTCGAGCAGGCTCAGCGCGACGCGCCGTCGATCATTTTCCTGGACGAGCTGGACGCGATCGCGCCAAAGCGGGCCGACGTGGTCGGCGAAGTCGAAAAGCGGGTCGTGGCCCAGCTGCTGACGCTGATGGACGGACTGGTCTCACGTGGCCAGGTGACGGTCATCGGCGCGAGCAACATGCCCGAGCTGGTGGACCCGGCCTTGCGCCGCCCGGGCCGCTTCGACCGCGAGATCTCGATCAATGCTCCCAGTCGAACCGGCCGCCTACAGATCCTACGGATCCACAGCCGCGGCCTACCGCTGGCCGACGACGTGGACCTGGAACAGTTGGCCGAGGTTACTCACGGCTTCGTCGGGGCGGACCTGGAGGTCCTGTGCAAGGAGGCCGGGATGCTCGCGCTTCACGAGGTCCTCGACCAGGCCGACCTCGACACATCTGATCCGATGGCACTCGCCGAGGGCGCACAGATACACCTCAGGCATTTCTTCACCGCCCTCAAGGGCATCGAGCCCACCGCCACCCGCGAGATGCTCGTCGAGAAGCCAAACGTGCCCTGGGAGGATGTCGGCGGGCTGCGGGAGGTGCGAGAGTTTCTGGAGGGTGCGATCGAGTTCCCGCGCCGCCATCCGGAGCTGCTCGCCGAGGCCGGCATCCGCCCGCCCAAGGGGATCCTGTTCAGCGGCCCGAGCGGGACCGGCAAGAGTCTGATGGCCAGAGCGCTGGCGACGGCGACCGGGCTGAGCCTGATCACGGCCGACGCGGCCACGCTGCTGTCCAAGTGGCTTGGCGAGTCCGAGAAGACTATCCGCCAGGTCTTCAGCCGCGCCAAGCAGGCGGCGCCTTGCCTGCTCTTCTTCGACGAGATCGACGCGATCGCCCCGCTCCGTGGAGGGGACCAGGCCGGCGCCGCGGTGGACCGCATCGTCAGCCAATTCCTGAGCGAGCTGGACAACCTCGACGAGCTCAGCGAGGTGGTGGTCCTGGGGGCCACCAACCGCCTCGACCTGCTCGACCCAGCGCTGCTGTCGCCGCGAAGGTTTGCGTTCGTGCTGGAGTTCCCCCTGCCGGACGAGGCCGCGCGACGAGAGGTCCTGACCGCGCAGACACGCAGGATGCCGCTCGGCCCGGACGTCGATCTCCACCACCTGTCGTCCGCGACGGATGGGTTCAGTGGCGCCGACCTGGCCGCGGTGTGCCAGCGAGCCGCCATGCAGGAGATACGGGCCGCAATCGAGGCCGAGCGTCGCGATGGCAGCCTGCCGCCCGGCGGGCTCCAGATCGGCCGGGTGCGCTTCGAAGAAGCGCTGGCCGAAGTGCGCAAGGGCCTTCTCAGCCGCCCCGGCCCGAGCTTGGTGCGGCTCCCGCGCGGCGTCCCACTGCTCGGCCGCCCGGCCCGGCAGTAGCCCGTAGGGCGCATGGCACGCGCCCAACAAGTGCGCTTCGCGGGGCGCACGCCGTGCGCCCCTACCCGATCGGGCGGTTCTCCATCTGGCGGAGCGGCTCGCGGAGTAGCTCGATCTGGATGCCGTCAGGGTCGCGAAAATAGACCGAATTGGTGATCCCGCGGTCCGGGCCGATGTACTTGATGCCCCCCTGGTCGAGGCGCGCCTTGAGCGCTTCGAACTGCTCCGGGCTGACCGAGATGGCGATGTGCTGGACGCTGCCGATCGATTCGACGCCCGGCTGCAGGCCGAGGCCCGGGAAGTCGAAGAAGGCCAGCAGGTTGCCGTTGCCGACGTCGTGGAAGAAGTGGGTCGAACCCTTGTAGTCGCGGTTCTCCATCAGCTCGACCAGCGGGAAGCCGAGCACATCCTGGTAGAAGCGGATCGTGCGCTCGACGTCGCTGCAGATCAGGGCGAAGTGATGGACACCCCGCGCGGTGGTGGGCGGACGCTCCGAACGCGCTTTCAGGTATTTGGCGCGAAGCGCGTCGCGCTTGACCTCAAAGTCAGTCGCCTGGATGCTCATCGCAAAACCTCCTTGTGACGACCGGGTGCTGGATACTCCCTGCTAGCAACTGCCTACTGCCTACCGCCTACTGGTCAAGATATTTCGCCAAGTTGTCGGCCTCGCGCTGGCGGAACGCGACGTTGATCTGAAGCCGCTCTAGGTGCTGCTCGAGGGTCTTGGCTCCCTGCTTAACAGCATGCGTGGCGAAGAACCGTTGCACGTCGGAGGCCAGCTCCGGAGTCGAGAGAGCCGTGATGCCCTCGAGCATCCGGACGTGGCTATTGTCGGGGAAGCGATCGACGATCGCGTCCCAGTGCTGCTTGACAAACGTCCAGGCAAGATCGCCGCCAACCAGATTGTGGAGCAAGGAGCCGATCAAGTAGGGGGCGTTCTGGGTGCGGACCTCATCGGTCAGAGTGCTGTCGAGCGTGCGCTGGACCAGGCCACGGTCCAGGAAGCCGGCCAGCCCGAACAGGTAGCGCTGTTCCTCCTGAGGCGTCGGAGCGTTCTTGGACCGCTCGACGAACAGATCGTACTCGGCTCGGCCGCCAGCGTGGGCGACGATGTTGATCACAGCCGGGGCGACGTCGCGATCGACCGCCGACCTGTCCTGAACGTAGCGGCTGTGGAGCTGCCGGGCTTCGCTCTGAACCTGGGCGTCCTCTCCGAGCGTGCCGAGCGCCCCGATCAACGTGCCGCGCAGCTGGGCTGTCAGCTCGCTCTCGGACACCCGCGGCGTCCACCCCAGGCGCGTGGCGGCCGGGCCGATCAGCTCACGGACGAAGGCGTGAAGGACCGGCCGTCGATAAGGCTCGAGCATGCGGTGGAGATAGCTGAGCGCGCCGATCAGCGAGACCCAGACGTTGCGGTCCATCTCGTCGCCGAACAGCCTGGCCAGGTCGAGGAACTCGGCGACAGGCGTCAGGCCCGCGACGACCGAGGCCCACGTGTCGCCGACCAGGTTGAAGCGCTCGACCGCGCTCAGATTCTGCTGGACATTGGCCGTCAGCTTGCGGAGCAACGGCGCAGAGTAGCGTACTCGGTAAAAGCCGTGCCCGCCCTCGTTCGCCACGACCCAATCGGCCTGGTTGGTGAGATCGACCACCATTTCCCGCTGATCGAGCAACACCCGGCGGCTCTCGTTACCCCGCCCGCTCCCCATCCGCAGCATGACCGGCACCCGCCACAACGGATCAGTGGTCAGCGGTCCCGGATCAGATCGGGCGAACTCTTCCCAAGACCCTAGCCCCTGGCCCCCAGCCCCTTCCAGATAGCGGAAGCGCCGCTGGGAGAGGCTGAGTTGCCTGCCGTCGGAGCTCGACTCGACGCTGACCACGGGGAACCCGCCCTGGAAGATCCAGGAGTCCATGATCCCTCGGGCCGGCTCGCCGGTCGCCTCCTGAATAGCGTCCCAGAGGTCGGTTGTCTCCGTGTTAGCGAGGCGGTGGGTGTTCAGATAGAGGCGGATGCCGCGCTGAAAGTTGGCGCCGCCAAGGTATTGCTCGAGCATGCGGAGCACCGCAGCGCCCTTCTCGTACGTGAGCACGTCGAACATGCTCTCGCACTCTTCAGGCCGGCCGACCGGGAATTCGATCGGGCGAGTGCTCTTCAGTGCATCGGTGAGCATCGCCGAGCCGCGGCTCAGCCCAAAGCTGACCCAGCGCTCCCATTCGGGCTTGAACGCGTCGACGGCCAGCATCTCCATGAACGTCGCGAACGCCTCGTTCAGCCAGATGCCGTTCCACCAGCGCATCGTGACCAGGTCGCCGAACCACATGTGCGCGATCTCGTGGGCGACTACATCGGCGACTCGCTGCAGGTCGGCTCGCGATGCCGTCTGCCGGTCCACCAGCAGCGCCGTCTCGCGGAAGGTGACCGCACCGAGATTCTCCATCGCGCCAGAGGCGAAGTCCGGCAGAGCGATCAGGTCGAGCTTGTCGCCCGGATACGGGATGCCATAATAGTCGGCGAAGAAGCGCACCGAGAACGCTCCGACCTCCAGTGCGTAGTCAGCCAGGTGGCGCTTGCCTGGGACGCAGACGACCCGCAGCGGCGTGCCGTCCACGCCCACCGGGTCGGTCGCCTCGAGTGGCCCGACGACGAACGCCACCAGGTACGTGGACATCGGGATCGTGTCGGCGAACCTGACCTCCCGCTTGCCGTTCGCGAGCCGGGTCTCGGCTACCATGGCTGCGTTCGAGACGGCCATCAGCTCTTCGTCCACGACGAGCGTCACTGCAAAGACGGCTTTGAAATCCGGCTCGTCCCAACAGGGGAAGCCGCGTCGCGCGTCAGTCGCCTCGAACTGGGTAGTGGCGATGACGTGCTCGCCGCCATTCGAGTCGCGATGCACGCTGCGGTAGAAGCCGTGCAGCTTGTCGTTCAGTGTCCCACTGAACCGCAGCTCCAGAGTCCAGTGGCCCGGCTCAGCCGTTCCATCCAGGGTGATCCGCGCTCGCTCATCCACCTGCTGGAGGGTCGTCGTGCCGCTCAGCCGCACCCCGGCGTCGTTCGTCAGACACGCCTCGTGGATCTCGAGCTCGATGGCGTTGAGCACGACCTCGCGGACGGGCTCCCGGACCTGGACTGAGACCCGCTCCTCGCCGTCAAACCTGAACGCCCCAAGATCGGGACTCAGTCGCAGCTCGTACCGTTCGGGGATCACCGGGCGGGGCAGCCGATACGCGCTCTGTTCGGGCTGGTCCGGCAAACGACGCCTCCGTGGCCTGTCGCTCCGGTTGCGGAGCGCGCTTGGTGTCAGTATGGCTTATCCGGGCCCGCCGGCGTCGGCGATCGGGCGCGACCCGCGCCACGAGCCCACCTCCAGCGCCAACGAGCGGACCGCTTGAGCGCACTCATGGGCATGCTTGATCGGCAGCCGGTGGGTCGCCTGCTCCAGTACCTGCAGCGGCCAGCTGGTCCGCTCGACGACACGCATCACCTGGTCCAGGGGCGCCTCGCGGTCGAGCCGACCGTGAAGCACTCGGACCGGTAGGCCGGTCGCCGCCGCTCTCGTCGCCAGCGCCTGGGCGTCCACGTCGAGCATGCAGTTCCGCAGGGTTAGGCTGCACGAGCGCCAGGTATGGAGCACGCCGTCGCGGGCGATCTCGGCGGGGCCGTACGAAAAGAGCAAGGGCGCGGCGAATCGCCAGAAGGGGTCGCCAAAGCGTGAGCGAGCAAAGCGGCACATCGTGCCGCACACCAGCCTCGCGAGGCGTGGCTGGGTCACCGTCAGGTACTCGAGCGGACCCAGGGCGGCAACGTGGCGGCGAGCCTCCCGTGGCGAGGGATAGGCGGGCAGTGACATCAGGACCAGGCCACCAAATCGCTCTGGCCGACGCCCGGCCCAGGCCAGCGCCAGGATTGCGCCGAGCGAGTGCCCGCCCAGCAAGGGTGCCATCTCAGCGCCCTGGAGCCCCTCGGCGAGGAAGGTGGCCTCGAGAGCATCGATGTGGTCGTCGAGACAATAGTCCGCATCGGGCCACGGCGAGCGCCCGAAGCCGAGCAGGTCGGGCGCGACGACTCGTACCTGACCACGCAGCTTCTCGGCCACCCACCGCCAGTACCGCCCCGAGGCGACCACACCGGGCAGCAGCAGGGCGACCGGACCGCTATCGCCCCATCGTTCGACGTGCAGCCGCCAGGTCATTGGAGTGAGGACATAGGTGTTATCCTAACCCTGGCGCGCGGGCCTGGGAGGCGCGTGGTGAGCACGGGAGCCAGGGGGTATGGCGATGTACAGGCAAGGCAACGTTACCGTGATGATCTCAGACATGAGCCGGGCGGTCGACTTCTACACCCAGAAGCTCGGCCTGAGCTTGAAGATGAGAGTGGGCGACGACTGGGCCGAGGTCGAGGCGCCCGGCCTGACGATCGGGCTCCATCGGGCCGCTGAGCGCGGCCCGAGGCCAGGTCAGTTGGGCAGCATGTCGATCGGTCTCCAGGTGGACCAGCTGGATCGCGCCATGGAGGCGTTGAACCAGAAGGGGGTCCAATTCGCGCCGCAGGTCTCCGACGACGGCTTCGTTCGGATCGCCCACTTCGGCGATCCGGACAACACCCCGCTGTACATCTGCGAGATCAGGCATCCCGCGACCAGCAGCTAGGCCCGGTAGACGCTAGACCATCCCCCTCCCCCGCCAGAGCGATCGCTTGGTCGCCTGGGCGGGGGTGCTTGGGCTGTGGCTCAGGCCTTGCGCAGCGGATGGGCCAGAAAGACCCGAGCTACGTCCGGATCGAACTGACTCCCGCGCCCGCGCTTCTGTCGCGGAGGTCAGGCTGCGGCCCGCCCGCGTGGATAACACAGAGCCGTCGCCAGCGCTCGCAGCCGTCGGGGAGCCCGGTCCGGAGGGGGAATCTGTCATAAGCGCTTCATTTCTAAATTTCGCGGGACCGTTCCGCCGCCGGCGGAGCCGCACGAGTCCAACTCTGGCGCCAACCAGTTTAACGCCGAAACGGCCCCGTGCGAGACATTACACGTCAGACGTGTCCCAGGTTAGCACGGTCAAGCAGTGTATCATTCGGCGTGTCTCTGGTGGAGGGCGAGCGCCCGGCTCAGACGGGCTGGCCGGCAGCTCGCGCGGCGCACCTCCAGCTGTCTGGCGTCTGTTTGCTGAGCGGCGAGTTTCCCCCCGAGAGCGGGGGGGTGGGGGATTACACCGCTCGGCTGGCCGAGGCGCTCGCGAGCCTGGGCGTGCCCGTGGGCGTGCTCACCAGCCGCCGGATTGGACGACCAACCCGCTGGGTGCATCGCCGACACGAGCAGCCGGGACAGGCCGGGGTGCCGGTCCACGGCTGGGTGCCGGTCTGGGACGCCCGAGCCTGGCCGTTGGTCCTGCGCGCGCTGAACCGGCTCGGCCCGCGGCCGGTCCTGCACATCCAGTACCAGACGGCCGCCTTTGGCCTGCAAGGGGCGGTGAACCTGCTGCCGGCCTGGGTGCGCCTGGCGAGCCCGCGCTCGCGCATCGTCACCACCTTCCATGACTTCCGGGCACCCTATCTGTTCCCCAAAGCCGGCCCGCTTCGCGCCGGTGCCAACCAGCTCCTGGCCCGACTCAGCCACGCCGCCATTTTCAGCGACCCGGCCGATCTAGCCGACGCGCAGCTTGGCCTCACGGAAGGGGCGATCCGCGGCCATGTCATCCCGATCGGCAGCAACCTGGACTGCGCTCCGCCGCCAGACTTGGAGCGCGCCGACCTGCGGCGGCTGCTTGGCGCCGACGAAGACACGCTGCTGGTGGGGTACTTTGGCTTCTTCAACGCCAGCAAGGGCCTGCCCACACTGCTCGAAGCGATCGGCTCGCTGGCGGCGAGCAATCGGCGCGTCCGGCTTGCGCTCGTTGGCGCTCAGGCCGGCGTGTCTGACCCATCCGACCTGGCCGCCGCTCGCGAGGTTCACGACACGATCGGCCGGCTGGGCCTGGAAGACCTCGTGACCGCTACTGGGCATCTGCCCGCCGAAGACGTATCGGCGGCCTTGCTTGCCTGCGACCTGATCGCTCTGCCGTACCGCGATGGGGCATCGCCGCGGCGCGGGACGCTGATGGCCGCGCTCGTTCACGGTCTGCCGATCGTCAGCACACGACGAGTGGGAAGTGAGCAGTGGGAAGTGGGCAGTGGAGCGCCAGCGCCTGTCGAGCTGCGTGATGGTGAGCAGCTCCTGCTCGTTCCGCCAGATGATGGCGCTGCTCTAGCTGGCGCGATCGCCCGTCTGGCGGATGACCCCGACCTGAGGGCTCGCCTGGCCGCCAATGCGCGGGCCGCGGCTGCCCGCGTCACGTGGCCCGAGATCGCTCGCCAGACCATAGCCGTCTACGAGAATGAAGAGTGAGATCAGTACCGCGATCAGTACCGCGACCGTAAGGGAGCGGCCGCTCCCTTACGGTCGCGGTACTTTCGACGCCCCTCTGGCCGTCCTGCTTGGGTGCGGGCTTGGGATTCTGGTGGCGATGGGCTCGCCCGCCGTCGCGCTGGCGCTGGCCGCCGGCCTGGCAGTCGGATTGGCCGTGACGGCCAGCCCGACTGCCGCGCTGTTGGCGCTCGTCGCCGTCGCCTCGCTGCTGCCCTTCGGCGTCATCCCGATCCAGTTCGGCGTGCAGCTCACCTTGGTCGATGCGTTGCTCGGGGCGCTCTTGCTGGGCTGGCTGGCGCGGGTCCCGTACGGCCGGGCGCGGCTAGAGCTGACCGCGCCGGGCCGCCCGCTCCTGCTGTACATCGTCGTGGCGGGGCTGGCGCTCCTGGCTGGCGCGATCTACGTCCCCCTGAGCGGTCCGGTCGTGCGCAGCTTCGTCAAGTACGCCTGCGCGATCCTCCTCATGCTGGCCGTGGTTAACGTTGTCCAGACACGAGCCCAGCTCGTGGCGCTGACGCGGGCCCTGGTCCTGTGCGGAGCGCTGGCCGCCATGATCGGGCTCGTGGTCCAGAGCCTGCCACAGCAGACCATCGTCGATCTGCTGTCGTCGCTGAGCGTCGTGGGCTACCCGTCCGGTTTGGACGTGCTGCGCTTCCGGCCCGGCCCGAACAACACGTATACCGACGTGCTGCGCGCAACCGGGACGTCGATCGACCCCAACGTGTTCGGCGGACTGCTGATGCTCGCGGCGGCGCTCACGGTGGGCCAACTGCTCTCGTCGAGCCCTGTTCTGCCCCGTCCGGCGCTGGTCTCCTTCGCCGCTGTCGACGTGGCCGCGATGGTGGCGACGTACTCGCGCGGAGCCTGGGTGGGACTGGCGGTGGCGCTGGCCTTCATGGCCACGTTCCGCTATCGGCCGCTCTGGGTGGCGCTGATCGCCGCGGCCCTCATGCTCGCCTACCTGCCGATGGGCCGCGACATGCTCGGCCACCTCATGGCCGGCCTGGCCGCGGCCGACCGGGCCACCGCGCTGCGGCTGGAC
>DASPXK010000172.1:0-2659 GCA_035637315.1 Chloroflexota bacterium
CATAGGGCTCCGGAGCGAACTACGAGTGCGAGACACCGCACGAGTCAAGGCACCGTCTACCTCTCAAGGAATTGGGAACCTAAGGCGTCTGTGTCAATAGCCGGCCGTAGTGATCCACTCATGTTCACCTTGGTGTGACCCACTAATCGAGTTCCGGACCATCGTGAGAAACGCTCTCTGAGGTCGTGTCCTCCCTTCTCCGGCCACGCTGGCGGTAGCTCTGGCCGCGAATGACGAGGGTGTGGCAGTGATGGGTGAGGCGGTCGAGCGCGGCGCTGGCGAGCAGACCGTCCCCGAACGCCTCGGGCCATTCGGCGAAGGCGCGGTTGCTGGTCAGGATGATGCTCTTGCGCTCATAGCGCTCGCGGATCAGGTCGTAGAGGTCCTCCGCGGCTTGGGGTGAGAGCGGCCGCAGGCCGAAGTCGTCGAGGGCGAGCAGGTCGACCGCGCAGAGGCGGGCGAACCGACGCCCGAACGTCCCATCGGCTCTGGCGGCGTGCAGATCGCCGAGCAGGCGGTGGGCCGAACGCGCCAGGACGGTATGGCCCCGCTTGAGGGCCTCGACGGCCAGGGCGTTGGCCAGGTGGCTTTTGCCGGTCCCGGTTGGTCCAGAGAGCAAGACGTTCTGAGTCCGGGCGACGAAGGCGCAGCTGGCCAGGTCCAGGACCAGGGTGCGGTTGAGCTGAGGGACGGCGCTGAAGTCGAACTGGGCCAGCGTCTTGGTCGGCTCCACGCCGGCCTCGGCTACCCGCCGCTTGAGCCGGGCCTGATCACGGCGCTCGAGCTCGTCGTCGAGCAGGATCGCCAGGAACTCGGTTGGGGTCAGCTGGTCCTGGGCCGCCTGGGCGGCGCGGGTGTCGAGCGTCAGCAGCATCCCTGAGAGCTTGAGGGCGCGCAGTTTGGGCAGCAGCGGATGGCTCAGCATCAGCCGTCCTCCAGACCAAACAGCTCCGCGGCCGAACGCTGGAAGGCGAAGGCGCGGGTGGCGGCTGGTGGTGGTGGGGGCTCGGGGAGCGGCGCCTGGTCGAGGGCCGCGTTCAAGATCTCTTTGATCCGCCGGTAGCGGCCGTCGCCGTAGTAGAGGGCTCGCTCGCAGGCCGCCTCCAGCCGGCTCCGGCCGACCGTGTCCACCAGCCGCAGCAGCGCTTGGACCGAGCGCAGCCGATCGAGTGGACGCTCGGCCAGCAAGCGCTCCACGACCTGGCCAGTGGCCGGGCCGATCGCGTCGGCCAGCGCGCGGCAGTACCGCGGCGTCTTCTCCAGGTAGGCGGCTTTGGACGGCGGGTAGTGCTCCAGCCGCGTCCGCCAGCCGCCCTTGACCGGCGCCCGCGGGTGCGTGGTCACCAGCTCGGTCCCCATGAACAGCTGCACCACCCGCTCGAAGACGAACGCCTCCAGGTGCTGACCGACGTAGCGGTACGGCGCCGAGTAGTAGCTGCCGTCGATGACGGCGTGGCAGTCCGGGTGGACCTTGACTCGTTTGGTCTCGACCAGCTCCAACGGCTCGGCCGGCAGCGGCAGCAGTCGCGTCCGCTCGTGCGTCTCGAACAGCGCCAGGGGTGGCTGGTGGGTGGTCCCGTGCTCGCGAGTCCCGGCTCGTTCGCGGACCCAGCGTCCGAGCGCTTCATTGGCCACCCGCAGATCCGCGAACTCCTGGCCGGCCAGGAAGCTGCGCTTCAGGAAATGGACGCCGTTTTCAACCTTGCCCTTGTGTTCGGGGGTCCGCGGCCGGGTCGGGCTGATCACAAACCCGTAGTGCTGGGCGAGCCGGCGGTACGCCTCGGCCAGGACCGGGTCGTGCAGCGCGGCCACCAGCACGGCCGCTTTCAGGTTGTCCAGAACCACCTTGCGTGGCACGCCCCCGAAACTCTCGAAGGCACGCCGGTGGCAGGCGATCCAGGTGTTGACCCGCTGGTCGAAGATCAACTCGGCGTACTGGTGCCGACTGAACGACAGCGTCATCACGAACGCGTAGGCCAGGCGCAGCTGCCCAGTCCGGGCCGAGCCGAAGTCCACTTGCGCCAGCACGATGTTGGTGTACCCGGAGGCTGGCGAGGACGAGCGTCTGGCCTGAAGGACACGTAACCCGCGCCGCTTGGCCTGGTTGGCCGCCCGCCACGTATGTACTGGCCGTCTGCGGACGGGACACGGCTGGGGCTGGGGTGAACCTCGGGTGACCCCAGCCCCAGATTGGCGCCAGGTCAGACCAACCGGCTAGTAGTTGATGGTGACCGGACCGAAGATCAGTTTGCCGCCCTGTGTGATGGTGAGGGTGGCGGTCAGGCCCCCCTCAAAGACCGGGTTGACGCCGCTCCAGTTACCGTTCGGGCAGCCGGCGGTCTTCCCGCTCACAGTCGAAGACGCCGTGATGGGCCCTACGGTCAGGTTCAGGACGCCACGACCGTTGTGGTCGGCGTTGCCGAGATCTTGCGAGCCAGTGGTCGTTGCCGGCACGGGATTCTGGCCGGGCGCCTGATTACCGCCCTTGTTCTGGCACGTGTACCGCACAGTCCCGCCCAGAACGATCGTGGCGATCGCCGGCTGGTTGCCGAAGCCGCTCCCGTCGCCGGTTGCCGTGAATGTGCCGTCGCCGTTGTTCGTGAACGTCGGCCCTGAGTGCCACGTTACCGCCGCCAAAGCGCTGCCCGCCGTGAAGGCG
>DASPXK010000173.1:0-4710 GCA_035637315.1 Chloroflexota bacterium
CGGGCTCGCGCCTCGAGCGAGGCGGCGCTTCGCAGCGCTTTGGCGAGCTCGGCGTCCAGCAGCAGCGACTCGATCGCCTCGGCCAGCGACACAGGATCGTTGGGCGAGACCAGGAGCCCGGTCCGACCGTGCTCGACAACCTCCGGGTTGCCTCCCACTCGAGTGGCGATGACTGGCCGTCCGGCCCCCATGGCCTCGACGAGCGCCAGCGAGAGGCCCTCCCACAATGAGGGCAGGACGAACACGTCCATGGCCGCGTAGAGACTGTCGCGGTCGCGTCGAACGCCGAGCAGCCTGACCCGATCGGCGATGTCGAGCCGCTCGGCGGTGGTCTCGAGCTCGCCCCGCATTGGGCCTTCGCCCGCGATCAGCAGGACGAGGCCCGGGACACGATCCCGAAGCTCGGCCACCGCTCGCAACAGGACGAGGTGCCCTTTCTGCTCGGTGAGGCGGCCAAGCGTGCCCACGACCGTGGCGTCGGGCGGGAGGCCAAGCCGAGCGCGAGCGGGCCCGCGCTCCGCCCAGGCCGGCTCGGGCCCGAATCGGACCGCGTTGTAGACGACGGCGATCTTATCGCTTCTGATCTCGACTTGGCGGCAGTATCGGTCGGCCACGGCCTGGCAGCAAGCCACGATCCGGAACGTGCGGCTCGCGAGCAGCCGCTCCAGCCAGATGTGGCGTCGTCGTTTGCGTAGATAGACATTCTGCTCGGCGGCCAAGATAACGGGCACGCGGGCCAGAACTGCCGCCAGGCGTCCGTACAGGCACGCGTTGAGCAGGTAGGTGTGAACGACATCTGGACGTTCGCGGCGGAGCAGTTGGACCAGGCGGGCGAAGGCAGCCGGGTCGCGGGGGCCCGGCTGGCCCGACGACAGCTCGACGGGCACGCCGGCGCGGGCGATCTCGTCGGCCACCTGGCCGCGGCCGGTTATCGCCACGACCTTCGTGTCCACGCCCGCGCTGGGTAAGTGAGTACTGGCGCCAAGGACCAGCTCCTCGGCTCCACCCACCCCGAGGTTCTGGCAGAGCAACAGGGCCTTCATGCCGCGCCGGCCAGCTTGCCCGACTCGGCGATGGCCTCGACGATCAGCCCGGCGACGCGCTCCGTGGCGTCACCATCAAACATGGCGTACCGCGCCAGCACGGCCTGCTGCTCCTGGGCCAGCCGCTTGCGGGTTGGCTCGTCTCCGAGCGCCAGCTCGATCGCTTGCCCGAACTCGTCTGGCGTCCTGGTATGGAGAGTGCCACCAATCGACTCGAAAAAGTCGAAATGCGGGACCTGATTGAAGTTGATGGTGACGATTGGTCTGGCCAGCATCATGGCCAGCAGAACCGTTGACGAGGAGGACGAGATGAACGCGTCGGACGCGGCGATCAGATCAGCCATGTCGGCCCGCGAGATCAGCCGCACGGGTGGCGTAAGCTGCTCGCAAAAGGCGTAGTCTTCCGGGCGCTCGCGTGGATGCAGCTTGAGGACGAGCTGGGGCATTCCTGGCGCTCGAGCGACCGCATCGGCAATGGCGGTGACGTTGGCCCGCAGCTCGGCCGGGCCGATCACCCGCCGCCAGAGGACGGGCTGGGTAGCGTACAGCACGAGCGGTCGATCGAGCGGCAAACCGTAACGTTCGCGGGTGGCCCGCCGCTCCCCCTCGCTCGGCGAGGTCGCGCGGGCGTGCGCGGCGTCGTGGGCAGGATGCCCGGTTACCACCACGCGCTTGTTGCGCACCCCCTGCGCCAGGTACTGCTCCTTGAAGGCCTCGCCCATCACGGCGAAGATCCGTGCCTCGCCGCCGCCGTAGCTGTTGACCAGGTCGAACGAGAGGCCAAGTCCGGCGAGGATCGCGCGGTAGGTTGCGCGGGTTAGCGGTCGAAGAGACCGTCGCAACGTCGACGGCGCGCTCCCCGGGTCGTTTTGACTCTGGGCGTACTGAATCGACCGAAGTCGATCATACAGCGCCTGAGGGAAGCTGAAGGCCCATTGGATAACGATCGTCGGGAGTCCGAGCCGGTTGGCCTGGCGGACTAGGAAGCGCTCCAGGAGAAGCGTGTCCTGGATCACCACCACGGCCGAGGGCCGCTCGCAATCGAGCAGGTTGCGAGCCAGCCGCCGGGCCCGCCAGAACCGGCAAATCTCGTCCACCGTTCTGGCCGCCGAGGAGCTGCCGCCACCGTGCGCCAGGAAGGCCCATCCAAGGCCGCGATCCGGCAGTGGCACCTCTCGCGTCCCGACGCATCGTCTGGCCAGTTCGTGGCGGGCCCACTCGCCAGGGGTGTGATGAAATAGCACTCGACTGGCCAGGCCGTGGCGCTCGCGCAGGCAGTCGATGACCGGCAGGAACGTCCGTAAAGTCTCATCTGGCTCGCGCGCCACGAACAGCACACGACCAGTAGCGCCACCTCGGGCGGCGGCTGGGGTCAACATGCGCGCAAGAGTGTAACACCAGTGGGCAGCAGGCAGTGGGCAGTGGGCAGGGGGCAGCCCACTGCCCACTGCCTGCTGCCCACTACCGTCTACTGTAGAATGCGGGCGGTCGAACGATTGCGGCCCGCATTCGCGAAGGGGTGGGCCGGCGCTTTGCCAGGTGGGGGAACGGCTTGGCTAGCCTAGCCCTGCGCGAATGGCTCCGACGCAATCGGCTTAGCCTGGTCGTCGGATTGCTCATTGTCATCGCGGTGGCGGCCGCGGCGCTCTTCCTACAGCGCCCTGCCCCCGCCCCGATCGTGGTCCAGCCGGCTGCTGCCCGATCGAGTCCGTCACCAGTCGTCGTTCCGATCATCGTGTATGTGAACGGGGCGGTCGCCAGTCCCGGGCTGTACCACCTGCCGGTCGGCTCGCGAATAGACGACGCGCTTCGAGCGGCCGGCGGAGCCACGTTTGACGCGGACCTCGAGCGTCTGAACCTGGCGGCTCGACTGGCGGACGGCCAGCAGCTGACCGTGCCAAAGAAGGTGGAAGTGCAGGCCACCACAGGTTTGGGCAGCCCGGTCACGCCGGCGCGGGTCAACATCAACACGGCCAGCGTGGCCGAGCTAGACGGTTTGGCGGGCGTCGGCCCGGTCACGGCGCAGCGGATCGTGGCCTACCGCGAGCAGCATGGCCCGTTCACGCGCATCGAGCAGCTTCGAGAAGCGAAGCTGGTGAGTGCGGCTACGTTCGACAAACTAAAGGACCTGGTGACGGTTTGACCGCGCTCGTCCTGGCGAGCGCGTGGACGCTGGGGATAACGGCCGGGCTGCTTTGGGCATCGGACCCTTGGTGGGCCTGGGCCGCGGGCGGAGCGGCGGCGCTCGCGGCCGCCTGGCTCGCGGGGCCCACCCGAGCGCGCTGGATGGCCCTCGTGCTGGCGGCTCTGCTGTTTGGCGTCTCGCGGACGGTCCTCGGGACTGCCGCGGCTCCACGTGACCCCCTAGCAGAACTCACTGGTCCGGTAACGCTGCTCGGGCGCGTAGCCGAGGTTCCGGTCCCTCAGGCCGGTCGCGTGGCCTTCCCGCTCGAGGTGGTCGGAGTCGAGCGGCCGCAGCCCGGTCGCAGCGTAGACAGCGCCGCTCGGGTCCTCGTCCGCGCGACCGGCGACGAGGTCGAGTACGGCGACCTTGTCGAAGCGCACGGCCAGCTGTCAGAGCCGCGCTCTCGGCCTGGCTATCCCGCCGCCGAGCTGTTGTCGCGGCGGGGGATCACTCACGTTCTGGATTGGGCGACCGTTCGCGTGCGTGCCAGGGCCCAACCCGACCTCCTTGGCGCACTGTACGCCTTACGGCGCCGACTGGAAAGCTCGCTGCGCGCGGCGCTGCCGGAGCCGCACGCCTCGCTGACGGCCGGGATCCTGCTCGGGACCCGCAGTGGCTCGCCACCGGAGCTTCGCTCGGCCCTGGCGGCTACCAGCACCAGTCACATCGTCGCCGTCTCCGGGTTCAACGTGGCCGTCATGGCCGGTATCGTTCAGTTGGTCGCCCTTCGGCTGGTCGGGCGACCGTGGGCGCTGCTGCCAATGCTGGTGACGGTGTGGGGCTACACGCTGCTCACCGGGGCGCCACCGTCCGCCGTGCGGGCGGGCGCGATGGTCTCGTTCGTCCTCGGCGCGAATGCCGTCGGCCGACTCGCCGATCCAATCACTACCCTCGGGCTGGTCGCGGCCGCGATGCTCGCCTGGGACCCGGTCTTGCTGCTTGATCTCGGCTTCCAGCTCTCGGTCGCGGCGACCGCTGGTCTGATCCTCTTCGCTCGGCCGATCGCCGAACGGCTGTTGGCGCTCCCACGCCTGGTTCGGGAATCTCTGGGCGTGGCGATTGCTGCCCACCTCGCCACGCTGCCGATCATTCTGGGTACGTTTCACACCCTGTCGGTGATTGGCCCGCTGGCCAACTTGCTGATCGAGCCGGTGGTGCCGTGGATCATGCTCGTCGGCGGCTTGCTAGCGGTGTTCGGGTTCGCGCCGGGCCTGGGCGACCTGCTCACCTGGTGCACGTGGCTGTTGGTCAGCTACATCCTGGCCGCGATCAACTGGTCGGCCGGCCTGCCCGGATCGGTCCTGTTCACTGGTCGGCTCCCGGTCTGGGCCGTCGCCGGCTGGTACGGGCTGCTGGCGGTGTGGGCGGCGGCAGGCTCGGCCGACGTTCGCGCTGTGGGAGGCAAGCCTCCAGCCCCGCGGGCGGGTCTGCTCGCCGCGCTCCTCGCGCTCTTGCCCGCCTCGGCCGTGTTAGCGGCGCCGC
>DASPXK010000174.1:0-2815 GCA_035637315.1 Chloroflexota bacterium
CGGTCCTGCTCGGACTGGGTGGCCTGATCACGTTTACTCGCTTTGTCCGCTCGGAAGTGCTGGAGGTGCTCAGCCAGGATTTCGTTCGCACCGCGCGCGCCAAAGGTCTCCCGGACCGCATCGTGGACCGCGCCCACGTGCTGCGCAACGCGCTGATTCCGATCGTGACGCTGCTCGGCTATCTGCTCCCCGCGGTCCTCTCGGGCGCGGTCATCACCGAGCAGATCTTCAACTGGCCTGGGATGGGCAAGCTGTTCTTCGAGGCCGCCTCCAGCCGCGACTACCCGCTCCTGCTGGCGCTGCTGATGCTGGGCTCAGGGCTCACGATCCTGGGGATGCTCCTAGCGGACATCGGCTATGGGGTGGTCGATCCTCGAGTCCGCTACAGCTAGCCCGATGCCGGTGGAGGCAGCGTGGCAGTAGACGCCAGGCAGGCACGCGGGTCGGGCGCCCCGCATCCGATCGACGCCGCCACGCGGGTCACGCCCGCCCCGCGAGTGCGGCCCTCACGCGGCTTTCTCTCGTCTTCGGTCCGGCGCTTCGCCCACGATCCGCTCAGCGTGGTCGCGCTCGGCATCTTCGGCTTGATTGTGGTGATCACGGTCCTGGCGCCGTGGCTCGCCGCCAACGTCCTGCATTCCTCGCCGGAGGAGTTCACGCGCACCCCGGAGGGCCGGATCGCCACCCTCCAGCCGCCCAGCCAGCTGTACCTGCTCGGCACCGACGAGCTCGGACGTGACAACCTGACCCGCTTGCTGTACGCCGGCCAGGTATCTCTGACTGTCGGCTTCCTCGTCGCGTTCGTGTCGATCGTCATCGGTACCTCGCTGGGACTCGTGGCCGGTTTCTACGGCGGGCGCGCCGATGACCTCGTGAACGCGCTCGTTCAGTTCGTCATCAACATCCCGTCCCTGTTCGTGCTGATTATCCTGTCGGTCCTCTTCACACCCTCGGTCCTCTCGCTGGCCGTTATCTTCGGCCTGTTCTACTGGCCCGGCACAACCCGCCAGGTACGGGGCATGGTCCTCTCGGTGCAGGGCCGTGATTACGTCGACGCCGCCCGAGCGCTCGGGGCGCGTGATCTGCGGATCCTGGCGGTGCACATTCTGCCCAACGTGGCCTCGATCGTGATCGTCGTAGCCGGGCTGGACGTCGCCTCGGCGATCCTGGGTGAGTCAGCGCTCAGCTTTCTCGGATTCGGGGTGCCGGTCCCGCTGTCGAGCTGGGGCAACATGTTGAGCGGCTCGCAGGACACCTTTCGCAGCGCGCCGTGGTTGGTCTACCCGCCCGGGGCCATGATCCTGGCCACCGTGCTGTGCATCTTCCTGCTCGCCGACGGCCTCCGCGACGCCTTCGACCCGCGCATCCACGAGTAGTGAGTAGTGAGCAGCGAGTGGCGAGGACTGTAGGGGCACGGCATGCCGTGCCCTTCCCTGCCGCCGGCGCTCGTAATGCGCACTTCAGTGCGCTTCGAGGCGGCCACAGGCGCTGAAGCGCCCACTACGAACGTCGTTGGCGACGCACGGCTCCGGCTGTTCGTCGCCATCGAGCTGTCGGACGCGTGGCGCCGCTCGCTAAACAACATCGCGGCAGGTCTTCGCGCCAGCTCAGGCGACGCCTATCGCTGGGTCAGGCCGGACCTGCTCCACCTGACGCTCGTTTTCCTCGGCTGGCAGCCAGCGGGGGCGCTAACGAAGATCGAGGAGGCCATCGACGCGGCCGCCGGTGGCCGCCCGGCGTTCAGCCTAGTCCAGGGCCAGGTCGGCGGCTTCGGCGGACGCCGCGTGCGCGTCATCTGGGTCGCCGCCAACGACCCGGCCGGCGCGCTCCAACCCCTGCGCGCAGCGCTCGAGCGCGAGCTGGACGCCCGCGAGATCGGCTACGACCGCAAGCCGCTCGTCGGGCACATCACCTTGGCGCGCGCCCGCGAGACGGCAGCCTCCCGACCAGCCACGCCGTTCGGACCGCAGGCCGGCGGCCGTCGGCGTGCCCCGCCACTGACTGTTCGCGATATCGTTTTGATGCGCAGCGAGCTGGGTCGCGGGGGCCCACGCTACACGGTCCTGGCGCGAGCGTCGCTCGGCGAGCGGTGCTAGCGGGTCCTCTTAGCACGGCTTGCCGCGCCTGGATCGAAGCCTTGAGGTAGGGAAGCGAAAGAGCGTCAGCCTCCTCCGGTTCGAGGAGGAGCACTCGACTTGTACGTTCCTCGATGAAAAGGGCGAACCGGGAGAGAATGTCTCTGCCAAGCAGGGAAGGAATCGCAAGACTTGGCTGGGAGCCCGGAGGTGAGTCCAGGATCGTGAGCTCGAGGGCCGTTGAAAAGCTTTCGAGCTTAAGGATGGCGCCGGTTGTCCGGGTCTGGCTTTGGCCGCCGACTCCAGTGCTCGGCGTGCCCGCGGGAAGGGTCGACAAGTCGATCCCTAACCGTCGGGTGTCCAGAGGCCCAAGAATCGTCCGGTCTGCGCCCGTGTCCACGAGGAGGGCGACCTCTAAGTCTCGAACAAACGCGGGGGACTCCAACTACCCCTGACGAATGGGCGGCCTTTCCCGCCTCGACTGTAGAAATAGCCTCGGATCACGCCAGTAGGATGAGAAGCTCATCCTCTGCGGTCACGCGCTCAACGAAGGCTTTTTCGGTGGGGATGGCCCGTGCTCGAAGCGCAGCAAGCAGTCGATCGACGTCCCGGTCCGCGCCGACCACGCGCTCGCTGAAGATGGTGACCCAGTGCTCCGGGTACTTCTCGAGCAGTTCTTCCCGATGCGCCTGGTAGTACTCGACATCTCTTTTGAAGCGATCTGCTGGGGCGTGGTGCTT
>DASPXK010000175.1:0-7859 GCA_035637315.1 Chloroflexota bacterium
GACCTACAACTGGAACACGACCGGCCAGGTGGCTGGGACGTACGTGTTCGAGGTCGACGTCCGTCAGACGGGCTCGGCCTCGCCGGCCGAGGCGTACGCCCAGCTCAGCTATACGCTGCAGAACCCCTGACCCGATGGGCCTTTGGGGCTACGGACTGAGCTGGATCCTGCCGATCTCGAAGTAAGTCTGACCCGCACCGAGCGCGAGGCGCTGGCCGTCGCGCGGGTCATACAGTCCGACGATGATGGTGTATTCGCCCGCCGGCAGGTCCTTCGAGATCGGGATCCGGTGAACGTCGGGGACCGGCTCGCGCAGGTCCCAGCCGGTCGTCGGGCTCTGGCCGTTGTCGGGTTGGCCGTCGTGCTGGGCGACGAGCGTGCCGTCGGCGCTCAAGAGCTGGGTGAAGACCGTGTAGGCCACCTCCATTGGCCGCTCGGCCTGCCACACCAGGCTGACGTCCAGATTCGAGGCTCGGCCGGCTGGCAGCCGAGCGCCAGGCTGCAGACCGTAGCCGATCAGGCGGACCTGGTCGCCGAAGAGCGCGCTCAGCGGGTTGGTCGCGGCCGCCTCGACTGCGCGGCCTTCGCGGCCCTTGACCGACACCCGACTCAGCTCGAGGCGAGCCGCCGGCCGCTCCGCTGCGGCCTCGACCAACTCCAGGACCAGTCGGCCCTCACCCGCGCCAGCCGCCCGGCCGACCCGCAGTCGGTACTGGCCGCGGAAGATGTCGCCACGCTCCCAGCGCGCCGTGCTATTAGTGGGCCCGGCCACTGCGCTCGTCACCTCAGCCCACGGCTTGCCATCGCGGCCAACCAGGCTGAGGCGGACGCTGTAGTCGCGCCGAACGTCGCGGCTCGCCCGCCAGACCAGCGCCAGGTCGAGTGACTCACCCGCGCTCAGTTCCGCCCGGCCGAGGTCCTGGCCGATCAGCTCGAGATCGTCGTTGAGCTTCAGATGGCGGCGGTCCGCGATCGCCACATCACGCTCACGCGCCTGGACGTCGCTCTTGGCCAACTCGACGTCGACCAATCGGGCAGAGCCGCCCGACGGTGAGCCCCCGGCGTCCAGCAAGGACAGCGGCCGGCCGCTGTCGAGCAGCTTGAGCCGCAGGACGTATCGACCCGGCGGCGTCTCCGCGCCGATCGGCATTCGTAATTGGTCTCGGATCGCCTCCTGAGACGACCACATCCAGGACGGGTACATCTTGTCGTCGGGCTCGCTGTCGCGGACCGCCCACTTGAATCCTTGCTCATCCTCAAGTGACGCGCTGACCGTGAAGCGGCCTGGATGATCGCGCAGGGAGCGCCATAACAGGTCCAACTGGAGCGTATCGCCAGCCCGAACGTGAGCGAGAGCAGCACCTGCGTCGACCTGGACGGGCGCCGGGGCCGAGCGGCGGTCGGAGAGGCCGACCTGGAGGCCGAAAGACTCCAGCCGGACTCGGCTCTCGTAGTTGGCGCCACTGCCCAGCCCCAACTGGCTCAGCGCCGCGTCGGCGGGCCGGACCTGCAGCGGGCCGACCCGAATCGAGCCCTGGGTGGGCAGCAGTTCTACCAGCTCCATGTTGCGGACCGGCATCGGTCGCCCGTCGCGTGCGAAAGCGCCAAGGTCGATCTGGTAGACGCCGGGTGGAAGCCCGCTCGGAACCGCCAGCGCCATGTCGCTCCGGAAAATCAGTCCGTCCGGCCCGAGCGAAGTACGGGCGCTCTCGACCACGAAGCCCCAGTTCTGCTCGTCGATGTTGGACAGCCGAGCGTACGGCCGCGTTCGGTTGACTCGGTCGGGGTCACGCGAGATGCCCTGCCAGTAGGTCGAAAGCTCGACGGTCGTGCCGGCCTGGACGTTGTCGGTCCGCCCTAGCGGCTTACCCTCTACGCGCAGGTCGTACCCGATCAGCATCAGAGTGTCGGCGAGGTTGATCTTGAGCGGCCGCTGGGCAAGGGCTGGTGGCTGGTAGGCCGCCGCGTAGAACGAGACCCCGAACGGCAGCAGCGCCATGATGGCGACGATCAGGCCGGCCCGCGCCAGGCCCTCGCGGCGCACGCTTACTCGGGGCACGGCCACGACCAGGCGGGGTACCTGCGCGTAGGCGATCGCGAGCATGAGGAGCGCGCCCAGCAGCGAGCCTAACGAGATCCGCTCGCCGAGGGTGCGGATGAACGTGTTCTCGAAGAAGAGTCCGATCTGATGCTGGCCCGGCGGAATGTTGACGGCGATCAGCCCTTCCGGGTCGGTCACCTCGATCTCGGCTGGAGCGCCGTCGATGGTCGCCCGCCAGCCCGGGAAGTAGGCAGTGTTCAGCACCACCCGCCCGCCCCAATCGCCCGAACAGCGGTAGAGCTGATGGTTGGAGCCTTTCTCCAGCCGTTCGACGGTGATGCGAGGGTCCGAAGTCGGCACGTGGACGGCTGGCGACTTTGTGCCCAGCACGGTCGCCAGCGCTTCGGGCGAGATGAAGGGCCTCTCCTTGACCCATCTTGGGATGTACTCGCCGGCGACGGTCGTCCCGAGTAGGTGGTACATAAGCTCGAAGCGAGTGCTTTCCGCCAGGTCGATCTCGCCGTCGACGACGTTGGCCATGATCGGGCGCAGCCCGAGCGTGTTGGTGAGGAGTGTGAAGACGACCAGGACGGGCGTGGCGTACCTGCGCCAGCGCTCGGCCAGCGCGTCGATCAGGAACCCGGTCAGGACGCTGGTTGGGAGCGCCATTAGGAGCAAAAAGCGCCAGGGGAACTGCGTATACGGCAGCAATGGGATTCGGTCCCACGCCCACAGCGACTCTGGTCGGGCAAACCAGAACGCGACCGCGAAGACGAACACGCTGATCGCCGCCTCGCCGCGCGCCCGAAACGCAAAGCGGCGGTAGAACACGAGCGCTGCCAGGGCGCCCAGTCCGCCGAGCAACACCTGCGCCAGGCCCATCTTGTAGGCGTATTCGGGCGAATCTGGGAAGATGATCCCGTAGATGTGGATCAGCTTGTTGGGCATGATCTGCTGCAGAGTCGGGAAATGGTCGGCGTGCGACACGTACAGCAGCCCTTCGAGCTGAATGAACTGCCGCTCGAAGATGGCGGGCAGCGACAGATAAGCGGTCAGCCCGTAAGCGAGCAACGTCGCGCCGAGCAAGAGGCCGGCCGGGCGAACGACGCCGAGAACCCCACGGTACTGGCGCTCCACGATGCCGCGCAGCAGCAGGAACGAGCAGTACAGGACCAGCAAACCGGTGTAGATGTAGGCCGACAGGTTATGGGTCAGGACCAGCCCGGCGTAGCAGAAAGCTGCCGCGGCGAAATACGGCAGGCGCGACCGGAGCGGACCTGGCCTCACCAGGCGCCCGAACCCCCACAGGATGGCCGGGAACCAGGCCATCGCGAAAAACTCGGGCAGGTCGCCTCGGTAGTAGGCGTTGACCAGGTGGTACGGCACGTACACATAGACGACCGCCGCGAGCAGGGCAGCCCGCCGCGAGAGAAAGTCCGTCGCGTAGCCGTACGCCGCCAGACCCGAGAAGACCATGAACAGCGCGATCGACGCCTTGGTGGCGTTCACCCAACCGAGCCCAACGGCGTGGAAGACGGCGATAAAGTAATAGGTGGCCGGCGAATAGAGGTTGAGCAGCGGCGTGCCGTAGCCCAGGAACTGATCCGGCATCCAGCGACAGATCAAGACCCCGCTCTGGAGGCAGCGGTACACCTCCATGGCACGGTACACGTGGTAGAGGCCGTCGCTGGAGGCGAAGAAGTGGGCCGGGGTGAGCGGGATGAGCGCGAAGGCGGACAGGACCGCCACGAGGAGCAGGCGAAAGGCCACCCGGCCTCCTTTGAGTGGCTGGACAGGCTAGGATAGAATCTGAGGGGCCTGGCTCATCGCTGCCGGGGTGGCGAAACGGCAGACGCGGCCGACTTAAAATCGGCTCCCCGTGAGGGGGTCGGGGTTCGAATCCCCGCCTCGGCACCGGCGCTATTTTGAACCACCAACGGCCCCGGACACAAAGGCTTTCGGGGGGCCAGTTCGGGCAAACTTGTTCGACGACAGCGCGGCCCACGCGACTGCAAGGCGTCATTGTCATCCTGAGCGAAGCGAAGGATCCGCGGCCCATCGTCCGGCACGGATCCCTCGCTTCGCTTTGGATGACAAATCATGGAGGGTGCATGTCACGCAGCCGGCCACTGGGAACTCTTGCTGTCAGTCAAGGCCGGCGCGTGGCGAGTTGGCGCAGGATCCAGGCGCGCCGCTCGGGGGTGAGCTGGTTCTGGATGTCTGACGAGCCCCTCAAGCCCGCGTACCAGATCTGGTAGGCCTGGCTCGTCCGCTGGTCGATCTGCTCCTGCGTGAGCGGGTGATCCGAGTCGTGCTCCAAGACCTGGATGATGTGAACGCCGTTGGGCGACTGGACCGGCTCGCCGATCTCGCCGATCGGCTGACTGAACGCCGCCTGCTCGAAAGGCGGGTTCATAGCTCCACGCCCAAACCAGCCAAGGTCTCCCCCGGCCTCCCGGCTGCCGGTGTCGGTCGATAGCTGACGGGCAACCTCGTCAAACGGCACCCCGTCGGACAGCATCTGCCGCGCATTCTGGAGGCTCTCGTCGTTGTCGACCAGGATGTGGCGAGCATGAACCTGGTCTTCGGCGCGCGGAAGCACCTGGGCGAACGACTCCTTGAGCCTGTCTTTGTAGACCTCGGCGCGGATCAAGTCGCGGTAATACTGGTCGGTCAGGTTGGCCCGCTCGAGGAACGCCTGGTACGCGTTCGCGAACTCGCTCGTGGCCAGGGTCGGGACCGCGGTCGCAGTCTGGGTTGGGGCCGGCGTGCCGACGGGCGTGCCAGTAGCCGCCGCGTCCGTCGCGGTCGGCGTCGAGGTGGGGCGGGGCTGGCTCAGCGCTTCCTGCTCGGCAATCTCTTTGCGAATCCTGGCGTCGACCTCGTCCTCGGAGATGCTGATGCCCCGTTGCTCGTCCTCGTGCCTGACCAGCTTTTCCTCGATCATGCTGTCCAGCACCTGGTCTGGCACTCGCGAGCGCTGCAGATTGAGCTGGGTAGCGGCCTGGGTGATGCCTTGCTGCTCGTAGAATCGTGCCTGCGCGTCGAGCGCCCGCGCGCGCGGCCGGACTCGCTCCAGCAACTCGGAGACACTGATGTTCTCGCCATACACCGCGGCGGCCGGCTCAGCCGCTCGGGCCACGTTCTCGCGCCAGTAGCCGAAGCCAAGGATTCCCGCCATCGCGGCCAGCACGCACGCTGTGCCCCACAAGATGATCCGGTGAGTACGCTGCTCGCGTCGCCATCTGCTGAGCTGGCGGCGTGAAGGCCGCAGCATCGCCAGCCGAACCGCGGCGCTCTTGCTGCGCGAGGGATGGCTCTCTTTAACGCGGGGCATGCCGCCGAGTTTCGAGTTCCAAGTTTCGAGCTTCGAGTGGTCTGCTCAAACTCGAAACACGAGACTCGGAGCTCGAAGTCTCGCTTCAGTCGCCAGCCGCGACCGGTTTCGCCGGCTTGCCAGACCGGCTTTCCGCCGCGCCAGATTCTGGGGTGGTCGACTCGGCCTCGGCGCTGGCCGCCTGCTCGACGGCGGCGACGGCCACCCCAGTGGCCTCTCCCTCGCCGGTCGCCAAAGCGGTCTCTGCCTCCCCGGTCGCCACTGCGGTCTCTGGCTGCCCGGTCGCCACTGCCGTCTCTGCCTGCCCGGTCGCCACGGCGGTCTCTGCCTCGGTGGCGCTAGCGGTGGCCTCGGCCGCGACTCCCTCGGTGGCCGCCTCGGCCGCCACCCCGTCGGTGGCCGCCTCGGCCGGTGGCGCGGCGGGCCGGGCCGGCCGTTCGGCGTCGCGACGGCGATCGTCCGGCGACCGCATCACCATTCCGCTCAGCCGAATGTGCTCGGCGGTGTACGGGAGCAGCGCCACATGACGGGCGCGCTTGAGCGCCACGGCGAGGGCGC
This sequence comes from Chloroflexota bacterium, assembly GCA_035637315.1. Classification (GTDB taxonomy): domain Bacteria; phylum Chloroflexota; class UBA6077; order UBA6077; family JACCZL01; genus DASPXK01. The sequence goes on from DASPXK010000175.1 coordinate 5,937, forward strand.
GCTGATGCTTCGCACAGGTCCCGGTCCTACGGCGCGGCTCGATCTTGCCGCGCTCGGAGAGGTGCCGGCGCAGGCGTGGCACGTCCTTGTAGTCGATGTAGCTGATCTTGTCGACACAGAAGCTACAGACCCTGCGCCTGGGAGTGTACTTGCGACTGAACTCGCTCCGACGCCCGCTCCGGCCCCCGCTCCGGCCGCCGGACGACTTGCGTTGTGGACTCACGATGACGTCTCCAGGGATCGGTGCGACCGCCCTCGCGAGGCGGGTCTAGAATGGCAGGTCTTCAACTTCCGCTTCCTCGGCTGGGCCTGGCACCGGGCGCGGACCGGCTGGGCGAGCGGGCTGATCAGGCGACCCCGGTAGGCCCGCACCGCCCGCCCTCGGGATCCCAGCCGCCTCGTCGTCCATGCGCGAGCTCATGAACTGGATGTCGTTGGCGATCATCTGCAGCCCCGCTCGGGGCTGCTGCTGGTTGTCGATCCAGGGACGCGCTTCCAGCCGGCCCTCCACGTACACGCGGCTTCCCTTACGAAGGTACTGTGTCACGACCTCGGCCTGGCGCCCGAATACCGTCACCCGCAGCCACTCGGTCTTGTCCTGCGGCTCGCCATCCGGACCCCGCGCACGGTAGTTGCTTGCCACATTGAAGCTGACGAACGGCCTACCCTCGGCGGTGTAGCGCGGCTCGTCAGGATCGCCCCCGAGGTTTCCGATAATGAGTGCCTTCAGCATCGCCTCGGTCCCTCCTGTCAGCTAGGCTCGTCCAGGCGGACGAGCAGGTGGCGGATCACGGGTTCCGTGAGCTTCAGACTTCGATCGAGCGGCTCAGCCGCGTCCGGGCTGAGCTTCAGCTTGGCTACGGCATAGTGGCCATCGCGAAACTTCTGGATGGGGTAGGCTAATCGCCGCCGCCCCCACGCCTGAACGTCGACGACCTCGCCACCCCGAGTGGTTACCAGTGACCTGATCCGCTCTGTGGTCGAGGCCACGGCCTCGTCGTCCAGTTCGGGCGTCAGCACGACCATCAGCTCATAGTCGCGCATCGCGCACCTCCTTCCTATGGGCTTGCCCTCGGCTCAGTAACACGGGCCGGGTGCGCGGCCCGACGGCGCGAGGGCAGAAAGGACACGCGGCCCCAAAGCCGCGCCCGGCCATTATACACGAGTGGGCAGTGAACAGTGAGTAGTCGCGCCCACTGCCCACTGCCCACTCGTTACTGCCAATCGTAGCGCTCCTCTTTCCAGGGATCGCCGCGCATGTGGTAGCCGTAGCCCTCCCAGAAGCCTGCCCGGTCTTCCCTCAGGAGCTCGATCCCACGCACCCATTTGGCGCTCTTCCAGAAGTACAGGTGGGGCACGAAAAGGCGCAGCGGCCAGCCGTGCTCGGTCGAGATGTCCTGCCCATTGCGCCGAAACGCGAACAGCACATCTTCGCGCATCAAGTCCGAGAGGGGAAGGTTGGCGGTGAAATTGTTCTCGGAATGGGCCACCACGAAACGCGCTTCTGGCAGCACCTTGACCAGCTTCACGACCTCCAGAAATGGGATCCCCTCCCACTCGCTGTCGAATAGGCTCCAACGGGTCACGCAGTGGACATCAGCCTTGAGCGTCCTCTTGGGCAGGGCCATGAACTCGTCGTGCGTGAGCCGGATCGGCTGGTCGACCAGCCCGAACACGCGGAAATCCCAGCTCGCCTTGTCGAACTTCGGGACCGAGCCGTAGTGCAGGACCGGCCACTTCTCGGCCACATACTGCCCGGGCGGTAGCCGCTCGCCAAGCGCCCGCTCCTTCTCGGACCGCCGGCGGCCAAACATGTTGAACCCCATGCACGTCTCCTGCGATTGAGCTCGCTAGGAGGAGTGTACCAGCGCATGGACGCGGGTGGCGGTGGTTTGCTGTTTGTCCCAGCGAGCTCACGATGCT
>DASPXK010000176.1:0-20085 GCA_035637315.1 Chloroflexota bacterium
CATGTCGAGCCTGGCCCAGCCTAAGCCGGCCGCCTGCATCAGCTGGATGTCTCGCGGCGTGGTTTCGGGATGTCCGAGCAGAAACACCGCGGCCCCATACTCGGGGCTCGCGGCCGGGCCCTCGTCGGGGCCGGCGGCTGCAGCACCGGGCGGCAGCACGCCGGCTGCCAGTACCAGCGCCAGGATGGGCCAGAGCTTCTTCAACCTCGTCCTCCAGTAGCGAACATAATGTGTTCGTCAGTACAACGCGCCCGGCGTGAGCCGGTTTCATGCTGCCAGGCTCAACGTGCGCCCGACCAGGCGTCGACGGGCGCGGGATTATACGGGCGAGCACGACCTGGCACAAGTAGCTGTTGCTCGTTCGCCACCCCCGTTACACCTCCTGTTGGCGGGTAGCTGCTTCCTGGCATTGAGATTTGATCCCCTCTCCCAGAGGGCCCAGAGGGAGAGGGGGGCATTTTCTTCGGCATCGACCACTGTCGCGGATGTATCTGAACGAGATCAGGCTGCCAGGAAAGGCCGGTATACTCGTGGCGTGGTCCCCGAGCAAATGACCGCCCATGCGGCGCGTGCCCGTGCGCTGATGGCGGTGGCGCTGGGTGAGAGCCCGGCCGACCTGGTCGTCAGAGGCGGGACGGTCCTTAACGTCTTTACTGCGGAGCTGATCCAGGGCTGCGACGTGGCAGTCAAGGCCGGCCGAATCGCCTACGTGGGCCCCGACGCCGGCCACGTTGTCGGGCCTGACACCGAGATCGTCGAGGCCAATGGCCAGTTCGTCGTCCCCGGCCTGATCGACGGCCATACCCATGTCCTCGAGACCCGCTACAGTCTGGCGGAGCTCCTCCGCTACGCGGTGCCGGGTGGAACGACGACCATCATCACCGAGACCGGTGAGCTGGCCACGGTGCTCGGACGCCGTGCCGTCGACGCACTCCTGGACGCCCTGGTCGACCAGCCAGTCAAGGTGTTCATGACCTTGCCGCCGCTGATCGGCCTGGCGCCGTTTATCGAAGCCCACGCGCCGGACCTGGAGGCCTACGAGCGGTGGCTGCGCCACCCTCGGGTGCTCGGCCTCGGCGAGGTCTACTGGGGTCCGCTAGTGCGGAGCGACAGGCGGCCCCTCGAGCTGGTCGCGGCGACGGTCGCTGCAGAAAGACGTGCCGAAGGGCACAGCGCCGGGGCTAGAGGCAGCCGTCTGATCGCCTACGCCGCGGCCGGAATCTCCTCTTGCCACGAGCCGGTCACGGCCGACGAGGCGCGCGAACGGCTGCGGCTGGGACTCTACACCATGGTCCGCGAGGGCGAGATCCGGCAAGACCTGGCGGCGATGGCTCCCCTCTGGCGAGACGGCACCGACCTTCGGCGGCTAGTCCTGGTCACCGATGGCCAGGGGCCGGACCGCCTGCTGCGACTGGGCTATCTGGACCACTGCGTGCGTCGCGCGATCGAGCTTGGGCTGGAGCCAGCTCGAGCCATCCAGATGGTCACCTTGAACGTGGCCGAGCATTTCGGACGGGACCGCGACCTGGGCGCGGTGGCGCCCGGCCGCTGCGCCGATCTGCTGCTGGTGCCAGATCTTCGCGACTTCCGCCCAACCCTGGTGCTCAGCGACGGTCGGGTCGTCGCCCGCGACGGCACGCTGACCGTGGAGCCGCGCCAGCCAAGCTTCCCACGCCACTTCTACTCGACCCTCAAGCGCCCTCGGATCGTGCGCCCGGCCGACTTCGCCGTTCCGGCGCCCGATGGTGGCCCGATCCGAGCCCGTGCCATCGAGCTGGTCACGAACCTCGTGACCAGAGAGGAGATCATCGAGCTGAGGCCGGTCGATGGCTACCTGTGTGCCGACCCGAAGGCCGACCTGGTCAAGATCGCCTCGCTCGATCGGGGGCGCCGGACCGACGAGTTGTTCGTTGGCTTCCTGCGCGGCTATGGCTTGCGGAGAGGCGCAGTGGCCACCTCGATGACCTGGGATTCCCAGTCGGTGATCGTGATCGGCGCCGACGACCGAGACATGGCGCTGGCGGCCTGCCGTCTGCTGGATACCCAGGGCGGCGTCTCGGTCTGCGCTGGTGGCGCGCTGGTCGCCGAATTCGAGGCTCGACTCGGCGGCCTGGTCAGTGAGGCGCCGTTGGAGGAGATCGCGAGCGACCTGTGCACCGTGGAGGTGGCCCTCCGCGAGCTGGGCTGCAGTTCGGCGACCCCCGTCCTGACCGCCGACACCATGACGACCGGCGCCATACCCCACCTGCGCATCACCGACCGTGGCTACGTCCGTCTGCGCGACGCCGCCATGCTAGGCCTAACGGCGGACTCGCCCTCTTCAGTACCGCGACCGTGAGGGAGCGGCCGCTGCCCTCGCACGGCTGCGGTTTTAGCGCAACCACGCTCAAAACCGCCCATTTTGAGCGTATGTGCACCTCCTGACGCTGGCTGGAGCCGGCGACCGCGGCGACTGTCCCGAATGCACCCTGGGCCCGGCTGATCGGTGGGAGCCCGCTGTTGTTGATCGAGGGTGGGCCCAGCTCAGCGCGTCGACGCGTCCCGTCTTCGGACGCGATCGACGAGCCACCCCCGGCAATTCGTGACGCGCCGCCCCCGGATCCACAACGCCCACGCGCGGCTCCGGCGCCATCGAGCAAGTTGGCCACGCCAACTCGTACGCCAACCCCGCGACCCAAGACGACGAGCATGCCCACAAAACTCCCGCCGACTGCGACCCTGCCTCCCACCTTCACGGCTACACCCCGGCCAGTCGCGACGGCCACGCCGATTCCGAGCGCCACACAGAAGCCGCACTGACCGGAACGGTTGTTCGACGCCCCTCCCCCACGCTTGGGGGAGGGGTTGGGGTGGGGGCTCCGACCCGAAGCGGTATTGTTACGGCATGCGCGGCGAGATGGGGGCCACCCTTCACACCGGCGACATGGGCTTCGCCGACTTGATTCGTTATGCGCAAGAGGCCGAGTCCCTCGGGTACGAGGGGTTCTGGCTGACCGAGGAGTCCGGCAAAGAGGCGTTCGCGCTCCTAGCATTGCTCGCCCAGGCGACCAGCCGCATCCGGTTGGCGACCGGCATCCTCAACTTCTACTCGCGAACCCCGACCCTGCTGGCGATGGGCGCCAGCACGATCTATCGCCTGAGCGGCGGGCGCTTCGCGCTCGGGCTTGGGACGGGCGGGGTGGGCTTTACCGAGCGCGGACATGGTCTCAAGATCGAGCGGCCGCTGAGGCGCGCGCGCGAGACGCTTGACGTGATTCGGGGCCTCCTCAGCGGCCACCGCTTCTCCTACGACGGCGAGTGGTTCAAGGTGCGCGACTATCGCCTGCGCGAGGGGCCGATCGAGGGCTCGCTCCCGCTTTATTTGTCGGCGCTCAACCCGAAGATGGTCGCCCTGGCGGCTCGTGTGGCGGACGGGTTCATCAGTAACTGGCCGTCGGACGAGTCACTCGAGGAGCTGCGGTCGATCGTCAGCACAGAGGCCGAGGCGGCCGGGCGCGACCCCAGCGAAGTGAAGATCTTCACCCTAATGATGACGTGCGCTGAGCCGAGTGCCGAGAGCTCGGTCGACGCGATGCGACGCGGGGTGGCCTTCTATTGTGCTTCCGCCCACTATCACCACATCGCCGAGGTCAGCGGCCTGGGCGCCGAAGCAGGACGAGTCAGAGAGATCTGGGAGAGCGGCGATCTGGCAGCTGCAAGCCGACTGGTGCCCGACGCGATGCTTGAGAAGTTCACCCTGACTGGCAGGCCGGACGTCTGCGCCCAGAAGCTGCGAGGGATGCTCGACGCGGGCGTGTATCCGATCATCTACCCGATCCCACGCCGCGACCGTCTGGTCGAGGACCATCTGGCGGCGATTCGTCTGGCCGCCACCTACGCGAAGTGAAGAGTGAAAGAGGAAAAAGTGCAGCGTGAAAGGCACGCCCTTCGCCGCTCACTTTTCACGGCCGTCTCGGAGGAACGATCTCCACGCTGCTCGCCAGCATGACGTCGTCGCTGAGTGGCCAACCCCGCACTCGAACGGTGTCGCCCATGTTGAACGTTTTGACCACCTGCGTCTTGGGCATGCGGACCGACATCTCGCCGCGGTCCGTCTTGACCACCAGCGTCGGGTCCTCCGGATCGGTGCTGATTCCAACCACCACCCCGACTAGGTCGAGGGCTGGGGTTGGCGAGCCGATCGGCCGTGACAGAATCGGCGGCACCGGCGTCGGGCGGCGCGCGGCCGGCGCGGAGCTGTTGGCCCGTCCAGAAGAGTTGAGTGCCAGGCAGCCAGCCGCTTGGCCAGCCCGGCCATTGGCATACTCTAATTCCTGGGCAACATACGCCCAGTGGTCCCACAGCGCCCTCCCCTCCGGAGCGCTGCTGATGCCGCGCCGGCGGTCCAGGTCGCTGCCGGGATCGGTTTCGGGATCGGGATTCGGCGAGCCCCAGGACGCGATCCCTACCAACCGAAGCGCACGCAGCGTCTCGCCGAGGCTCCACTGGGCCTCGTGCCACTCGCCCCACACGTCTTGCCAGGGCCGCCTGAGGCCCGAGCGCAGGGCGGCCGCGCGATCACGCCCAAAGCGGGCCTCGTCCTCGTATGGTGTGCCGAGGGTGAAACCGTACTCGGTAGCGACGCTCCCAACATGGCCTCTCGCCAACGCCATCGCGTCGTCGGCCGGGTATGGGTTGAAGTCGTAGTAGGTTAGATTCCACACGTTCCAACACCCGTAACCGCAGGCGCGAGCCGCCTTGTCGACGGCCTGGAGGTATTTGTCTCTCAGGTAGTAGTCGATACCGCCGCTGCCCGGTCGATAGGGGATGTCGGTCAGCTCGGCAAAGTATTGTGCGCCCATGAATATCAGGTGGTTAGGGTCGACGGCACGGATCGCGTCGACTGTGTCGACTACGAAGTCCAGGTACCAGTCATACGCGTACTCGATCCCGTTGCGGGCGCTGTTTCGGGCCTTGAGCTCGTTGCCCAGCTGCCAGCCCATGATTGACGGGCTGTCGGCCGCGGCCGCCGCCAGACGTCGGACCCAGGGAAGGAAGTTGACCTCGTAATTGGGTGCGTCATAAATGGCGCTGTCGCCGCACTCCGCCTGGAAATTGAACCGCTGCGCTCCGCGCCGATACCAGGGAGCCGGCAGGACCACAAACTCACACCCGTCCGGGTTGTCCTTGACGTACGGGTCGCCGGGCACGCCCTGGCCGTAGTAATCAGTCAGGACGACCATCAGGTAGATCGACTCGGCTCTACCGACCGCCGCGTTATACGAGTCGACCAGCCGCGTCAGCTCCCGCAGCCGCTGCTCGACCAGGTCAGGCGTCAGATCGAAGTTCTGGAGGTGCCCGGTCACGAACACGCGGATCCAGCGGACCTTGTTCTTGCGCATCCATTCCAGGTTTTGGACGATCGACTCGCGATGCATCATGTTGGGCACATTCGCCCCGACGGATTGGAGCGGCCAGCAGTCCGGGTCGTAGATCTGGCCATCGACGACGGCGACGAAGCCCGGCGAGCGCCAATCGTGCGACGGCCAATCGGCTGGATTGAACGGCTCGGTATCGCCGCCGCCAGCTGCCGTGAGGGGCCGGAGCACGAGCCAGGCCAGTGCTGTGATGCCCACACCGAGTCGGACTGCGAGAGGTAGCACACCCCAGGATAGCAGCCGTGTCAAGTGAAGGATGAGCGCCCTGCTCGCTAGCGCTCCTCGAGGATCGAGCGCACGACGTCCGGGCGGTTAGTGATTATGCCGTCGACCCGCGCCTCGATCATCTGCTTGGTGGCCGCGGGCGCGTCGACGGTCCAGACCACCACCTGACGGCCGGCCGCGTGGGCGTCGCGCACCAGACCGCGGTCGCTGGCGACCAGCTCCCAGGCCGGCCCGATGACGTCGGCTCGCGCCGGCGGATCGCCCTTGAGCGGGTTCGTGGCCGTATACAGCGCTGCCAAGCGAAGGCGTGGGTTGACCTGGCGAAGCCGTTCGAGCGAGCCGGCGTCGAACGATTGAACGATCGTATTGTCCTCGAACTCATAGGCGTGCAGAGTAGCGGCCATGCGCTCTTCGATGCCCGGGTAGAAGCGCGGGTCCTTGACCTCGGGAAAGATCCGGATGCCTGCCTGGCGAGCCAGCGCCACCGCCTCCTCGAAGGTCGGGACCGGCTCGCCCTTGAATTCGGCGCCGAACCAGGCCCCCGCGTCCAGTTGTCGGACCTCGTCGAGGCTAAGGTCACGCAGCGCCCCATGGCCGTTGGTGGTCCGCTCGAGCCGCAGGTCATGGAACACGACCAGGCGGCCATCGCTCGTCTGCTGAACGTCCATCTCGAGCCAATCGGCCCGCAGCTCGATCGCCTTCTTGAATGCCGCGAGGGTGTTTTCGGGGGCGTAGGCTGAGGCGCCACGGTGGGCGAAGACCTGAATTCGGCCGCGCGCGACCTGGGGCTGAATGTACAGGAAGAGTAGCACGCCGGCCGCGACCACAAGCAGCCCGCCTGCCACGACCGCGAGACGCTCGCGATGGCGACCCAGGATCATACTGACTGGCGCGACTGACGGGCCGCTCAATCTGTCTCCTCGGCGGCCTGGAACAGGCCCGCGTAGAAGCGCCGCACGTAAGGCGGCAGAAGGCTCATGTCACCCATGGTTCCGCTCGCCAGGCCGGCGAACATCTCCCAGTCATTCTCGTCCACCAGCATCCCGCGCCAGTAGCCCGTCGGGCTCGAGGGATCGGGCTGGGATGGGATACCGTGCACGTAGTCGTACGCCAGCCGTTGGGCCTGGCCGTAACGCGGATCGGACTCCTCTGAAAGGCGGACAACAGCCTCGATCAGATCGCGAGCGTTCGATCCCCGCTCGCGCGCGTCGTGCCAGAACGCGTGCGCCAGCTCGTGCACGGCCGCCTCATCCTGCGCGCCGCGCACCTGCACCAAACGCTGCTCGGCCCACCAGAAGCCACCCCCCCATTCGGCCGACAGGTCGCCGGCCTCGAGCCGCAGCGTGCCGAAGAAGCGCCTGGCCTCCGCCGTGAATGGGCGCCGCGCAAAGAGTCCCTCGAACCACGCCCTGACCTCGTGCGGCGGCTCCATGCTGTCCAGGCCGAATCCCTGGCGCATCTGCTCACTTGCGCGCACGAGCTGCCCCATCGGTTTCCCGCCACTTACGTGTGGGGCGTATGGTACACGAAGCGGAGATGGGAGCTGGAGAGGGTTGCCTGTCCGCGGGCTCTACGGTCCTCTCCGCCTCTGCCGCGACAATCTCCTATGCGGCAAATCGCGTCTCGAACGACGGGGTGGCGAAGCATCCTCGACCGTCGGGATCGGCCAGTCGGCCGCCGCCGCGTCGGCCGGCGGCGGACCGCTCAGCGCCCAGCGGTATGAGGTCTCGATCACTCCACGTCGAACGAGTCTGTCGGCCTCGGCGAACCGCGGAACCAGCCCGCCCACGTCGAGCCGGTCGGCACGACGTGGCGGCACGTCGGCGCGCTCCAACCCGGCCCGTAACTGACTCAAGATGTCGATCGTCTTCTGGAGCAGGCCAACCAGGTCGCCCTCGGCAAGCCGGCTGAGACGAGCGATCTCGCCCAGTGTCCGGCCTTGCGCCCACGCTAGCGCCACGCCGCGCAGGTCCTCTGAGAGCGGCCGCGAGACCGTGACGCCGGCCCGCCGCTCCTCCTCCAAGACTCTGAAATGGAGGCCGAGAACCTCCTCGTGCAGGCGGTACAGGCGCGTCGTCAGCGAAAGGCCGCGGATCGGGGTGTCGCGGTCGAATGCGAACCAGGAGCAGACCTCGGCGATCTCTGCCGCGTCGAGAGCCTCGAGACGGCGGCTGGTGAGCAGCTCGGCCAGGGTCAGCGCGTTGGTGTCGAAGATCCTGCGCAGCACACTCGCCTTGTGCGTTGGTTGCTCGACGGAGAGATAGCCGAATCGCTCGAGGACCCGGCCCAGGCCCTCTACCATTGCATACGCTTCGAGGGTCGCCTGGCGATCCGCCCCGGCCAGCGTTCGCTCGCTGTCGGCCAGTTCCCGAGCCAGCTGCCACGTGTTCGGGTCGGCCGCGCCTTCGTCCGTGATCTCCTCAAAACGCTCTTTCAGCTCCGCGTGCTCGTCCGCCAGGTTGGCCAGTCGGGCCTGCTGCTGGAAGCGGCGAAAGCTGCGCGCGTAAAGGTCGGCGAGCCGCTTCTGGTCGCCAGGCTGCCGCCACAGGTTGAGGGCGGTGCTGTAATTGGGACTGAACGCGCTCTCGAGTGGGAGCAGATCGCCGGTCGCCACCGCGATGCTCTGCTCGAAGCTGACCCATGGCGAGTAGAGGATCACCGACACCCCACGCTCGTCGATCCCACGCCGCCCAGCCCGTCCCGTGAGCTGCCGGTACTCGTTCGGCGTCAGTAGGCGGTGCTGCTGGCCGTCCCACTTGGACATCTCGCCCACCACCACCGTGCGGGCTGGCATGTTGATCCCCAGAGCGAGGGTGTCGGTGGCGAACACGGCGCGCAGCCGGCCCGACCCGAAAAGCTCCTCCACCAGCATCTTCACCACCGGCAGTAGACCGGCATGATGTACGGCCACGCCTCGCGGCAGCAGACGAAACAGCCAGGCCACCTGCCTGAGCGCGCGGTCCTCGGGTGGCAGGTCCGATAGGCGGAGCCTGGCCTCGTTCACGAGCTGCTCCGCAGCGCGAACCGGCTTGAGTGCCAGACATGACTCGGCCGCCTGCTCACACGCGCGCCGACCGAACAGGAAGTAGATGGCCGGGGTCAGCTGCTCGCCCTCTAGCAACCGCAGCACCTCCCAGGGCTGCGGCTGGCGGCGCGGCTCGGCCGCCTTCCGCGCGGCGCTGTCTGGCGCCTCGCGGGTGGGCCCGTCGCGGCCCCAGCTACCAGGCCGCTGGATCGCACGGCTCAGCTCGCCGCCGACGCCCTTGAAGTCGGCGCGTCGCCGGCCGTCGGCGTCGAGCACCAGATGTGCGCGGCCGTCCAGGAAATAACGGTGCTCCAGAGGTACCGCGCGGTGTCCGTACAGCACGCAGTCCAGCTCACCATGCGTCGATCGGATCCAGGCCGCCACCTCGTCGGCATTCGGGACCGTCGCGGACAGGCAGACCAGCGGCAGGCCGGACGGGCTGAGCAGGATCGCCTCCTCCCAGGCTGTGCCGCGCTCCGGATCGCCCATGTAATGGACCTCGTCGAAAACGAGCACCGCCGCTTGCTCCGGTAGCGGTCGACCCTGGACGAGCATGTTCCGCACGACCTCCGTTGTCATGACCAGGAGCCGACCATCCGGGTTCACGACGATGTCCCCGGTCAGCAAGCCAACGTCCTGGCTTGGGCCGATCAGTCCGCGCGTTGCTGATCGCTCGAGCAGGACCTGAAAATCGCGAAATTTCTGGTTGGAGAGCGCTTTGATCGGGGTGGTGTAGAGGGCCCGCCCGCCGCGCCCGATCGCATCGAGGACCGCGTACTCGGCGATCGCGGTCTTCCCCGTGCCGGTTGGAGCGGCGACAAGCACCGAGCGGCCGGCGGCCAGTGACTCGATCGCCTCTCGCTGGAACGGGTCGAGCGTAATCCCGAGCAGCGCCTCCAGCGCCTCTGGATCGAGACGCCTAAGGGCGTCGACCATGATTCCCTGCCTTGATCGCCGCGACGTGGCGGTGGTCTTGTGGATGCGCTGGCACCCTCATAGTCATAGCCTACCCAACCTCGGATACGCCGTCCTGCAGCATCCGCAGCGCGACCAGCTCTTCCGGCGAACGGGCGAATCCCATCAGGCACGTGAAGATCGCGGCGCCCACGTTGGAGCGGATGAGCATTCGCTTGCGCCCAAAGCGGTCTCCCAAGGTGCCCCAGATCGGGCCCATAACCCCCATCGAGATCGCGCCGAGCGCGTTGAACAGGCCGGCCCAGACCGTCGCGTCGCGCAGGTCCGCCACACCGAGCTCCTGGATGTAGAGCGGCATGAAGGGAAAGACGAAGCTAAAGCCCATCGTCGTGAGCCCCTGCCCGGCTACCAGCACCCACAGGGTGCGCTTCCAAGACGAGTGCGCCATAGTGCACCAGGATACACGGCTGTCGCTCGTTCCCCCTCCCTCACGCTTGGGGGAGCGGATTGGGGTGGGGCCAGGGTCGAGACGCCGCCGCCTCCGGGTCAGCTTCGCTATACTCGTGGAGCGGGATGACCGATGTCTGAGTTGACCCATCTCGACGAGCGCGGTCGCGCTCGGATGGTCGACGTAAGCGCCAAGGACGAGACGGTCCGGGTGGCGACGGCGCGCGGGCGGGTCTCGATGCGGCCGGCCACGCTCGCGCTCATCGGCCGTGGCGAGATGAGCAAGGGCGACGTCCTCGGTGTCGCGCGGGTGGCCGGCATCATGGCGGCCAAGAAGACAGCCGAGCTGATCCCGCTCTGCCATCCGCTCCCGATCACGTCCGTAGACGTGCAGCTCGAATCGGACGAGGCCGCCTCCGCGGTCGAGATCACGGCCACTGCCCGGGTCGTCGGCAAGACAGGTGTCGAGATGGAGGCTCTGGCCGCCGTCAGCGTCGCCGCGCTGACGGTCTACGATATGTGCAAGGCGGTCGACAAGGATATGGTCATCGAGCGGATCAGATTGGTCCATAAAGTCGGCGGCAGGAGCGGCGAGTACCGCCGGGCCGAGGAAATCGTCGGCGGCGAGCCCGGTGGCGGCCGCTAGCGCTGGCCGTCACTCCGGCTCCGAGGGCCGAGAGCCCATCAGCGTCGGCATCATCACGGTCAGCGATAAGTCCTCGGGAGGCGAACGACCGGATGAGAGTGGTGAGGTTATTCGCCAGGTCGTCGTGGCAGCCGGGGCGTCCGTGGCCGCGTACGCGCTTGTGCCCGACCAACGTGATCAGATCGCTGCACAGATCCGCGGTATGGCCGACGAGCGGGGGCTAGACGTGGTGTTCACGACCGGTGGGACCGGCCTCTCACCCCGCGACGTGACACCCCAGGCAACCTTGTCTGCCATCGACTACCAGGTGCCCGGCCTGGCCGAGGCCATGCGCGCCGAAAGCCGCAAGGTGACGCCAGCGGCGATGACCTCGCGGGCAGTGGCGGGCGTCCGTGGTCGCTCCCTGGTCGTAAACCTTCCCGGCAGCCCGAGGGGCGTGCGTGAATGCCTTGACGTCATCATGCCGGCCATACCCCACGCGGTCGGCGTCATGCGCGGCGAGGTCGGCGAGCACAGCCGTCCGGGCCCGCGAGTCTCTGAACCACCAAGGCACCAAGGCCATCCGTAGCGTCGTGTCATCCTGAGCCCTTATTGTCGTCCTGAGCGAAGCGAAGGATCCGCCGCCCGGGCAAGGATTCCTCGCTGCGCTTTCGATGACAAACCAGAGGAACTGCCCCTCCGCCTACGATCTCTTCACAAGGTCTGAGAGAAGCGGAGGATCTCGGTGCCCAGGCCGGAAGCCGAGATCCCTCGCTTCGCGCGGGATGACAAGACGCCTTGGTGCCTTGGGGCCTTGGGCCTTGGTGGTGAATTATCGGACCTCAGGGTCCGGGTCGGGAGAGTCGCCGCTGAAACAGGCCCTTCAAAACAGTCCGTTCATCCGCATCGAGCGCTCGGAGCGCGAGCAGCGCGGCGCCGTAGACGCTCGCCCCAACGGGGACCGCGACTAAGGCGCTCCAATCCCTGACTACCCAGACCGGGACGCCCATCACCAGGGCAGCCAGGGCGGGGCGCCAGGCCAGGCCGAGCAGCCCGATCGTTGGCACCTCCTGGCGGACCGCGTACCAGAAAGGTCCGAGCAGGACCAGCTCCGACGCCACCGTCACCGCGCTCGCCGCCAGATACCCGTACGTCGGGATCAGCGCCAGGTTGGCGACCAGGTTGAATGTCCCCCCGACAAGGAAGCTGGCCGTAATCCAGCGCTGGCGATTCGCGGCGATCAGCAGGTACTGCGTGAGCCCGTTGACGAAGCTGATCGGCAGGAACCAGATCAAGATCTGGAGCGCCACGGCCGAGTGCGGTAGGTAGCCGGGACCAGCGAACAGGAGGATGATCGGCTCCGCTAGCAGGGTGGTGCCGACGCTGATCGGGAAGGCCACGATCAGCAGCGCTTTGAGCGAGATGGCGCTGGCGCGGGCCAGCGCGGCCCGATCGCCCTCGGCGTGGCGCGACAGGAGCGGGAAGACGGCCAGCACGAAGCTGGCCGGGATGATCTGGAGGCCGTCGACGAACCGATATGCCGTGCTGTACCAGCCCAGGACGACGTCGCCCGCCATCGGCTTGAGCAGCAGCGCGTCGATCCTGAAAAAGAGGGTATTGAGTAGGTTGTTGACCATCAGCGGCAGCGACACGCTCGCCATCCAGCGCCCCAGGGCCACGTCGAACCGGAGTCCGGGCCAGCCGATGGTCCGCATGCACAGGCCCAGCAAGACGCACGCGGTCACCACGTTGGTCGCCACCGCCACGCCCGCCAGCCCGACGTAGCCCCAGCCGGCGAGTAGCGCGAACAGGCCCAGGCTTACCTTGAGCAGTGTCGTCAGGACGGTTACAGCGGCCGGATACTCCATGAGCTCGTGGGCCTGGAAGAGGGCGCTCAGAGCGTTGCTCAAGATGCTCGGCAGTCCCGCGATCAGGAGCAGCCAGATGGCCAATGCGATCGGCGGGCTGATTCGCATGACGTCGGCGGCGGGGCCGACGACCAACGCCACCAGCCCGACTGAGCCGAGCCAGAGCAGGAGCCGCAGCGCCAGGGCGTTACCCAGATAGCGGCCAGCGATAGCCCGATCGCGGGCCACCTCGCGGGTGATCAGCGTCCCGAGCCCGAAGCCGATCAGGATGTCTAGGTAGCCGACCAGCACCCCGGCGAAGGTGTAGGCTCCGACCCCCTCAGCCTGGAGGATGCGAAACATCACGATCGCGAAGGCCACGTCGACGGCTTTGTTCAGGAAGCTGGTCGCCATCGGAAAGGCCGTGTTCTTGAGGACCCGCTGAATGGCGCTGCCGGTCTCCGCGCGTTTCCCGAGCCGTCCCCAGGCTGCGAGGCCGGCCAGGCCCACCAGGCCGATCGCCGCGACGAACGAGATGAATGCGCCAATCCGGAAGGAGACTGGGCGGTATTCGAAGACCACCTCGTGCGGCCCCGGCTCCAAGAGAACGGCGCGAACCAGCGCGTTCGCCCGCAGGACGGGCGTCGCCACCCCGTCGACCGTCGCGCTCCAGCCCTCGAAGAACACGTCGCCCAGGACCAGCATCGCGGGCTCTGCCGCCTCCGCCCGAGCGACGACGCGGTTCCCCCCGTACTCGACGATCTCGGCCCCTACTGCCGAGCGGCCCGACGGGCGAGGCTCGCCGCGCCAGCCCTCTACAACCGCCCACCGTCTCGGGTCGAAGGCCGGATCGCCTACCATCCGCAGCGCAGCCGCGTGGTCCGAAGCGGGCTGCACACCCGCGACGACGAAGGCGCGCGGCAGAGCTCCCTCGTTTCGATACACCCGCACCCCCTCGCCTTCGTACAGCAGGCTATGGCCGAGCAGGTCGACTCGCTTGCTGGTCAGGACATATTTGACGTTCAGCAGGTCCAGGAGGGGCGATCCGAGCGAGCGCTGGTCGAACAACTTGGCCACCTTGCTGAAAGCGACTCCGCGCTGTGGCTCGATAAGATCGAGGTAGTCGACGTAGTCGCGGAGGATGATCGTGTCGTAGCCGCGCACGTCTTGGAGCCCGAACAGCATGTTCGTGTTCGAGGGCAGCGTGTCATCCTCGCCGTAGGTCACCACTCGGTACAGGCCCGGATCGGTCTGAATCGCGCGGATCGAGTCAGGCACCAGCTCGAGCGAGCGGGTCCCGGCCGCCGAGTTGAACCCGATCCCAAACGAGAACAGGTCGCCCACCAGCAAGACGGCCGCCGCGGCGGTGGTGATCGTCGTACGCTGGCGGGCGGCAAACCAGAGCGCCAGTCCGCTCGCGGCCAGCAGCAGACCGAAGCCCAGCAGGTTCAGGTACTCGTAAGAAAAAAGCGCGCGGGCGTCGCCGAACCCGGCCCGAAGGTCCGGCGAACGGGCGAGCAGCCGGGCGGCCTGCCCGACGATCGCCTCCCGAAACGGCAGCCCGACCAGCAGCGCCACGACCAGCGCCGCTCCAAGGACCGCGCCGCCGGCGCCTACCAGTACCCCCGGGCGCGCCCTGACGGCCGATGGCCCAAGAGTCCCGGCGCCCAGCCCGGCCAGGACCGCGGCGCACAGGCTGAATGGGTACACCCACCGGAACGGAGTGTGGAGCTGGTTGACGCCTGGCACGCCATAGAACAGGACGGCGTACAGGGGCGTGCCAAATGCAAGCAGGAGCGACACGCCCGCCACGATCGCCAGTGCCCGCGCACCCGCCGAGGGTCGTACCGAGAGCCCGACCAGCGCGAGAAGCAGGGGCAGGACCCCCACGTACGCGGTCCCCTCGACGTAGTTTTGGCCACCCCACTCCGTATCGCTGCGCTGCTCCCCGTTGGCCCGAACGTGCTCGACCGACCTGACCTGGCCGTCGAGCAGGTCGAGGTAGGTGTGGTGGGATGGGTTGCCGAAATAGTCCGGTACGAGGAAGCCGATCAGGCGATCGCGGGACAGCGCGTACCCGGCCGCCTCCGAGTAGCTCGTCCACCCGACCCGCACGTTGGACCCGATAACTTCGCCGAACGGGACGAGCTGGATGGCGGCCAGCGCCGCGCCCAGGCCGACCATGGTCAGCGCGGCCAGTCCGACCCCAACCGTGCGCGGCCAGCGGCCGGCCCAGATCTCGCCGAGCAGGCGCACGGCCGTGTACAGCCCGGCCGTCAGCAGCAAGTACAGGCTCATCTCCAGATGGCCCGCCAGGAATTGCAGCCCGACAATGGCGGCCCCCAGCGCGACCCATCCGGTAGGGGCGCACCCGCGTGTGCGCCCTTTAGGGCGGACACTCAGGTCCGCCCCTACGGATCGCGCCGCTGTCCCCTCCGCCCCTGGCCCCTGATCCCTGACCTCTGGCCCCGCGAAGCGCACTTGTTCCTGGCCCCTTCCTCCTCCCCCCTGGATCAACCGCTCGATGACGGCCAGCAAGGCCGGCAGCCAGATGGCGGTGCTGACGACCATGGGCCACAGGAAGCTGACGACCAGATAGCCACAGAAGCCGAACGTGATGCCGGCTAGCATGCCGCCCAGCCGTGTGGCGCCCAGCGTTCGCGTCAGCCAGCAGGCGAACAGCGCGCCGAGCCAGAGGTGAAGCGCCAGGAACCAGGCGTAGGCTTGGGGCAGGGGTAGGACGAAGAAGAGGACCCCAAACGGGTACAGCGAGCCGTTCTGCGCGGCCGCCAGAAAGGGCTGGCCGCCCAGGATGAACGGGTTCCAAAGCGGGAACTGGCCGGCGGCGTAGGCGCCAGCCGCGAATTGCTTCCAGGAATAGTTCTGGAGGATGGCGTCCGCGATCAGCGGATTGTGGGGCAGCTGGACCCCGTACTCGGCGGCGTGGGCGCGCCAGGGTGGATAGAGGAACAGATCGTCGATCGGCAGCAACGCCTGGCCAGGGAGCAGCCCGCGCCCCACGAACAGGAGCGCGAGCGCGGCGAAACAAAGCGGTATCGCCGTTCGCCGAGCCGTCTGTACGCAGCCCCCTACGCGGCGCCCCAGCGGCGCGCGAACTCGAGCAGCAGCCGCACCCCAACTCCGGTCGCGCCATCGGATGGCAGATAGGGCGGGACCGGCGGGCGGCCCTCCGTGTAGGCGGTCCCGGCGATGTCGAGGTGCACCCACGGTCGGCCGTCGACGAAGTTCTGGAGGAAGGCGGCAGCGGTGATCGCCCCGCCCGGGCGTCCGGCCGAATTCTTGATGTCGGCGATGGTGCTCTCGATATCCTTGCTGTACTCGCGCCAGAGCGGCAGCGGCCAGACCCGCTCGCCCGACACGTCGCCGGCCTCACGCATCAGGGCCAACAGCCCCTCGTCGTTGCCCATCGCGCCGGTGGCGTGGTGACCGAGCGCCACGACGCACGCTCCGGTCAACGTCGCCAGATCGACGATCGCGTCAGGCCCCTGCTCCGCCGCGTAGGCTAGCGAGTCGGACAGGATCACGCGGCCTTCTGCGTCTGTGTTGTTCACCTCGATGAAGCGGCCGCTGTACGTCTGGAGAACGTCGCCCGGTTTGTAAGCGGTGCCGCCTGGCAGGTTCTCCGTGGCGGCGAAGACGCCGAGCACGTTGAGCGGCAGCGCCAGGTCGGCGGCGAGCTGGACGAAGCCGACCACCGTCGCGGCACCGGACATATCGTGCTTCATGTTCTCCATGTGCTCGGACCCCTTGATCGAGATGCCACCGCTGTCGAAGGTGATCCCCTTGCCCACCACCGCCAACGTCTTGGCGTCTGGTCCGCCGCCGGTGTAGCGCAGGACGACGAAGCGTGGCTCTTCGGCGCTGCCCGAGTTGACCGCCAGGATGGCGTTCATGCCCTTCTCGCGCAGCTCTTCTTTGCCCCACACCTCGCACGCCACCCCGCGTGACTCGGCCATCAGCCGCGCCTTTTCGGCCAGGTACGTCGGGGTCACTACGTTGCCTGGACCCTGCGACAGATCGCGCGCCAGCCCAACCGCGTCGGCCGCGCACACCGCCTCGCGCGCGGTGGTCTCATACACTTCGGCGCGGTCCTCGTCCCGCTCGACCAGGGTGATCTCCTCTACTTTGCCCGCCGGGCGCTCGGGTGGGCTCTTGAATTCATCGTACGCGTAGAGGCTCAGCAGGCTGGCTTCGACGACGGCCCGCGCCGCCAGCCGAGCCTCCAGGCCGCCAGCCCCGGCCCCGTGGACGATGGTCGCGAATCGAGTGAGCCGAAGGTCGCGGGCGCGACGCGCGGCCGAAGCCGCGGCGACCCGAATCGCTTCCAGATCGAAGTCCTCCCGCTTGCCGAGTCCGACCACGGCCACTCGGTCTGCCGCCAGGCGCGAGCGGTCGCCCTGATTGTGGACGATCGTCATCTCCCCGAGTGCGCCGCTGATCTCGCCGTCGTCGATCAGCCGCCCGAGCAATCCGTCGAGCGCCTCGTCGACGCCCGCCGTCGCGCCCCCGGGCCGGCCCGTCCCCTCGAACAGGTTCACGACCAGCAGTGGCGTGCGGAGCTCGGTCAGCTGTGTTCGGATAACCTTGACGTCGACGTCCATTATCGACCTGCTCCGCCGCGTACAGGCAGCGCTCACTCGGGCCTACGCGCCCTGGGTCTGACAGGTCGGCCAGTATAGCACAGCCCTCCACGCTCTCTAGCGAAAGGCCGGTGCAGCGAAGCGGAACAGCACGACGAGGTCGAGCAGGCCGAGTCCGACGCCGAGGGCGGCCGCTATCGCGGCAGCTCGGAATCTTGAAGCGAGTCGGCACCAGCCCAGGGAGAGCAGCACGCCGATGGGCACCAGGGCGGGGAACAGGTAGCGGCCCTGGGCCTGGATGAAGCTCAAGTTGTAGGCGGCGACCTCGAGGAAAACCAGGAGCACGGCGGCGACCAGGATGGCGAGCTGGGCCCGCCCTTCATCCCCCAACCCCGCGAAGCGCACTTGTTCCTTCCCCCTCAAGGGGGGAAGGGGGGCGCGCACACCCCTCTCCCCTTGAGGGAGAGGGCCGAGGGGTGAGGGCGGGACGGCAAGCCCCACCACCCCCAATAGCGTCAGCCCCAGGTACAGCAGGTAGACCCAGTCCGGCAGCACGACCCCCATCCAGCCGAACTGGCCCCAGAAGCTTCGAAACAGGACTCGAAGGAAGTAGTCGACTGCGCCGGCGTCCAGGCTGGCCCACTCGGGCTGGCCGACCACGACCTGGGCGTGGCGGGCGGTGGCCAGCGGATCAGTCCAGCCGTACACCATCGCGTTGCGGACCAGCCACCAGCTCGACACGGCTAGGGCAGCCACAACGGCGAGCCCGACCCGCCGGATCGCCAGCCCGCCGCGAGGCGCCCCTGTGGGGGCAGGGCATGCCGTGCCGGGCTGCTGGTATTCGGCAATTGCCAAGACCGCTAGGCCCAACGGCACATAGATGTAGACCGTCAGCTTGGTGAGCACGAGCAGACCCAGCAAGAGGCCCAGCCCCAGGGCCCCGCGGTCGCCAAAGCCGTTACGCGCTCCGGCCAGCAGCGCCAGCACGGTCAGCGCGGCCAGCGCGTTGGCCAGACTGTCGTTGTTGATGGCGGCCGAGATGGCCGTGTACATGGGAATGAACGCGGCCGTGGCCGCCGTCAGCAGTCCCACAGCCGGCCAGTTGGGGCAGACCTGGCGCCCAACGGCGAACGCGGCCCAGACGACTCCCGCGCCCAGGACGATGGACAGGGCCTTGAGGACCAGGACGTGCCCCGCCAGAGAGAGACGGCCGCTGGCCCGGTACGCGGCTGCCGCGATCAGGTAGTACAGGGGCGGCTGGTGACCCTCGTAGCGGATCGAGTCGATCGCCGAGTCGTCCGGGAAGCGGCTCGCCTTCAGGCGCTCGAGCAGGTCGGCGTCCCAGTCGCCGGCTTGAAGGACCGGCAGGTGTCCGGTTTCGGCCAACTCGCGGACGTAGTTGAAGTGGGCCGGCTCGTCAGGGTTGTTCCAGCGCGGGGTGGCCAGGGCATAGCCGATGGCCAGCGCGAGGTAGCCAGCCAGGATGAGGGCCAGCAGCGGCCCGACCGTAGAGCGGCGCTTCGAAGAAGTCTCGCCAACCTGGCTAGCTGTCACGCCCGCAAGGACCCCGGGAGACGGCCCTTCGCCTAGGTCGTCTCGATCTTGGCGAACAGGGGCGTCGGGGTCGGCAGCGCCTGTCCCGAGGGCACGGCTGAACAGGCCCAGCCGTGCGCCTCGAGTGAGTCCGAGTAGCCCAGCAGCTCGTGGAGGCGCGCCGAGCTGAATGGCAGGAACGGCGCGAACAGCACCTTGAGGGCGTTGATCAGGTTGAGCAGCGTGCCGATCGTCGCCCCAGCCTGTGCGGTGTCCTCCCTGACCTGTCGCCAGGGCGCCTTCTCGTCGAAGTACCGATTGCCGAACTGGGCCAGCGCCATCACGTCGCGGATCGTCTCCTTGAAGTGCACGGCCTCGAGCTGGCAGGTGATCTGGGTGAAGGTCTGATCGATCCGCTCCGCGACGAGCGGGTCGGTCGCGCCGTCGCCGGGCACGCGCCCGTCGAAATACCGCTGGACGAACGTCAACGTGCGGTGGACCAGGTTGCCCCAGGTGGCCACCAGCTCGTCGTTGTTGCGGCGCACAAGCTGGTCGTACGAGTAGTCCGTGTCGGCCGACTCGGGCGCGTTGGCGGTCAGGTAATAACGAATCGGGTCCGGGTCGAGGGTCTTCAACAGATCGGGCACGGTCGTCCCGATGCCGGCGCTCTTGGACGCCTTGGCCCCGCCGAAGTTCATGTATTCGTTGGAAGGCACGTCCCAGGGCAGGATCGTGTCACCTCTTCCCATCAGGATGGCCGGCCAGATGACCGTGTGGAACGGGATGTTATCCTTGCCGATGAAGTAGTACTGGCGTGCTTCGGGGTCCTTCCACCAGGGCTGCCAGCCTGCCGGGTCACCGCGCCTCTCGGCCCACTCGACGCTGGCCGAGAGGTAGCCGGTGCAGGCTTCGATCCAGACGTAGATGCGCTTGTCCTCGTAGCCCTCGACGGGAACGGGCACACCCCAGTCCAGGTCGCGCGTCACGGCTCGCGGCTGGAGGCCGCCCTCGAGAAAGTTGAGCGTGAATCGGTAGGCGTTCGGCCGCCAGTGGCTCATCGGACGCGCCCAGTCGAGCAGGCGCTGGTTCAGCTTCGGCAGGTCGAGGAAGAAATGGGTGGTGGAGCGCTGGACCGGCCGCTCGCCGGTTAGCTTGCTGGCCGGGTTGATGAGCTGGATCGGGTCTAGCAGGCGCCCGCAGTTCTCGCACTGGTCGCCCCGCGCGCGCTCGTAGCCACAGTGTGGGCAGGTCCCCTCGACGTAGCGGTCGGGCAGGAATCGCCTCGCCTTCTGGTCGTAGAACTGCTCGACGGCCTCCTCGAACAGGTAGCCGTTCTTCAGCAGGATCAGGAACTCGTCCTGGACCACGCGCCGGTGCGTGTCGGTGCCTGTTCGAGTGTACAGGTCGTAGCTGACGCCCAGGTCGCGCCAGTAGCCCAGGAACTCCTCGT
>DASPXK010000177.1:0-7221 GCA_035637315.1 Chloroflexota bacterium
TCGTAGTCGCGGCGAACGCGGCGAATATGGTCGGTGGGACGCGCGCTGGCCGAGGTGATCAGGGCGTAGTCGCGCTCGACGGCCCAGGCGATGGTCTCCGGCGTGGATACCGCCACCCAAATCTCGGGATGCGGCTGCTGGAGCGGCCGGATCTGAAGGGCAGTCTCAGGGATCTGGAAGTAGCGCCCCTTGAAGGAGAAGGTCTCCTGGGTCAGGGCGAGCCGCAGGATCTCCATGTTCTCCTCGAACATGGCGCGCGAGTCATCAACTGAAAGCCCGTAGCGCTCGAACTCGTAGCGCTGGTAGCCGCGCCCAACCCCCACGCGCAGCCGCCCGCCAGTCAGCACGTCGGCCATCACCACGTCCTCGGCAAGCCGCAGCCCATGGTAGAAGGGCGGCACCAGGACGGCGGTGCCGAGCGTGATGCGGCTGGTCCGCTCGGAGAGCTTGATCGCCAACTGGAGCGGGTTTGGGATCACGCTGTAGCTCGAAAAGTGGTGCTCGGCCAGCCAGACCGACTGGAAGCCGAGCGCCTCGGCCGCCACGATCTGCTCGATCCCGTCGTCCAGGATCCGAGCGGCTGGGCGGGACAGGTCCCCCCGGGACATGAGCGCGAAGATGCCGTACTCCATCACCACCCTCCTCGGTTCCTGACTCTCCTTCGTCCGCCAGGCACGCGCCCTCCCCAGTCTACACGACAGGCGATACAATCCAGTCCCGTGCCGCGTAGTCTCCAGCACGTGAGGAGGACGGCAATGGTGCGAGCCATCTGGAATCGGCGTTCCCAAGCGCGCTTGTTGCTCTTTGCCTGGGCGCTGAGCCTTGCCGCGGCCTGTGCGCCCCC
Organism: Chloroflexota bacterium; assembly: GCA_035637315.1. Taxonomy (GTDB): domain Bacteria; phylum Chloroflexota; class UBA6077; order UBA6077; family JACCZL01; genus DASPXK01. Next base: position 845 of record DASPXK010000177.1, read on the forward strand.
GGCGGCACCCGCGCCCACCGCCGCCCCGCCGGTCCCGCCGCCAACCGTGGCGGCTGCCGAGCCGACAAAACCCGTCCCCGCGCCAGCGGCCCCCGCGAAGGTGGCGGCCAAGCCGACCACAGCCTCCGAGCTGGCCGTCTACCAGGGCGCCGACCGCCAGCAGGTCCTCGAGGAAGGCGCCCGCAAGGAAAGCACCATGACGTGGTACACGTCCCTCGCCGGACCGATCGTGGACCGCCTGCTGGACGGTTACAAGCAGAGATACCCGTTCATGAACACGGAGGTGTTTCGCGGTGCCCAGAACGAGCTTTTGACCAAAGCGACGCAGGAGGCGCAGGCCGGCCAGCCCAGCTTCGACGTGCTCGAGTCGCAGATCTCGGCAATTAAAGTCCTGGTCGAGGCAAAGCTGGTCACCCCGTACTACTCGCCCACGCTAGCGATGGTCCCGGACTCCTTCAAGACCACAGCCGGCCAGAACTTGGTCGAGAGCGCCACCGTCCGCATCTCGTACATATCCTTCGGTTACAACACCACCCTGGTCCCGGCGAGCGCGGTCCCCAAGGCGCTCGAAGACCTCCTCAGCCCGAGCCTGGCGGGGAAGCTCGCACTTACTGGAACAGATACCGGCAAGAGGTGGCTCGGCACAGTCCTTCAGACGATGGGCGAAGAGAAGGGCAAGCGGTTTCTGACTCAGCTGGCCGAGCAGCAGAAGCCGTCGGTGCAGCAGGTCTCGGGCAAGGCGGTCCTCGACCTGATCGCCAAAGGCGAATTCCCCGCCTCGCCGACGATCTTCCGAGATCACGTCGATCAGATGCTCGTAGATTCTCCAGATGCGCCGGTCAAGTGGGTCGCCCTCGAGCCCGCGACCGGTAATCCCGGCCAGGGCGCCTTCGCCGCCAAGGGGCCTCATCCCCACGCGGGTCTGCTGTACCTGGACTTCCTGTTCAGCGAGGACGGCCAGAAGATCTTTCACGACAATGGGTACACCACCGCCTCCGAGCCTGTGCCGTTCAAATTCTGGATTCCCGAGGCAGGCAAGATGGGCGAGCAGATCGAACAGGACGTCAAGCTCTGGGACAACCTGTTCAAAGCCATCTTCCGCGTTTGATCTGAGGAGGCCCTCACCTTCGGTCCCTGGCCCCCGCGAACGGCGAGGGCTCGGGGCCAGGGCAGCATCCGATGCATCAGGCCGTCGTGGCGGATCATGCACTTACCGAAGCGCCAGGCGCTGAGCGGCTGGCGGCGGGCCGAAGCGCGTCCAGGCTCGGCGCCGAGCATGTAGTCTTCGGGATCGTCCTGGCGATCCTGGTGGTGCTGGTGGTCCCGCCGATTCTGATGCTCGTTCGGTCAAGCCTGGTCGTCGGGGAGCGGGTCGGGCGTGAAGGAGTGCTCTCCCTCGGCGCCTACGCCACGATCCTGTCCTCGCCGTCACTGCCGAGCCTGATCGGGGGCACCCTGACCTTCGCGATCGGCAGCACGCTGGCCGGGCTCGTGCTCGGCGGCAGTCTGGCATGGTGTACGGAACGGACGAACGCGCCCTTCAAGCAGCTCGTGTACGCTGCGACCTTCGTCAGTTTCGCGGTCCCTGGCATCCTGCGGACGATCGGCTGGATCCTCATTCTCGGGCCACGGACGGGGGCCGTGAACCAGTTGTTTCGGGCCATCTTCCGGACCGACGCCGTGCTTCTCGACGTGTTCTCGATGCCGGCGATGATCCTGGTGGAGGGGATTGTCTGGATCCCGGTCGTCTTCCTGATGATGTCGGCGAGCTTTCGCTCGATGGATCCCGCCCTGGAGGAGGCGGCCTTTGTGAGCGGAGCCGGCATCTGGCCGACGCTCCGCCGGATCACGGCCCAGCTGGCCCTGCCGGCCGTGCTGTCGGTGGTTGTGCTCACGTTTATCCGCTCCGTGCAAGCCTTCGAAGTCCCCCTGCTGCTCGGCGTGCCGGCCAAGATCTACGTGTTGACGACCGAGGTGTACCTCAATGTCCAGGGGCAGCCCGTGCCGGACTACTCGTACTCCAGTGCGTACGGCGTCCTGCTGCTGGCCTTTCTGACGGTTTGTATCTACCTGTACTCGCGGGCAACTCGCCACGCTGCGCGCTACGCCACCATTACCGGCAAGGGATTTCGACCAAGGCTCACCGACCTCGGTCGAGGACGCTACCTGGCCGGCGCGTTCATCCTCGCCGCGGTCAGCTTGCAGTTCCTCCCGGTCGCCTACATCGTCTTCGCGTCATTCCTGCCATCCTTTGGCTCGAGGGGCTCTCTCTGGGAGCAGCTCACGCTGAACAATTACGCCATCGTCTTTCGGAACTCGGCCATCTTGCTGAGCGTCCAGAACAGCCTGGCCATCGGCGTCATCAGCGCCACCACGGTCGTCCTCATCACGGCTCTGGCCGCCTGGGTCATGGTCCGCACCCGAATCCGGTCTCGGGCTGTGCTCGATCAGGTCGCCTCCTTGCCGCTGGTCATTCCCGGCGTGGTACTGGGCGTGGCTATTCTGACGCTCTACCTGCGCTCTCCGCTGCCGATCTATGGCTCAATCTGGATCCTGGTGGTGGCCTACGCAACCAGCTACCTCCCATACGCCATCCGCTACGCGCATCCCGCCCTGCTCCAGATTCATCCCGAGCTGGAGGAGAGCGCACAGCTGGGTGGCGCGAACTGGGGGCACGTCTTCGGGCGGATCGTTATCCCGCTGCTCCTTCCAGCCATGTTCGCGGGCTGGATCTTTGTCTTCCTGATCAGCCTGCGCGAGCTGGCCGTTGCCGCCCTGATCTCCACACCCAAGTCTCCCGTCATCGCCACGATGATGTTAGAGCTGTGGCAGAACGGCAACGTCAATCAGGTCAGCGCGTTCGGTGCCCTCGTCGCGCTGCTCAGCATCGTGCTCGCAGTCGTTACGTACCGCTTCAGTCGCCGCTGGGGCCTGAGAGCCTGAACCTGGTGGGCGCTCAGCGGCGGGTCGGCATGAGCAGCTCGATGCGGACGTCGTCGGGCCCCTTGATGAAGGCCACCGTCAGGCCGGTCGGCGTGTCGATGGGCCCCTGCAGCAGCTCGGCGCCCAGTCCCAGGAGGCGCTCCACGTCGGCCTGGACGTCCTCAGAATCGAGGCCGAAGTGCTCGAGGCCGTGGTGTAGGCTAGCGTCTCCGGGCCCGTAATTGTCGTTCGGGCGCGGGCCCGAGATGTTCACAATCGTGCCCTCCACCGTGCGGCAACGCAGGAAGCGCTCGCCGGTCGGGCGGACATCGTCCCGGACGATCTCGAACCCAAAGGCCTCGACGTACCAGTCGGCGGTTCTCTTCGGGTCGGGCGCCTTGAGGTGGACGTGGTTGAACGTGTACGCCATCTGGCTCCCTCCTTTTTCTGGCTCGTGGCCGCCCGTTGGGGCGGGCCGCCGAGGCCGCGTCGAGGAGCAGCCTAGGCCACGCGGCCGCGAGTGTCAAGGCCCGGCCCTAGTTGCCGTCAGACTTCCCCGCGGCCGACGAAGATACTCAAAGCTCCTATGGTGAGTATCTTGAGTATCTTGAGTACCTTGAGTACCTTGACTACCTTCTTACGCCACCGGCGCGACGCCACCCCCCTGGTATTCATGCGCTAGAATGCGCCGAGATGCGCTTAGCGGCAACCTGGGGACTGGCGGACCATTAGCCGCGCTAGGGGAGGTCAGGCGATGGAGCGGTGCGTCGTCCGGTTCGACGAGGGCGCCAGCGGCAAGCTGCCGATCCCGGGCGGGGCCGGCGAATTCCGCATCCTAATCGACGGCGAGATCAGTGGCGCGCAGCACTTCTCGCTGCTGGTCAACGAGATCCAGCCGGGCTACGTCGGCGACTACCACCAGCACGAGGTCGAGCACGGCTGGTACATCCTCCAGGGCCGCGGCACGATCTGGATCGGCGAACAGGAGTACGAGATCGGGCCGGAGATGGCCGTGTTCGCCCCGGCCGGCGTCCCGCACAAGATGGCCAGCCACGGTCCGGAGCCGCTGCGCTACGTCGTCGTCTACGCCCCTCAGGGTCCGGAGCGAGAGCTGCGGGCCAGGGGCGAGCAGGCCTACGGTTCCAGCCGCGCGGGGGGCGGGTGACGGTCAGTTTCGAGCCGAGCGAGGGAACAACGTGAGCTGCAGGCGCTCGCGCGGCGCTACGCCCAGGAGGTCGTCCGCCCGGTCGCCTGGGAGCGAGAGAGGATCCGCGACTGGCGCGAACGGACGCCCTGGGACCTGATCGGCGAAGGCTCGCGGCGCGGCCTGCGGACGCTGTCGCTGCCGCGCGAGTGGGCCGGCAAAGGCATCGGCATGCTGACGATCTGCCTGCTCGGCGAGGAGCTGGGGGCGGCCGATTGCGGCATCGCGATCATCTTCGACCACTGCTGGCGGTTCGGCCGCTTGATCGGCGCCAGCGGGACCGAGCGGCAGAAGCGGAGATACATCCCGATGTTCCGCGACGACCCCGATTTCTGGGTGGGGACCACTCAGACCGAAGCGGAGCGGGGCGGCACGGCCAATGTCCTCAAGACGAGCGACGAGCCGATGCAGACCACCGCTCGCCGCGCCGGCGACGCCTACGTCCTGAATGGCCGCAAGATCTTCATCTCGAACGGGGCGATGGCCAGGCTCTTCACCGTTCAGGCGGTGACCGACCCGACCGCCGCCTACCCGGATGGGATCAGCACGTTCATCGTCACACGCGACATGCCCGGCCTCAGCCACGGCAAGGTCTACGCCAAGATCGGCTCGCGCAACCTGATCAACGCCGAGGTCATCTTCGAGGACTGCCGGGTGCCGGCCGAGAACGTGCTGGGCCAGAAAGGCCGTGCGACGCGGCTGCGGGAAGACTTCCTGGGCAGCACCCACCCGGAAATCGGGGCGATTATCCTCGGCATCGCCCGTGCCGCGTACGAGGAGACGCCGCGCTACGCTCGCCGGCGTGTCGCCAGCGGCAAACCGATCGTCGGGCACCAGGCCGTCGCGCTGGCGTGGCCGAGATGTACGCCCGCATCCAGGCCGCCCGCCAGCTCATCTGGCGAGCCGCCTGGGAGGCGGACCGGGGCGGCCCGGAGGGGGCCCGCCTCGGGTGGGTCGCCAAGGCGTTCGCCTCCGACGTCGCGCTGTGGGTCACTCAGAAGGCGGTCCTGACCTTCGGCGGCAGAGGGATCATGGAGGACTATCCCGTCGAGAAGCTGGCCCGCGACGCCCTCGCCTATCACCACATGCACGGCACGAACGACGCGCTGCGCCTCAAGACTGCCGCCTCGCTGGCGGTGAGCGCCGATGCGACCGGCGATGGGGCTCTGGGGGACATCGGGTGCGCTACGCGGGGGTAGGGTGAGAGCTCGTGTCTCGGTCGGTGACTAGCCCTCACCCCGGCCCTCTCCCAGAGGGCCCAGAGGGAGAGGGAGTGGTGCAGCCGCGCCGCGACCTCGAACGCGCGTACCGGATCGCGCTGCTGCCCGGCGACGGCATCGGCACCGAGGTCGTCGGGGCCGCCCGCCGGGTGCTGGAGGTGCTGTCCACCCCATTCCCGCGGCTCCATTTCGAGTTCGTCGTCGCGCCGATCGGCTTCGGCGCGCTCCAGACTGAGGGCGCGCCGCTGCCCGAGAGCACGCTCGACATCGCCCGCGGCGCCGACGGGGTGCTTCACGGCGCGAGTGACGCCGCGGCCATTCCGCCCGGCGTCCCGAACCCGATCGGCAGCCTGCGGCGCGGTCTCGACGCGTACGCCAACGTCCGGCCCGCCCGAACCTACGCGGGCGTCGCGGGCCCGTTCAGCGAGGTCGACCTGATCGTCGTTCGGGAGAACACCGAAGGGCTGTATAGCGGGATCGAGTACGCGGTCGGGCCGGACGCCGCCTGCGCCGTGCGGGTGATCACGCGCCAGGGGAGCGCCCGCGTCGCCCGAATTGCCTTCGAGCTGGCTCGCGGGCGGCGGGGGCTGGTGACTGCCGTGCACAAGCTGGGCGCCCTGCGGCTGACCGACGGGCTCTGGCTCGACTCGATCCGCGCCGTCGCCGAGGAGTTCCCAGATGTGCGGCTCGAGACGCGCAACGTCGATGCGACGGCGCTCGAGATGGTCCGCCATCCCCAGCCGTTCGACGTGATCCTGGCTGAGAACCAGTACGGCGACATCCTGTCGGACGTCGCGGCGGGCCTCATCGGCAGCCTCGGCCTCGCGCCGGCCGGCAACTACGGCGAGCGCTGGGCGTACTTCGAGCCGGTCCACGGCACGGCGCCCGATATCGCCGGCCAGGGCATCGCCAACCCAATCGCGACGATCCTGGCGGCGCGGATGCTGCTCGAGCATCTCGGCGAGCAGGAGGCGGCCGAGCGCGTCGAGCAGGCCGTGGCGGCGGTCCTCGCCGAGGGGGCGATCCGGACG
>DASPXK010000178.1:0-7163 GCA_035637315.1 Chloroflexota bacterium
GCACTGGAGCCGGGGCCGTGAGCAGGAGCGTCGCGGCTTCCTGCGCGATCGCTTGCTTGGGCTCTACCACCGTGAACGATCGGGCGTCGCCCAAGAGCGCTTGAAACAGCGCCTCGCGCTGCTGGGTGGTCAGCGCGCCCTCACGCGTTCGGCGTGCGAGTGCAGAAGCAATCTCGGGGATTGTGACGAGCGAGATCGCGACAGGCTCCTGCTTGCAGAGGCGCGTCACCCAGGCCGAGCCGAGCTCGGGGAGATACCGCTTGACCAGCGCGCTGCTGTCGAAGTAGGTGAGGGGCATCAGCGGCCACCTGGCCGTTAGAACCGGTCTTCGCGGTCGGCGATGATCGTGGCCGAGAGGGGCGGCACCAGTTCAGGCATGGACTGCCTGAGCGTGTCAGGGTCTGGCAGGTCCTCACGCGGGCGTAGGTGCAGCGGCAGATAGCTCATTTCCAGCTCGACCGCCAGGTCGCCCAGGGCCCTCCGGACGTGCTGTACTTGCTCGTCAAGTGGGTCCTTCGTCTGACCTTCCGCAGCCTGTCGTGCGAGCGCGTCGCTGAGCGCCGCGACAATCAACTGGTTCAACGAAGCCCCGGTCCGCTCAGAGGCGGCGCGCATACGGCGGTGAAGGTCGTCAGGCAGCCGCAGGGTGAGTCTCGCCATGGCCACAATCCTAGCATTAGACACCATAGTGCCAATTTCCCCCCGTGCAACTCCCCTGTGCGCATTGCTCGTCGGCCCACCCTCTGGTAGAATCCCATCGCGCATTCGTTCGGGGGAACTGCCCGCATGCCCAAGCTCAAGACGCACAAGGCGACCTCGCGTCGGATGGCGTACACCGGCTCGGGCAAGCTGGCCCGTACTCGGCAGGGGAAGAGCCATCTGCGTCGCAACCGATCGAAGCGCGCCGCGCGGCAGTACGCCGAGATGCACCCGGTCGCGAAGAGCGATCGGGGTCGCGTCAAACGACTGATGCCGTACGCCCAGTAAGCGATAGACAAGCATGAGTCGGATCAAGCGGGGCGTCGCCGCGAAAGCGCGCCACAAGAAGATCGTCAAGCTGGCACGGGGCTATCACTCCGCCAAGCATGCGCTCTTCAAGAGCGCCCACGAGGCGGTGATGCATGCGCGGGCTTACGCCTACCGCGACCGGCGCAACAAGAAGCGCGACTTCCACCGTCTCTGGATCATGCGGATCAACGCCGCGGCGCGCCAGCAGGGCCTGAGCTACAGCCAGTTCATGGCCGGCCTAAAGGCGGCCGGGGTTGAGATCAACCGCAAGATGCTGGCCGAGATGGCAGTCCACGATGGCGGCGAGTTTGGCCGCCTCGTGGAGCTGGCGCGGGGCGCCCAGGCGGCTCCGACCTCGTAGAGCCTGGTCGGTCGGGCCGAGCGCCAGCGCCTTCGTCGTACAGCCTTGGTTCGTCCTGAACTTCTCCTTGATCCTCACGCTTTGGTCTCATCCTGATCCCCTCGTCCCTAGGGGGTAAACTGCGCGAAGGATCTCGGTTGCCGGGCTGAGGACCGAGATCCTTCGCTTCGCTCAGGATGACAACGAGGCCACATAATTGCACCAGGTGGAGCCAACGTGGACGACTGGCGCGCAAGGATCGACGAGCTGCGCGAGCGGGCGCTTGGCGAGCTGGCGAATGCGTCCGAGCCTGAGGCGCTCGAGCGCTGGCGAGTCGCGTTCCTTGGCCGCCGCGGGGCGTTGAGCGTGGTGCTGCGGGGTCTGTCGACGCTGCCCGCCGAGCGGCGGCCGGCAGCGGGGCAGGCCGCCAACCAGACCAAGCGAGCGCTCGAGATAGCGTTTGCCGAGCGCGAGGCGGAGCTGCGCGAGCAGGCCCTGGCGCGCGCGCTTGAACAGGAGCGACTGGACGTTACGCTGCCCGGCCGCCCGCCGTGCCGCGGCGGCCTCCACCCGACCACGATCATCCTGCGCGAGATCACCGGTTTCTTTCGCTCGATGGGCTACCAGGTCGTCGAGGGACCTGAGGTCGAGCTGGACAAATACAACTTCGAGATGCTGAACATCCCGGCCAACCACCCTGCCCGGGACATGTGGGACACCCTCTACGTGCGGCCGCCCGACGTGCTCCTGCGGACCCACACCTCGCCGATGCAGGCTCGGGTGATGGAAGCGACCAGGCCGCCGGTCCGGGTAGTGGTGCCGGGCCGCTGCTACCGCTACGAGGCCCAGGACGCCACCCACGAGTGGATGTTCTATCAAGTCGAGGGTCTGGCCGTGGACGAGGGCCTGACCATGGCCGACCTGAAGGGAACGCTGTTCGCCTTCGCTCGCGACATGTTCGGCGCGCGAGTGCAGACCCGCTTTCGGTGCGACTACTTCCCCTTCGTCGAGCCGGGCGTCGATATGTCGATCTCGTCACCCGACCTGCACGGCGGCGCCTGGCTCGAGATCATGGGGGCTGGGATGGTCCATCCGCGCGTGCTCGAGATGGCCGGCTACGACCCCCAGCGGTACACGGGCTTCGCGTTCGGGATGGGCCCGGAGCGGATCGCGATGCTCAAATACGGCATCTCGGACATCCGCCTGTTCTACGGCAACGACCTGCGGTTCCTGGAGCAGTTCATCTCATGAAGGTACCCCTGAGCTGGCTGCGCGAGTATGTGGACCTCACGCTGCCCCTTGACGAGCTGGTCCACCGCCTGAACATGTCTGGCACCGAGGTCGAGGGCGTGGCCCAGGTGGGCGCCGAGTGGGAGCAGGTGTTCGTCGCGAAAGTCGTGGCGCTGGACCCCCACCCAAACGCCCCGCCTGAGGCGGGTCTGTACGTGGCCCGGCTCGACGTCGGCTCGCGAGGACTGGCAACCGTCGTCACCGGCGCGGCGAACCTAAGCGTCGGGGTGCACGTGCCGCTGGTCCAGCCAGGCGGCACGCTGCCCGGGGGGCGGGAGATTCGAGCCGAAGAGCGGCGCGGGATCAGGTCCGAGGGGATGCTCTGCTCGGGCGATGAGCTAGGCCTCTCGCCAGACCGGTCGGGAATCTACGTGCTGGATGAGGACGCCAACCCGAGCCGCCCTGGCGGGGAAGGCCGCCCCGATCCATCGGGGCGCCCCTACAGGCTGGGCCAGTCGCTCCGCGATGTGCTCGGCGACATGGTCCTGGACCTATACATCACGCCGAATCGACCGGACTGCATGTCCGTGTTCGGCGTGGCCCGCGAAGTGCATGCCATTACCGGAGCGCCGCTGCGACGGATCCAGGTTAGCCCGCCGCACGGCCCGCGAGCCGCGACGGAGCTGGTCCGAGTGGAGATTGCCGATCCGGACCTGTGCCGTCGCTTCACCGCGGCCTACGTCGGCGGCCTGACGATGGGTCCGTCGCCGGGCTGGCTGCAGCGCAGGCTTCACCTGGCCGGCGTTCGTCCGATCAGCAACGTCGTGGACGCCACGAACTACACGATGCTCGAGCTGGGGCAGCCCCAGCACGCGTTCGACGCCGACCGGCTGGGCGACACGATCGTGGTCCGCCGGGCGCGCCAGGGGGAGCGGATCGTGACCCTGGACGGCGTCGAGCGTGAGCTGGAGACTGAGATGCTGGCGATCGCCGACGCCCAGCGGGCCGTCGCCGTGGCGGGCGTCATGGGTGGCGCCGACACGGAGGTCGACAACGCGACCCGCAACATGGTGCTGGAAACGGCGAACTTCGCGCCCGGCAGCATTCGCCGAACGGCGCGCGAGCTGCGGCTGGCGTCCGAGGCCTCGCGCCGATTCGAGCGCGGCCTGGACCCGGAGCTGGCGATGTTCGCGGCCCAGCGGACGGTCAGCCTGCTCCTGGAGCTGTGCGGCGGGCAGGCGGCGGACGGGATCGTCGACGTTTATCCTGGCCGAGCCGAGCTGCGCAGGATGGTCGTCCACGAGGACGACATCACCCGGCTGCTCGGCCGCCCGTACGCCCGCGCCGAGGTGGTCGGCGTGCTCGAGTCGCTCGATTTCGGCGTAGGCCTGGAACCTGGCTCCGACCGGCTGGTGGTGAGTGTGCCGGGCCACCGCGGCGACGTCGAGGGGCGAGCCGACCTGGCGGAGGAGGTCGCCCGGATCACCGGCTACGACGCGATCCCAAACGCCATCCCAACCGGAGCCCCGCCGGAACCGAAGGTCGACCCCTTGCGCGTGGCCGCCGAGGCTGCCAGGGACGTGCTAGTGGGGTGCGGCCTGCGGGAGGTCATGACCTACTCCTTGGTCGCCCCGGAGTCCGAGGCCCGCCTGCTCGCGAACCGGGGTGAAGTCACCGCAGAGGCGCAGAGGTCGGGGAGGAAGAAGCAGATCAGCGTGACGAACCCGCTTAGCGTGGAGCACAGCGTGCTGCGGACCACGTTGCTGCCTAGCCTGATCGACACGGCGCGGGCAAACCTGCGGCAGCGCGACGGCGTCACCATCTTCGAGCTGGCGCGCGTCTATCTGCCCCCGCTCGACCCACTCCCGACCGAGCGGACGCGCCTGGCGATTGTGCTCATCGGGCGTACGACGCCTCGATCCTGGACCACGCCGCCGCGCGAGGCCGACTTCTTCGACCTCAAGGGGATCGTGGAAGAGCTGCTGGCGAGTTTTGGATTGCGCGGCGAGCTTGCTCCGGCCGCGAGCCCAGGCTATCAGCCAGGCCAATGCGCCGAGGTGGCTCTGGCGAACGACGGCCCGAATGCCTCGGACTCGGTCCGTCTCGGCCTGCTGGGCCGACTGCATCCACGGGTGGCCGAGGCGTTCGACCTGCCCCGACTGGTCGGGGCCGTCTACGCCGCCGAGCTGGAGTTCGACCTGCTGGCCGAGCGACTGCAGGGCCAGCCCCAGATTCGGCCGCTCTCGCGCTTCCCGGCCCTCGAGCGTGACCTGGCCCTGGTCGTCGACCGAGCCACTCCTCACGCCGAGGTGGCCGGCGAGATTCGGACAGCGGGGGGCGACGTGCTGGAGAGCGCGCGGCTGTTCGACCTGTACGAGGGCCCACAGGTCCCGCCTGGAAAGAAGAGCCTGGCTTTCACGCTGCGCTTCCGCGCTCACGACCGCACCTTGACGGACGACGAGGCCGACGCGGCGGTCGAGCACATCGTCACCGCGGTGACAGGGCGCTTTGGGGCCCGCGTGAGAGGGCCGGGCGAAGCTTAGGTTGAGTCAGATGGGCCGTGCCAGGAGCGACAAAGGGTCACATGGCGAGGAGCATGAGATCCTTCGCTTCGCTCAGGATGACACCAAGCGGGCGCGGCATGCCCTGCCCCTACCGGCGGGTGTCGGTCGCTTCTCGACCACGACGCTCGAGCTGGACAAGATCCGCGAGCGACTCGCCGCCAGGACGTCTTTCTCGGCCGGGCATGAGCTGGCGCTGGCGCTAGAGCCCTCCGCGGAGCTGGAAGCCGTGGAGCGCCTGCAGGCGGCGACCGAGGAGGCGCGGCGCTTGCCCGGCTTGAAGCCGGGCCTGACGCTGGGTGGGGCGCGGGACGTGCGACCCATCGCGCAGCGGGCCGCCCTGAGCGGGCTGCTGCAGCCCCTCGAGCTGCTCGATGTGGCCGGCACGGTCCGCGCGGCGCGGCTGTGGGGGAGCACGCTGACCAGGCTGCGCGACCAGCTGCCGACGCTGGCGCTGGTCGCCGAGCGGCTCGGCGAGCACCGCCCGCTGCAGGAGGAGATCGCGAAAGCGATCGAGGAGAATGGTGAGGTAGCCGACGATGCCAGCGCTCGGCTCCACCAGATCCGGAACGAGCTGAGGACGGCTCAGGACCGCTTGCTGAGCCGTCTTCAGGAGCTGCTGGGCTCAGCCGCCCTCAGGCCAGCTCTCCAGGACGCCGTCATCACTCAGCGCAGCGGTCGGTACGTGCTGCCGATTCGGGCCGAGTTCAAAAACCGCGTCAAAGGCATCGTCCACGACCAGTCGGCAAGCGGCGCGACGCTGTTCGTCGAGCCGCTGCCGATCGTCGAGGCCGGCAACCAGGTGCGCCAGCTCGAGGCCGAGGAGCAACATGAGATCGAGCGTATCCTGCGCGCCCTGAGCAGCCAGGTCGCCGTCCAGCGCGACGAGCTGGATCAGACCGTCGGCGGGCTGGCCGAGCTGGACCTTCACCTAGCCAAGGCCCGCCTGGCGGAGGAGATGAACGCGACTCGTCCGCGGCTGCATCGGCTCCCGAGCCGCTCGGGCGGGGCGGCGCGAACGGTCGTCCGCCTGATCGAGGCGCGCCACCCACTTCTGCCGGTCGAGACGGTCGTCCCGCTCTCAGTCGAGCTGGGAGCCGAATTCGACATTCTTGTCATCACCGGCCCGAATACGGGCGGCAAGACCGTCGTGCTCAAGACGCTCGGACTGCTAGCGCTCATGGCCCAGGCCGGACTGCAGATCCCTGCCGCGGAGGGGTCTGAGCTGGGCGTCTTCCAGGCCATCCACGCCGACATCGGCGATGAACAGAGCATCGAGCAGAGTCTGTCGACCTTCTCCTCGCACGTAACCCACATCGTGGAGATGTTGCGAGGCGTGGACGACCGCAGCCTGGTGTTGCTCGACGAGCTGGGGGCCGGGACCGACCCACAGGAGGGCTCGGCGTTGGCGCGCGCGATCCTGACCTACCTGCGCGATCGCGGCGTGCCGACGATCGCGACCACTCACTACTCCGAGCTGAAGGCTTTTGCCCACGCCACGCCACGAGTGGAGAACGCCTCGGTGGAGTTTGACCTGGCCACGCTCGCGCCGACCTTCCACTTACTGGTAGGGGTGCCAGGCCGCAGCAACGCGCTTGCCATCGCCGGCCGGCTGGGCATGCCGTCCGAGATCCTCGAGCGAGCGCATACCCTGCTCGACCCGGAGGCGGCCGAGACAGAGGCCCTCCTGGCGCAAATCCAACGCCAGCGCGATGAGGTCGAGCAGGCACGCGATGAGGCTCGTCGCCAGGCCGAAGCGGTCGCCCGCCTGCGGCGCCGCCTCCGCGAAGAGCTGCGCCAGGCCGAGCGCGAGCGCCGGGTGATCGTCCGCGAAGCGCGGGCCCAGTCCGAGCGCGTCCTGGAGGAGCTACGCCGCGAGGCTGAGCGGCGGCTTCGCGAGCTCCGAGCTGCGCCACGCGACGCCGAGTCAGCCAAGGCAGCGGTTGAGGCGATCCGGGAGCTGGCGCCGCTGCCCGCTCCGGAGCCGACCTCGGAGGCCGGGGTGGAGGAAGCGGCGGCTGATG
>DASPXK010000179.1:0-9465 GCA_035637315.1 Chloroflexota bacterium
GCGCCGTTGGTGAACACCACCCGCGCGCCGCCTGCCCGCCGCCCCGCCAGCCCGGCCAGCAAATCGTCGAGCTCGACGAGCTTGGAACGAGCCGAACCCTCACGATCCACCACTCGCCACTCGCTACTCGCTACTCGCCACTCGCTACTCGCTACTCGCTACTCGCTACTCGCTAGTCGCTACTCGCCCCTAGTTATACTGCCCACGTGGACGCGGTCGAGCTGATGGTCCGCGGCGTCGTTGTGGGCCTCTTCCAGGAGAACTGCTACCTGATCGGCTCACGCCGCGGCGGCGAGGCGGTGTGCGTCGATCCCGGCGACGAGCCGGCCGAGATCATGGTCCTGCGCGCGACATGGGGGTCCGAATCACTAAGATCGTCTGCACGCACGCGCACCTCGACCACATCATGGCCGCCCGCGCGATTAAGGAGGCGACCAACGCCCCGTTCCTGCTCCATTCGGCCGACCTGGCACTGGCCGAGCGAGTGCCCGAGACGGCCCGGATGTGGATCGGCTCGGAGGTCCCGCCTCCACCCAGGCCCGACTTCCTGGTCAGTGACGGCGACGACGTCGAGATACCCGGCCTCGAGCTGAAGGTGCTCCACACGCCCGGCCACACACAGGGCAGCGTCTCGCTGTACGGGGGTGGGATGTTGTTCAGCGGCGACACCCTCTTCCGTGGCTCGATCGGCCGGACCGACCTGCCCGGCGGGGACTATGGCCAGCTCATGCGGACCATCGCCAACGGCCTGCTGTTGCTCCCAGACGACACGGTGGTCTTGCCCGGCCACATGCAGCAGACCACGATCGGAGCGGAGCGAGCGGAGAACCCCTTCATCCTGGAAGAGCTCGCCCGCCGCCGCGACGGTTGACACGTTCTTCAGTACCGCCACCCGTCAGCGAGCGGCCGCTCCCTGACGGTCACGGTACCGTATCGTCCCCTACCCCCCGATCTGGGACATGCTGCGCGAGGCCCGCTGGAACGCCGCGCCTTCGTTGATCTTGTGCTTCTTTTCCTTGTTCGCGACCGCCGTCAGGAAGATCTCGGCCAGCTCCTGATCGGTGGCCCCGGCCCGCATCGGGACCCGTAGGTCCCATTCGTCGATCGAGAACAGGCAGGTCCGAATCTGGCCATCGGCGGTCAGGCGGATCCGATTGCAGGTCGCGCAGAATGGCTCGCTGACCGGGTTGATGAAGCCGATCTCGCCGATCCCATCCGCGAAGCGGTAGCGGTTGGAGGTCGAGCTGGGGTCCTGGTGGGGGACCGGGAGCAGGGGCATGAAATCGCGCTCGATGATCGCCTTGATCTCGCCCCCGGTCAAGACCCTCTCGCGCTCCCACTTGCCATCCGCGTCGAGTGGCATGAACTCGATGAAGCGGACCACGTATGGCTTGCGCCGCGCGAGCCTGGCGAACTCGACCACCTCGTCCTCGGTGAAGTCTCGCATCGCGACCGCGTTGACTTTGATCGGCCGAATCGACGGATAGCGCTCCAGCTCCTCGAGGCCCTCCAGCACCTGCTCGAGGAACGGGCGGCGTGTGATCTGGTGGAACTTATCGTGGCTGAGCGTGTCGAGGCTGACGTTGATCCTGGTCAAGCCGGCCTCGGCCAGCTCCCTGGCGAGCCGCTTGAGCAGGAAGCCATTAGTGGTCAGACTCAGGCTCTTGAGGTCCTCGATCCACGACAGCTCTCGGATCAGGTCGGGCAGGCCGGGCCTCAGCGTCGGCTCGCCGCCGGTCAGGCGGATCTCCTTGATTCCCAGCTCGACGCTGACTCGGGCCAGTCTGACGATCTCCGGATAGGTGAGGACCAGGTCGCTTTTGAGCCACTGGAGGCCCTCCTCCGGCATGCAGTAGACGCAGCGGAAGTTACAGCGATCGGTGATCGAGATCCGAAGGTCCTCGATATGGCGGCCGAAGCTGTCGACCAATTTGCCGTCCACGCCGGTAGCGGGAAGGCTCTGCGGTCGATCGATGAGCTCGAGCGGTGGAGCGGTCAACGAATCCTATCCAAGTGATCGGATTTTGTCTGTGGAAGTATATCCCAGGCGAGCGCAGGCGACCATCTACGTCCTACCAACCGAGCCCGGCTTGTCCGGCCAAAATCCAATCCAACGCAGCGAGAGCGGTGTAGTAGGCAGTAGCGGGTCGACCGACGGTTGGCCCGACGAACAGGGTCCTGCGCCCCAGCGGGGCTCAGCGAGGAGATCGATCACCCATGCCAAAGACATCCACCAGCCACTCGTCCCGGGCGCGGCCACTCTGGCGCATGAGCGCACTCGTGGTGCTGCTCCTACTAGCGATCTTCGCCCAGGCCGCGCACGCGGCGTTGATCGGCGGATCGGCCGCGCCGGCCCCCACGCTCGGCACGGCCCGCTCGCCGGATCGAGCCGACGCTCCCAAGGCATACGTCGGGCTCTTCAAGGACAACGCCGTCGCCGTCGTCGATACGCTCGCCGATCGCGTCCTCAGCACCATTCCGGTCCCGCCCGGCCCGCACGGCCTGGTGGTCACCCCGGACGGCCGTAAGGCCTACGTCAGCAGCGATGGGGCATCGACGGTCTCCGTCATCGACACCGCGACCGACCGAGTGATGCGTAGCATCGAGGTTGGGCCGACGCCGCACGGCCTGGCGATTACGCCCAACGGGGACCGGGTGCTGGTAGCCGGCTTCGGCAGCAACCGGGCCGAGATCGTCGACACTTCGAGCGACCAGGTCGTCGGCCAGGTGCCCGTGCCCCAGCCGCATAACAGCGCCATCAGTCCAGACGGGCGGACCGCCTACGTCGGCTCGCAGCAGCAGGGCGCGACGGCGCTGGCCATCCTGGACCTCACAGCCATGGCCCAGGTCGGCAGCGTGCCGCTGGACAGGACGCCGCGCGCGCTGAGCTTCAGCCCGGACGGCAAGTGGCTGTACTTCACGGTCGCCGGCGCGGACGCCGTGCAGGTGCTCGATCCCGCCACCAACCAGGTGGTGGCCCACATCGCGGTCGGCGCCTCGCCGCATTTCCCCGTGTTCACGCCCGATGGCCAGTACGGACTCGTGGTCAGCCAGGGGCCCGGCGAGCTGGCCCTCTTGGATCCGGCTAGCAGCTCGGTCAGCGCCACGCTCACGGTGGGTAGCGCGCCACACTGGATCGCCATCAGCTCGGACGGCCGCACCGCCTACGTGACCAACGAGACCTCCAACGATCTGTCGGTCGTGGACCTCGCCAGCCGCCAGGTGACGGCCACCATGCCAGTCGGCAACGGCCCGCGCAAGATCGCCGTACAGCCGGGCCCGGCAGTGAGCGCCGCCCCCGGTCCGTCCACGGGGACCACTACGCAAGCTAGTGGGTCGATCAAGCTCGGCGACGCCGGGCTTGCGGACCACGGAATGACTGACGCGACCGGCCACGTCTCGCTGAAGCTCGAGGCCGACGACTACTACTTCTCGCCCACGTTCATCCGTGGCCAGCCCGGACAGAAGCTGACGTTGGAGGTCGCCAACGAATCGGGAACGCTCCACAACCTGAGCATGCCGGCCCTCGGGCTCGACAACGACATCCCACCCAGGGGGACGGCGGAGGTGGAGGTGAGCTTCCCCGACTCGGGGACGGTCCGCTTCTTCTGCAAATTCCATGCGGCCCTGGGCATGAGCGGCGAGCTGCAGGCGGTATAGTGAGGCCGAGTTGAAGGTGATCCGCCCGACGCCATCCGACCAGGATTCCAGCGACGAGGAGCTGATGCTCCAGCTGGCCGACGGCCGCCAGGAAGCGCTCGGGCCGCTCTACAGCCGCTACGCCCCGCTGATCTTCAATCTGGCGGCCCAGTCGCTAGAGCGCACCGCGGCGGAGGAGATCGTCCAGGACGTCTTCCTGGCAATCTGGCGGCGGGCGGGCACCTTCGATCCCCAGCGCGGGAGCTTCCGTCCCTGGGTACTGCAGACCGCCCACTTCCGGATCCTCAACGAGCTGCGCCGCCAGAGGCGCCAGCCCCAGACCGAGCCCGATCCGGACGGTCTCCGCCTCGCAGACCTGCCCGACCGTGGGCCGGAGCCGGCCGAGACGGCCTGGCGTGAGTACCGCCGCGCCGCGCTCCAGTCGGCGCTCGAGGAGCTTGCCCCGCCCCAACGGCACGCCCTGGGGCTGGCCTTCTACGACGAGCTGAGCCATGCCCAGGTAGCGGACGCGCTCGACGTGCCGCTCGGGACCGCCAAGACTCGGATCCGAGCCGGCCTCGAGAGCCTGCGCGGCAAGCTAGCCCCGCTCATCGCCGCCCTCGCCCTGGGCGGCATCCTCGCGGTGCTCGGCATCCGCTACCAGTCCGAGCGAGCCGCCCTCCAACGCGACGAGCGCGCCCTGAGCCTCGTCACGTCCAGTGACGCCGAGGTGGTCCGACTGGCGGCGGCGCCGGGCGTGCCCGAAGCCGTGCACGGGACCTATCGTGGCAGGCCGGGAGCCAACATCGCCCTGATGACTCTATCTAACTTCCCGCCGCCACCGCCCGGCCAGACCTATCAGGCCTGGCTGCTCTACGACGGCAGTTGGACTTCTCTCGGCACGGCCCAACCGGACGCGAGTGGTAGTGCCCGCCTGATCGGCGAAGATGCCGCGCTGGCCCGGCCGCCCGAAGCGATCCAGGTGACGCTGGAACCGGCCGGCGGCAGCCCGGCCCCTAGCGGGCCGGTGCTCATCACCTGGCCGAGCCGCTGAGGCCCGGTCAGGGGACCGGCGGCTGGATGGAGAACGGGGCGTCGAAGTCAGAGTACCGCTCGTCCATGAAATGGCCCTGCGCGCGCATCTCGGCTCGCCTCACCAGGCCATCGGGATCGACCCACAGCTTGAACCAGACCGGGATCTGGCTCTGCTGGGCGAAGAACGCGAGGACCTGAGTCTGGACCCCGTCCAGGTCGGCCGTCCCGATGATCCTGGGTGCGACGAACGGGACCAGATCAGGTTTGCCCGGCGTCGCGTCCCAGACGAACGACGGGACGGGCAGCGAGAAGCTGAGCTGCTCGACCTGCCAGGGCGCGTCGCGCGAGTTCCTCATGTAGCGGGTGCCGCCCAGCCAGACGGTAGCGAAGCCGGAGCTGGTCTCGAGCCGCATTCGGTCTGGGGCCTGGAAGGCGTACACCGTCTCGACCGGCGGCGTGGCCGGACCGAGGACCTCGTCGACGCGCATCGTTCTCAGGGCATGCATCCGCTCCTGCAGCCCCTCGAGCAGGCGGGTGCCGTCCGGAGCCGGGAATGCGGGGAGCTGGAACACGGCCGTGCCGCCCTTGGCGCCAGCCACGTTGACCTCGAATCGCTCTCCGCCCTGGAGGTCGACCGCGGTCCTCCAGCAGACCGGGCCACAGCGCTCCGCCCCGAGCGGGTGGGCGTCGAAGGTGAGGCTGACTTGCGTGTCAGCGCTCGCCGCCTCGCCCTCCAGCGGCAGCGGGTAGATCAGGACATCGTTGCGGCCTGGTCCGCCGGGCCGGAGGCTGAGACCGACCAGCGCGTCGCCGGCCTCGCCGCCAAGCGTCAGGTCGTTCTCCTCGGGCAGTGCGGAAGCTGTAGCCGGCGCTCTGGCCGCCTCCGCCTCGCCCAGGCGGCCCGGCGGGAGCGGGAAGGCGGCAAGCAGGGCCGCCGCCCCGATCACGAAGGCAGCTACTCCCGCCTCGATCCGGGGCCAGAGATGGCGGCGCCGCCAGGCCTGGACCGAGAGCGGGACCATGCCCAGCACCGCGATCACCTTGATCGTGAGCACCTGGCCGTAGGAGGAAGTCAGCAGGTCGTCGAGATGCCCCAGCTCTTGGAGGCCCCTGGCGGCGCCGGTGGCGATAGTCAGGATGAAGGCCGCCAGCGCAATGGGAGTGAAGCGCTCCAGCAGCTTCCAGGCTTCCGCGCCGCGCCAGCCTGCCGGCGGGCGGACGGTGGCGAGGGCGAGGATCCCACCTGCCCAGAGCCCGGCTGCCAACAGGTGGAGGGCGTCGACGCCGATCCCCGACCAGGCCGGGGGCACCGCGGCCGCGTGGCCGGCCGCCGCGAGGCCGATGATGGCCACGGCGAGAGGCACGGTGGCGAGCCCGATCTGGTAGGTCGAAAGGGATACCGCAACGCCTTCCGCCGCCAGACGGGCCAGCCGCGCGGCGCCCGCGGGGCCCGTGGCCAGGTAGGCTCCGAGAGCGGCCGACGACGGCGACGGAGCCGCCGAGAACGCCTCGCCCAGGACCACGCCGGTCCCGCTCAGGAAGGCGACCATGAGCGCCAGATTGAGCCGCGGGCGCACCCAGGCCAGCGCCGGCTCGCGGCGCGCCAGGCGCCGCAGGAGGAGCATTCCGACCGCCGTCAGCAGCGCGGCGTACTCGAGCGTGCGAGCGATGGCGATGAGGAGATCCGACCGCTGGGGTGTGATGGCCGTGCCGCCCTCGGCCCCCTCGCCCGGAGCGACCCTGACCCCGAATCGAAAGGACCCCTGGAGCGTGTGGCCGTCCACGGTGCTTACCGTGGTCCAGGCCACGTCATAGACGCCCGGTGCGTTGGAAGCCAGGCGGACCTGGATCTCCTGCTGGCCGGTGGAGCTGCCTTCGAAGTGCTGCCCGTTCGGGCCGGTCACGGTGGTGCGCGAGAGCTTGACGTTGATCGGCTCGGTGAACCGCAGCACCACGACGCCCGGCGCATTTGGGAGCCGCTGGCCCGGCTCCGGCTGGGAGGAGACGAAGGCCGCGTGCGCGTGCACCACGCCCGTCGTCACGGCGTCGGCAAGGACGACGAGAGCGAGCAGGACCGCGCACCGGGTCGCGGCCTGCGCCACCGGGTTCAGCCTCCGGGGAATCGTCGCCTGGCCGCCCACCCGCGAGGTCCTCGCACCCGCCGCTAGCGGTAATGCAGCTCGGCCATTAGCCCGCCAGCCATGTGAACCAGGTTGTGGCAATGGAACAGCCAGGCACCCGGATTGTTGGCCACGAACTCGATCTCGTACTGCTCCATGTGCCGGACCGTGATCGTGTCCTTCAGCGGCCCGTCGACGGGACGGCCGTTTATCGCCACGATCTGGAAGGTGTGGCCGTGCAGGTGCATCGGGTGGTCCTCCATGCTCATGTTGAACAGCTTGAGGCGCACCCGCTCGCCGGGCCGTATGTCCAGGTGGTCGGTGTACGGGTAGCTCTTGCCGTTGATCGTCCAGACGTCCGGATCCATCATCCCGCCGGACAACGTCAGCTCGTACGTCCGATTCGGGCCCGACGGATGGTCCGGGCCGGCCAGGTCGGCGTAGCGCGCTGGCCTAAAGGTGGTCCCGGGGGCGAAGGCCTGGGCGGGCTCGGCTTCGTGGCCCTCGTACACCACGTCTACGGCCAGTCCGCGCTCGGCCTGGCCGGGCATCACCCCACGCAGCTGCCAGCGGCCAGGGCGGTTGGCAAGGAACTCGACGTCGGCCCGTTCGCCAACCCCGAGCAGCACCGCCTCGGCCTCGACCGGCCTGGCGAGCTGGTTTCCGTCCGAGTGGGTCACAGTGAGCTGATGGCCAGCCAGCGCGAAGGCCTGGGTCTGGGTCGCGCCGGCATTGATCAGGCGGAGCCGCACCCGTTCCCCCTCCCGCACGCTCAGCGGCACCGCGTACGGGTACGCCTTGCCGTTGACTCCAAACGTGTCGAAAAGTGTTCGGCCTGAGCCCTGGCCCATCATGTCGCCCATCCCATCTCGGCCCATCATCCCACCCGTGGACCGGGTCTGCGGGGGCGACTGGCTGGACGCTCCGCCCCCCGTCGCCCACTCGCCGGTCACCAGGGTGTACTCCCGGTCGGGGGCGGGGCTCGTCGCTTCGCGCGGCTCGATGATCAGCGCCCCGACCAGCCCACCGCCCTGCTGGGTCATCTCGTCGAAGTGGGCGTGATACCAGCGCGTCCCGGCCGGCGTCGCCACGAACTCATAGGTGAAGCTGCCACCCGGCGGGATCGGCTCCTGCGACAGCCTGGGCACGCCGTCCATTCCAACGGGCACCTCGACACCGTGCCAGTGAATGGTTGTCGGCTCCTCGAGCTGGTTTGTAACCGTCACTCGGACCGTGTCGCCTTCGGCGGCGCGAAGCTCCGGCCCCGGCACGCGCCCGTTGAACGCGTACGCCTCGAACTGCTTGCCCGGCCCCAACTCCCAGCGGGCGCGGCCGACGGTGAGCTGGAGCTCTCTGACCTGGCCGCTGGCCAACCCTTCCCAGGGCGGCGCGACCTTCGGCGCGGGCAGAATCATGTCCAGGTGAATGGGTAGCCATGCACCAAGCGAGGCTAGCGCCAGCCCGATGAGCCCGGCTCCGAGCGCCGCCACGCCAGCGAGCAGCAAGCCGCGCTCCCTCACCGACGGCCGCCGTCGCGCAACAGGTCTGAGCGGACCCGCTCGTACTCCTCGGGCCCGATCTCACCCCGCGCGTAACGCCGCTGCAGCGTCTCCAGCGGCCGCTCTCCTCGCCCGCTGTCGCCGCCAAGCTGGCGAAGGCCCCACAGGAGCAGCAACACGAGGCCGATAGCCACGAGGAGCCCGGAGAGGCCCGCCAGCAATGCCAGACCGGACATCGACCCCAACATGCCGCCCATCCCACTGGACCCCATCATGCCACCCGTGCCCATCATGCCGCCCGAGCCCATCATGCCTGCCGAGCCCATCATCGTCACGATGAACAGCCCCGCCAGCGCTATGATGAGGACGAGCGCTACGACGGCTCCGATAGCCACGGCGCGGGCTGTGGCGCTCAACGATCCTCCAACCTCCCCGGTCGGCTCGCCCACGTTTCCTGGCAGCTGCAAGCGTCGTGCCAGGCCTACTATTGACGATAGTACCAGACGCGCAGCATAATGCCAAGGATTCAGGTGGTCCACCAACGGTCCGGCTACGGGGTCGCAGCCAGGCGCGCAAAGCGCGTGGCCGCGTCAGCGCTCGCGCTGGCCTTGCTCGTGACGGGCTGCCAGGCCGAGCCCTCCGGAGCGCCTGGCAATAGCATCGGGGTGCAGAGTAGGCGAGTGTCGAGTCTGGCTGTCGACGCGGCAGATGGGAGCCTGCTCAAGGCCAGCGGCGGCCTCTTCCGCAGCGCAGACCCGGGTCAAGGCTGGAAGCCACTGGCCTTGTTCGCGACGGCGCCCGCGGACAAGATCAGCCAGGTCGCTACGAGCACCGCGGCGCCGTCAAGTCTGTTCGCCGCCGGGCTCGGGGCCGGAATCGTCCGCTCGGATGATCGCGGCCAAACCTGGCGCCACGTGAGCGCCGGACTGCCAAGTCTGGAGGTGGCGGCCTTCGCGGTTCACTCATTCCGGCCCGACACCCTCTTCGCCTGGATGAAGGGAGAGGGCGTGTTCCGTACGGAGGACGGCGGCGCGCGCTGGCAGAAAATGGACGCTGGGCCGTCCGCCGAGATCCTGGCGCTCGCCCACTCCACGCTCGAGGGCAGCATGAACACCGGCTGGCTGTACGCAGCTACTCGGGAGGGCCCGTACCTCAGCATGGACTGCTTTTGA
>DASPXK010000180.1:0-5689 GCA_035637315.1 Chloroflexota bacterium
GCCCGGGCTGCCGTTGTTCGCCGCGCTCGCCGCTCCGAGGACACCGATGCTCTTGGTCGACTCGCCCAGGACGCCGAGGTTGCTCGTCGAGGTACCCAGCACGCCGATGTTGTTGTCCGAGGTGCCCCCAGTGCCCGCAAGATTGCTAAGACCTGGCCCAAAGCCGTGGGAGACCCCGAAGACGCCGCTGTTGTTGGTCGACGCGCCGCCCACGCCCGTGGCGTCACGCGAACTCCCAAGGACGGCGCTCAGGCCCACCCCGAGGCCCGGGCCCCCGGCGGTCTGGCCGTAGACCCCGTAGTTGGAGTTGCTCAGGCCCTGCACCCCGACAAAATCATCGGAACAGCCCAACACGCCGCTGGAGAACGCAGGCGAACGGGCGATGTTACTCTCCGTCCCGATCACGCCATGGGAAGTCGACCCGAGCGGGGGGAGAAAGGGCAAGGGGTCATCACCGACCCCGAACGTAGCGACGAGCCCGTAGTTGACGGTCGAGCCGCCGACGAGCGTGCCTCGCGCGGCGGCGTGTGCTGTCCTGGCCCCACTCGCGCCCAGGGCGACGGTGGCCGCGCCGGCCGCGAGCAGGCCCCGCAGCAGCCCGCGGCGGTCGGTCGTCCGCCCCGCGCCCGGGGTCCGCTTCGCGCCCGGGGGGGCCGCCACGGCCGCTGGCGCCGGCCGCTCGGCCTGCAGGCGCCCGATCTCGGCCCGCTGCTCCTCCAGCTGCGCCGCCATGGCCTCCAGGCGGGCCACGAGGCCTTCGATCGTTGGCGCAGAGGCGCGCCCTGAATCCCCCTGCTCCATCCGGTCCGCTCCGTTCGCGCTCCCAGTCATCACCCACCTCCTGAACCTGGCCGACTGCCCTGTGTCAATGCGGCCGGGCCGTCATGATACTTGGAACCAGACACAGCGCGCGCGACTTGGATGTGCGCCGTACGCTAGGTGGGCGGCAGAACAAGAGCTAGGCCCGGCGGGAGCGCCAGATAAGGAAATGCCCGCCTGGTCGTCCAAGGGCGCACCCCGTGCGTTTGGTGGCGAACGGCTTCCTAGACTCTAGGTTCTGGAGGGGCGGCCAGCGTCGCGTCAGGTCCTCAGGGGCTTCCTCGGCGTGGGAGTGCAGCCACCGATACCAAGCTGGGGGGCGATGCTCAGCCAGGGCCGAGAATGCCTGTCCACGGCGTGGTGGCTGGGCATCTTCCCGGGCCTGGCCATCATGATCGCGGTGCTGGGCACGAACCCGTTCGGAGACGGGCTGCGCGACGCGCTCGACCCTCGCCTGAAGCTCTGAGCTCCGGGCTAGCCTGAATTATTGACGGCTCCAGGTGCGGTCCTGGGGCGCCGCTCCCGTGAAACGGGCGAGACGCCCGCGCGCAGCGGTGGCTTCGTCGGCCGATGAATAATTCAGGCTAGGCGGGGGCAGACCCCAGCTCGCGCCCGCGGCCCGCATCTTCTTGACCGCGGTGGTCCGCCGTAGGTAATTACGTTGTAGCTACAATTGAACGAGGGAGGGATGCGCGTGAGGACAAACATCGTGCGGATCGGTAACTCGCGAGGCGTCCGGATCCCGAAGGCCCTGCTCGAGGACTGCGGTCTCGGGAGGACGGTCGAGCTCGAGGTCGAGAACGGCCGGCTCGTGATCCGTCCAGTCCACCACGCGCGGGCCGGGTGGGACGAGGCCTTCCGGCAGATGGGGGAGCGGGGCGACGACGAGCTGCTCGACCGCGAGTCGCGCGGCCCAACCGCGTGGGACGCCACGGACTGGGAGTGGTAGTCTCCCGCTTCGAGGTGTATCTGGTCCGTCTCGACCCAACCGAGGGTCGCGAGATCCAGAAGACCCGACCCTCCGACCAGGTGCTGGCGGTCCTCGGCGAGATGTTCGCCCCGTAGGCCAGCAGAGACATACGCTGCCAGGCGCGCGCGGCGTCAGGTGGCATCGCAGCCACGCTGCACGTTGGGGGGCCGTGGCGCTCGGGCGGGGCCGGCCTCCCTCCGCGGGTCGAGAGGCTCAGGGGCGCGGCGAGAGGCGGAACAGCAACGTGCCAGCCCGTCCGGACTCACGCGGATCCCAGCGGATGGTCTTGCGCGCGGCCCAGAAGCTGTCCACGCTGTGCACCTCGAGCAGGTACGCCTGGTCGTGCACGTAGCGACCGAACTCCATGAACGCCCTCAACCGCTCCGCAGGGTCGAGCGCCGCGCGAGCCTTCTCGATCAGGCTGTTGAGAGCTTCGTCGGGCGCGTGCAGTTTCGTTTTGTAGAGGTGGGTGCTGATCATAGGATCTGGGTCCGGACCCGCGCCCCAGGGGGAGAGTGTGATCCCGTCGAAGGAGCCGGCCAGCCGGTCGGCGAGCAGTTTGCCGGCCTCCTTGGTGATCAGGCGGGCCCTGATCCCCACCTCCGCGAGCTGGCTCGCCAGCGCCTCGGCGACCAGGTTGTCCTTGAGCCAGACGCCGTTGGTGGTGCTCAGCTCCGTCTCAAGACCGCTCGGGAAACCAGCTTCGGCCAGGAGCTGCTTCGCCCTGGCCGGATCATACGGATAGGGCGACAGGTTTGGATCGAACCCCGACCAGCCCGACGAGAACGGACCGCGCAACAGCTCACCGCGCCCTTCGACGACATTCTTCAAGATCCCCTCGCGGTCGACGGCATAGTTCGCCGCCTGCCGCACGCGCACATCGTCGAACGGCTTTTTCGCAGTGTTGACCAGATAGTGCTGCGCCAAACCGCCGAGGCCAAGCTTGCTGCTGACCAGGAGGTCCGTGTCGGGACTCGTCTCGAGCTCTCTGAGTTGGGCGGCCGCCGGCTGAGCAATGACCTGCACGCCGCCAGTTTTCAACTCGGCGGCACGGGTAGTGGGATCCGGAATCACGCGCAACACGAGTCGCTGCGGGAAGACCGTGCCCTCAGAGTAGGTCGGGTCGGCCTCCAACAGCAGATGCTGGCCCTTGACCCACTCCACCACCTTGTACGGCCCGTTGCCGATCGGCTTCTGGTTGAAGACCTCCGGCCCGACCTGCGAGCGGAACTTCATGGGCAGGATCGGAGACCGTTGAAGCGTGGCGATGAGCCCGGCTTGGATGCCCTTGGTGAAGATCCTGACAGTCACGGGATCGACGATCTCGACCTTGTCGATGGAAGTCCTGACGTAGGGTCGAATGGTCTTCTCGCCCATGTAATCTTCGAGAGTGTATTTGACGTCCTCGGCGGTGAAGTCGTCGCCGTTGTGGAACTTGACGCCCTTGCGGAGCTTGAATTCCCACGTTGTGTCGTTGAGCAGCCTGTACGACTCGGCCAGCATCGGCTTCTGCTTATAGCCGCTGCGATCGGGCAGCAGGTCGAAGTCGTACAGCGTGCTGTAGATGTGGAGGTAGATGAAGCCACCCACCGCGCTCGTAGTCGAGCCGAAGTTGGGGTCGAGGGACACGGCCTCCTCGTTGAGCGCGACGATCCACTCACTCGGCTCGGATGGCTTCGCAGCCGCGGGGGCGGACGTGGGGGCGACAGCCGCCGCGGCCGTGGGCTGGCCCTGGACTGCGGCGGTTGCCTTCGGCGCGACCGTCGGCGCGCTGGCCGGCGTGGGCACTGGCGCGGCAGCGGGAGCGCAGGCCGCTGAGACGTAGGCGCCACCCACGAGCGCGAGCACGCGTTTCACGAGCTGCCGTCGGCTCAAACGGCCCTCGGACAGGATTCGCTGGATGGCGACCTCGCTGGTTCCGGACAACGGTGGGAAGCGCTCGGCTGGTCCTAGCAGTGGGTTGACATTATACTCACGGCCGGCTGATATCGTAACGAGACCAGTCGGTCAGCGAAGCAGCGCCCGCCGGCCAAGCCGCAACCAGCGTCAACCCGCCGCATTGGGAGAGCGCGTTGAGAGAGGCCTTCACCGTCGTGGTGGACAAGGATGTCCCGATGGTGACGCGCGACGGGACCGTCCTGCGATCCGACGTCTATCGCCCGCTGGCCGAAGGGCGCTGCCCCGTGCTGCTGGGACGAACCCAGTACAACAAGGATAGCTGGGGCGCGTGGATCGAGCCTGAGCGGACCGCCGGCGAGGGGTACGTGGTGGTCGTCAACGACATGCGCGGCCAGTACGCCTCCGAGGGCGAGTTCGACCCGTTCGTCTTCGACGTCGAAGACAGCTACGACGTGGTGGAGTGGTGCGCCGCGCAGCCCTGGTCCAACGGCAAAGTAGGCATGTTCGGCTCGTCTTCATGCGGGTTCGTGCAGCTCCAAGCCGCGGTGAGCCAACCTCCGCATCTGGTGGCGATGGCGCCGAAGCAGACGTGGTCGAGCTATGGGCGTGGGTGCGTGTACGATCCGGGCGGCGGCTGGTCGCTGTACACGCTGCAGTGGTCCCTTCGGGCCACCGCGGCAGACCCCGAGCGCCGCATCGGCCGCGATCGGCCTGACTACAATGCCGTCCGCCAGGGCGTGGCTGAAGTGATCCGGGATATCGGCCGCTGGTACCAGCGCCTGCCACTCCTAGACGAGCTGCCATCGTACCCGCGTGACATAGCCGCCTTCTACTACCGCCCGCTCGAGCACCCTGATCACGACGGGTACTGGCTCACCCGCAACGTGGCCGCCCACTACGAGAAGATCCAGGTTCCCGCGTTGCACCTGGTGGGCTGGTTCGATCGCTTCTGCGTGAGCACCGTCAACAACTACTGCGGCATTCGCGATCGGGGCGGCACGGAGACGGCGCGGCGCAACCAGCGGCTCGTCATCGGGCCCTGGCCGCACGGAATCCCGGTTGCGGAGGGCTGCGGCGAGCACTACTGGGGGCCATCCGGAACCGTGAGCGTACGGGCGCTGGTGCTGCGCTGGTACGAGTACTGGCTCAAGGGGATCGACGATGGCTTGCTGGATGAGCCGCCCGTACGGCTGTTCATCCTGGGCGAGAACGTCTGGCGGGACGAGCAGGAGTGGCCGCTGGCTCGCACGCGCTACGTCCCCTACTACGTGCGCAGCCGCGGGAGCGCCAACACGCTCGATGGGGACGGAACGCTGAGCCCCCAGCCGCCGGACGACGAGCCGGCTGACACGTACCGATACGATCCGACCGATCCCACGCCGAGCGTGCCGGGCGTGATGGAGCGACCGAGCGGACCGGTCGACCAGCGTCCGATCGAGCGCCGCCAGGACGTGCTGGTGTACTCGACCCCGCCGCTGGAGGCCGATGTCGAGGTCACCGGGCCTGTGCGGGTCCGCTTGTGGGCTGCCTCCAGCGGCCGCGACACCGACTGGATCGTCAAGCTGGTCGACGTCCACCCGGATGGGTACACCCTCCCGCTCAGCCTGGGAATGATCCGGGCCCGCTATCGTGAATCACAAGCGCGGCCGACACTGCTCGAGGCCGGGCGGGCCTATGAATACGCCATCGAGATGCGGCCGGTCGGCAACCTCTTCCGAGCCGGCCATCGGATCAGAGTCGAGACCGCGAGCGCCGCGTTCCCCGAATTTGACCGCAATCTCAACACCGGGGGTGCCTTTGGCGCGGAGTCGGTGGGCGTTGTGGCCACCCAGCACGTCTTCCATGACGCGGCACGGCCAACTCAGGTGGTCCTGCCCATTATTCCGCGCTAAACGCTAGCGGAGTAAGTGGTTCTTCTAGCAGCACCGTAGGGTTCAGTACCAGCCAGGGAGGGAGCATGCTGAGTGAGGAAGAGAACGAGCTGTTGACTCGCGTCGGGCC
>DASPXK010000181.1:0-5572 GCA_035637315.1 Chloroflexota bacterium
AGGTCCTGCCCAGGCGCGTGGCGGTCAGGCTGGACCGTTCGAGGTCGAACTGCGGGCAGGCCGCCACGAACCTGGGGCGAGTCCAGGGCTCCTGGTTGTCCGAGCGGACGGCGAGGTAGCGCCCACCGGCCTGCTCGACCAGGAGCATGCCCGCGGCAACGTCCCAGGCATTAGCGTTCGTCTCGAACGCCACGTCGCCACGGCCGCAGGCGACGTAGGCCAGCTCGAGAGCCGTCGAGCCGAGACGGCGGACGGCGCGGAACGCCGCGACCAGCTTCTGGAACGATTCGTAGTCAGCTGGCGAGGCGCGGCCGCCCGTGTAGGGAAAGCCTGTCAACAGCACGGAGCCCGAGTCGACCGAATGTCCGGCCGAGGTGATTGGCTCGCCGTTCAGGGACGCGCCATTGAGCGATGCCGCCCACAGCTCGTCGCGGACCGGCTCGTAGATCGCGCCCGCCACGAGCCGGCCGCCGCTCGCCGCGCCGATCGAGACGCAGAAGAAGGGGATCCGGTCGATGAAGTTGTTGGTCCTGTCGATCGGGTCGACGTACCAGTGGATCGCGCCCGTTCCGCGCTGGCCGCCCTCCTCGCCCACAATCGTCGAATCAGGATGCGCGCCGAGGATGAGCTCCTCGATCAGCCGCTCGGCCTGTCGGTCGCACTCGGTGACCGGGTCGTAGAAGCCGGCCTTACGCTCGGATGCCACCCCACGCTTGAAGTGCTCTAACGCATAACGGCCGGCCAGGCGGGCGGCGCTTGACGCGATCTCCATCAGCCCAGAGCATAGCTGGAGGGCGTCATCTGGGGCGCTCACGAGCGCTCCGAGCAGAGCAGGTCGAGGAGCTGCAGGGGACTCTGGATGACGTGGTCCGGGTCGGCTGTCACCAGCGGGCCCTGGTCCGAATCGCCGGATGGCATGAGGATCACGCGCGCGATGCCCGCCCGCCGCGCCCCCAACACGTCACGATCGCGCTTGTCCCCAACGTACCAGCATTCAGCCGGCGACACGTTGAGCGCGGTGGTAGCTAGCTCGAAGATCTCCGGATTAGGTTTGCGGACGCCGACCTCATCGGAGTAGATCTGGACACCCAGGTGGGCCTCGAAGCCGTACTGGCGCATCAGGATCCGGCTGCCAGACCCCGCCAGAGCGTTGCTGACGCAGCCGGTCCGAATCCCGAGCGCGGCCAGCCTCTGCAGCAGCTCCAGGGCGCCGTCTGTCGGGGTGCGCTCCTGCATCGCGAGGTCGACGCGCTGACAGAGGTCGGAGGCGTGGGCGACTACCACGCTTCTAGCCGCCAGCGGCCAGTCGGCCGCCACGAACTCCTCCCAGAACTCGCGGTGATTGATCTCACGCGGTCGGGCACGGCGGGACTGCGCGTTCTTCCAGTCGCGCCAGGCCCGCATCGCGGCATGCAGGTCGGCCTCGACCTGGCCGAGGCCTGGCGACTCGCCGCAGGCTCGGGTCAGGAGAGCATCGATCTCGGCGGCCACCTCCTGGTAGGCGCTCTCGCGCGGCCGACCCTGAACGAGCACGCCGCCGAAGTCCAGCAGCACCGCGGCCGGGCGCCTGAAATCGCTCAACCCGCTAGCCTCGCTCCCGCTCCTGGCGTCGCGCTGGCCAGTCGGACCCCTTCCAGATCGAAGAGGTGGACGTCGGCCGGATCGACCGCGATCGCGACGCTGGCCTGGGAGCCGAAGCACGGCTCCTCGACCATTCGCGCGAAGGCAACGCTTTCGCAGACCTGGAGCCTCACGATCCACTCTGCGCCGGTCGGCAGGATCGTCTCGACGGTCGCCGGGCTAGACCAGGCCACATCCTGCTGGTATGTCTCGCCGACCATGATTCGGATCGCCTCGGGCCGCAGGCCGATGGTCTTGACCCGCGTATGCCGATCCGACTCGAGGCCGAGTGAGGCCAGCATCGAGCGCGCCAGGCTCGCATCCGCTGCTTCGTCCAGCGAGAACAGGTTCATCGATGGGCTGCCGACGAACTCGGCAACAAAGAGGTTGGCCGGCTGCCGGTAGACCTCCAGCGGCGGCGCAAACTGCTGCAGACGGCCCTCGTGCATGACGGCGATCTCGGTCGCTATGGTCATTGCTTCGAGCTGGTCGTGGGTGACGAAGATGATCGTGTTGCCGAGTTGCTCGTGAAGCCGCTTCAGCTCGGCGCGCATCTCCAGCCGCAGCCTGGCGTCCAGGTTCGAGAGCGGCTCGTCGAGCAGCAGCACGTCCGGGTTGACGGCCAGCATCCTCGCCAGCGCGACCCGCTGCTGCTGGCCACCGCTGAGCTGGAGCGGGTAGCGCTCTTCCAGGCCGCCGATGCGCAGCAGCTCCTGCAGTTCCCGGACGCGCTGGCGGCGCTGGTCGGGCTTCCAGCCCCGCATCTCCAGCCCGAAGCTGATATTCTGGGCCACGGTCATGTGAGGCCAGAGCGCGTAGCTCTGGAAGACCAGCCCCATGCCCCGCTTCTCGGGCGGGACGAACCGCCCGCTGCTTCCGCTGCTGAGCACTCGCCCGTCCATGCGAATCTCGCCACTGGTCGGCAGCTCCAGCCCGGCTACCATGCGCAGGGTCGTGCTCTTGCCGCAGCCAGAGGGCCCCAGCAGGCACACGAAGTGGCCACTGGGAAAGACCAGGCTGAGATCGTCGACGGCCAGCACGGACTGGCCGAAGCGCTTGCTCACTCGTTCGAGCTGGATCTGGGGCACCCGCCCTAGCCCTCCACTTCGGCCGCCAAGCCACTGCCCGTCAGGCGCTGGACCATGAACGTCAGCGCGAAGATGAGCGCCACGATCACCAGCACGACGGCGTTGGAGAGCTGGCTGTAGCCGTAGTCGGTATACCGCAGAACCTGCGTCGTCAGCAGCTCGGTGCCGGGTGTGGCCAGCATGACCACCAGGCTCAGCTCCTTCATGCCTGAGATGAACGGTAACAGGATGCCGAGCATCAGGGCGCTCTTCTGAATTGGGATGACGATACGGGCCAAGCGTTTGTGCCAGGGGGCGCCACAAATCATGGCGGCCTCCTCCGGCTCGTTGCCAAGCTGCATCATCGCCGAGATGCCGGCCCGTGAGGCGTAGGGCAGATACTTGACGCCCATGACGATTACCACGAGCAGCATGCTGCCGTATAGGGCCGGAATTGGTCCTCGCTGCAGGGCGAAGAGCGACAGGTAGGCGGCCGCGAAGCCGATACTCGGGACCAGGTATGGTAGGAACGACACGTGGCGCAGGAAGTGAGAGATCCGAGAGTTGGGGAGCCTGACGACGCTGTAGCCGACGAACATCCCGATCAGCCCGCAGGCCAGCGCGGCCGAGCCAGCGATCCGCATGCTGTTCCAGGCTGCGTCGAGGACGGCAGCGTTCCTGAGCAGCCCGGACTGGCCCGGGTTAATGGGTATGGTTGTGGCCAGCCAGAACTCTGCCGTCAAGTTGTCCAGGCTGAAGACGCCGGGCCGCTTCATCAGCGTCGCGAGCGCCAGCGTGCCCAGCGGAACCACCGTCGCAACCACGAACGCCAGGGTCGCCAGGGCAGCGAACACGGGCCGCCAAGCGCCCAGCCGAATTGTCCGACGTGTGCCGCCCTTGCCGCCCAGGGTGACGAATCGACGATGTTCGCGAAGGAAGTAGATGTCGAGCGCTACCAGGCTGACGCCGAGCACGATCATGACCACAGCCAGCACCGCCGCGACGCCCGGGCTGCCGGCCTTGAAGTTGCCGTAGAGCGACGTTGGCAGCAGCGTGTAGCGAACTGGCGAGCCGAGGATGTATGGCGTGCCGAACGAGCCGACCGTGCGTGAGAAAGTCAAAAGCACCGCCGACATCAGAGCTGGCAACAGGAGCGGCAGGACGATTCGGCGGAGGATGACTGGGCGGGAGGCGCCCAGGATCTGGCCCGACTCCTCGAGCTGGCCGTCGAGTGAGCGGAGTGCGCTGCCAAACAGCAGGAAGGCAAACGGGAAGCTGTGGAGCGCCTCGCAGATAATGATGGGCAGGGCGCCGTAGGCGAGCCAGTCGGGGGGCGAGAATCCAAGCGACTCGGCGAAGCCGGGCAGTCCGGCCAATCGGCGGTTCTTGAAGAGCGACAGCCAGGCGACGGCGAATGTCCAGGATGGCAGGATATAGGGGATGATCAAGGCCGGCGCCAGCCAGCGGCGGCCGGGCAGGTCGGTCCTAACCACGAGCCAGGCCAGCAGCGAGCCCAGGACGAGCGAGATGGCCGCGACCGCGACCGCGACGATCAAGGTCTGGACCAGCGGGCCCCACAGCAGCGTGCCGCTAACGCCGGACAGCAGCGCACGGTCCAGGTAGTAAGTCGTCAACGCGCCGGCTCGGAGGCCAGCTGTCGCGCTGTCGCGGAACTG
Organism: Chloroflexota bacterium; assembly: GCA_035637315.1. Classification (GTDB taxonomy): domain Bacteria; phylum Chloroflexota; class UBA6077; order UBA6077; family JACCZL01; genus DASPXK01. Next base: position 4,364 of record DASPXK010000181.1, read on the forward strand.
GACCCGGACAGTATCGAGGACCATCGCGCCGATCGGCGCGAGGACCAGGTAGCTCAGGACGACTACCAGCAGGCCCGCGACCGCGGCCGTCGGCTCGTAACGCAGATACCCCAGTCGGTGCCAGGCGCGCAGCAGCGTCGTGCGAAGGTCAGGGGCGGGCTGCGCGTGCGCGACTGTGCTCATGTTCTTCCCCTCTCCCACGCGAGGGAGAGGGGGTAGGGTGAGGCGAATCTCCCTACCGCTTACTGTTCTGAAGCCAGAAGTCCAGCAGACGTTGCCGCAGCGCAAGGGATGTCTTGTTGTCGAAGGACAACAGGTGTTTCTCCCACTCGGCCCAGGTACCCTCGTTGTCCGGGTGGACGGCCGCGTTCGGGTTCGACGAGAAGCCGCCCATGTCGTCCACCGTCCAGGGCGATACACCCTCGGGCGTGAGGACGTAGTGAATCCAGAGCCGGGCGGCGTTGGGGTGTGGAGCATCCTTGGCGATCACCGCGTAGGTTGGCAGCGCGTAGCCCATGAACGGCTTCATGTCGCGACAGGTGGCGATCTTCAGGTTCTTCTCTTTGATGTCGCGATGCTTGGTAAGGGTGTAGAGCCCGATCGGCGGCTCCTTCTGGCCGGCGGCGCCAACCGCGTCGCCCACGTCGCCGTCGGCGTTCATCACGATCACGTCATTCTGGAACAGGCGCTTGAGGTACTCCCAGCCGGCGTTCTCTTCTTTGACATCTAGCGGCTTGCCGGCCCAGTCCTGGTAGGCCTGCTCCATCATCTTCGGCTGCGAGACGATCGCCGAGAAGAACCCGAGCTGCGAGCTCGTTACCAGTGGGTCTCGGATGATGACCTTGCTGCGCCACTTCGGGTCGGTCAACTGCCAGACGTTGTTGACCGGGCACGTGCTGCCGTAGACCTCGGTGTTGTAACCGAACATGCGCGGCTGCCACTGGTAGATGAGCGGGTTGCGGCTGTTGGGTGGGATGACGTCGGCCAGGTCCGGCGGCAGCCAGCTCACCATGTAGCCTTCCGGGATCAATTTGCTCTCGAGGAGCGGACCATCCTCGTAGCCGAGCACGTCGACCTGAACGTTCTTGGCGTCCGCCTCACGTAGAATCCGCTCGCTCTGCTCGGCATCATTCATCTTGGTGCCCTTGACGCGGATGCCGTACTTGGCCTGGAAGTTCTTAGCGGCCTGATCGATCCGACTCGAGTGCC
>DASPXK010000182.1:0-27335 GCA_035637315.1 Chloroflexota bacterium
TGGAGAACGAGTTCCACGTGCCGCGCCCGAGCCGCAACTTTGGCGGCCTGCTGGCCGATGGGCTGGTGGCCGATTGGCTCGAGGACGCGCTGCTGGACCGGAAGCCGAAGGACCTGAACCGGGTCGTGTTCGTTCCTGACCGCAACGGCCAGGGCCCGTACAGCTGGCCGCTCTCAAGCGTTCGGGACGTGTACTTCTCGCGGCGCCTGGAGCTCTGATCGCAGCGGCGAGCCATTCGGCGGAATGGAGGGGCTCGACGCCGGCGGCGCGCCGCTCCTAAGGGGCGATCATTGCGCCGGACAACAGGCGCGGTAGGCAGACGAGCCGACCGATTTTCGGTCACTCTCGGTTGGCGAGCGTGTCATCGGCCATGAGAATCAGACAGGGTTCTTGAAGTCCGACCTTCGAGTCAGTAACCATCCGTGTCAAGCCGCCTATGGCAGCCAGGTCAGTCCGCCAATCGTACGTCAAGCCATCCGTTGTGAGTTGACGCTGGCCCAGGTCGCCGGCACCGCATAGACATCTCCGTGACCACTGCCGTACGGACCGTCTTTCCCTACGCAGGCGAGCCACTGACTATCGGGAGACCACGCCGGGGCGTGCCGCCGGCTTCCAGGGGGGCTTAAGACGACGAACTTCAGGTCCGTGCCATCACCCCTAACTGTCATGATTTCCCGCTCAGACTGGAAGGCAAGGCGTTCTCCAGTCGGGGACCAAGCCGGTGCGTACGCCTCCATGCCCGCTGGTGAGACCGGCCGCCACCGCCCATTTGTCAAACCAGCACCTGATGACGATCGTCCATGACGGCTGGAGGGGCGGCCATCACGACCTCCAGAAGGGGACCTGCAGCGCCTCGCGGTTCCAGCTGGCCCGCCGCGAGGGCAAGATCCGCGACTACTACAAGCGCGACTGGGAGCCGCCGGACCACGGCTGCCGGGAGAACCTGTCCGGCGTATTAGCGCGCCGTACGGCATCGCCCCAGAGGATGTCCCGAGTCCGTTCAACCTGAACCAGCACATGGAGATCGACAGCGTCACGGGCAAGCTGGAGCACACGACCAAGCGTCCGGCGGCGGGCAGCTGCGTCGACCTCCGCGCTGAGCGCGATTTGCGGCTGGCCCTGAGCGTGTGCCCGGACCCGCCGCTCGGCGGCAAGGATGTAACGGTGGCGATTTTCGAGGGGGACGGGTGATGCGGTGGCCGCGGCAGCGCCGGCCTCGCTATTGACAAGCTGCCGACGCCTACCGGCGGCAGCCTGGGGGACCAAGGTTCTGGTACTGGCTGATGGGCTGATCCATCGTGTGTCAGAGCTGCGGGAGCAGTTGGCTCAGCAGTTCGAGCTGAGCCAATCGGATCGGAAGGAGTTACATGAGCGACTCTCCGAGCCTGGCGAGGTGCTCGTCTTAGTGGCGATGACTGGCATCATGGCCCGGCGATTGTCCCATGGTTGACGCTTCCGGACAGTCTCCACCCCGGGACCCCTAAACGGATTAGATACGGTGCAGGTATGCGAGGAGTTCCAGTGCCTCCGCCGGGAGGGCTACGGCCTTGTCAGTCCAGAGCTGAAAGACGTGCCGCTCTAGAGAATCCGCGCTGTTTAGACCGAGTGCGCGTGGTATGGAATTGAGGACTTGTTTGCCCAGGCACGTCTTCCAGAGGTCCGGCGACTCCCTCAGCTTCTCATACACATCGGCTGACCGGAGCAACGAGTTGATGAGTTTCGATTCTACCCCGGCTTCGAGCGGGCCGTACCGCGAGACAATGTCTCGCACCGCCCGCTCCTTGTCGTCCGCGACCGTATCCCACTTCAGGCCGCCTGCCAGTTCGCGAACCAAAGGTGTCGGCTCTGGAAAGTCAGGATGTCGCATGGCCGTTCGCTGGACGATCCACAGTCCGGCGAACCGATCAGATACGGTTTGCAAGATCCCCTGTGTCTCGTCTGGACTGCGACCGGCCCGGCGTAGCAACTCCCCGATTGCATCCGGATAGAGATAAAGGTTTTCGATTTCGTGACAGCCTAACACGTGCACTGAGGCCTGCGTCTGCAACTCAGCCATCTGCGGTGGCGTCCGGAAATCTCGGTCGATCACACCGCCAACTCGTACTTGTTCCTCGGTCTCCTGAGCGAGTGCTCGGACAGTTGCAAGTTTTCTGATGACTTCGGTGCAGCCGCCAGCCTCCAAAAACCGGTTCACGGTTGGCTCGCCACAAATTTGGTAGAACCGCTCCCGCTCCCTTGTCTGCCGCTCGCCCTCGACATAGACGAAGCGCAAGCGCGAGATGGAGAATGCGGGGGCGCCCACAGCCGCGGAGAGAGCCGAGATCACCGGGCGGCTCCCCAGCGGCGATACACGTTGAACCGTGCGGCTGTCGCCAGCGCGCTCCATAACGAAGGTTGAACTTGGTCCTGCCACTTCAACGGCCTCGAGTGAATGCGTCGCCAGCCAGACTTGTCCTTCCTGCACGCTATCTCTGAGCCAGGCAACCCATGTCCGGAGCAGGTCGGGATTTAAGTGCAACTCCGGCTCGTCCAAGAGCAGGAGCCCGCGACGCAGCTGAAACCGTTCGATCTGTCCGATCAGAAAGGCGATCTCCCGTTCGCCGCCGCTCAGTTTGGGGAAAGACAGTTGCGAGCCGGCCGTATCGAAGAGGATCGTGCGATTGGTGGTATCTGCGCCCACAAACCTCACGTGTGGAAGGACTTGGAGCACCGCATCGCGGTAAGAGGAGAATGGATCTTCGAATTGTGGCTGGGGACCACCCGTCTCGCGCGCTCGTCTGATCTGCTGGACATACTCAGTGTCATGACTCACTTCCCGCCCTAGGAAGTACTTGATCCACTCCTCGTACATCGCACGCGTCGGCCGAAAGGCCCACTGCTTCGTGAGTTCAATTGACTCGTAGGGCTGGCTGAGTGCTTCCGCATATTGATACGGTTGAATCTGGAGAGGCGGGTATGCTCGGTCGGCGTCAAGGTAGAGATGCTGCGTCTCCTCTCGCTGCCTGAGTTGTTGGACTACCTGCTCAGCGAAACTTCGAGTTGGCTGTGGATCCGCTGCTCCGGCCGCTGTGACTTGCTGAACCGGGTCGCCGTCCGCCCCTCGCCGGCTTTCCAGACGGACTGTTCGGTCCCACTCACCAGCCGGCCCGACATGCTGGGTCCACAGTTCTGGACTTACTAGGGCGGCCTCGCTCTCCGTCAGTTGCAGGACGACGGTAAATGCGTGGAGTTCTTGGAAGGGATCACCACGTGGAATGTCCACCCCGCTCGATATCCCGAGCCTATGGGCTGCTGCAGCGAGGAGTTCCAGAATATTGCTCTTCCCGGTGCCATTCTCTCCAATCAAGCAAACAAGCGATGCGTCAGGCGGAACGGTCAGTCGGACGTCTCTGAAGTTCCGCCACTCATCGATTCGGAGTTCGAGAATCTTCAATAGATTCCTCCTGCCGGGTGCACGAGCGTGATCAAGGACATCTGCGATTGCACGCGAATACGCCTACCGCGCGATCGCCAACGAGTACTACTGCCCGCCGCCGAGTAGAAGCGGCCGGTTTGAGCCTCCTCCTGGATTCGAGTGCCAGGGGACCGACGTTGGCCGCGTTTGGGGGCCGCCGGTCAGGGTGTCCTCAATTACCTGCTCGGGGGCCCGTCTACCAGGCCCGTCATGGCTGGCCCGAGCTGAACAGGTCGCGTATGGGGAGCGTCCAGCCAGGGATCACGTCCTCCCCGTCGAGCACGTCGTCGCCGGTCAGGATGCGAACCGGCTGACCCGGCCGGTGGATCGCCACGGCGCGGCGCCGCGGGTTGACGACGAAGACCAGTCGGGCGCCCTGCTCTAGCCATTCGGCGACCTTCTCGTCGACCTCGGTATAGAGGTCGTGGGGGGAGATCACCTCAACGACCAGATCCGGGGGGCCAGGCCAGTAGCCGCGCACCGGGCCAGCCGCCAGCAGCCGCTCACGGCGCACGAACGCCACGTCCGGCGCCCGCACCGTGTCGGGATTGGTCGTGAGCAGGAAGCCGGGCTCCCCAGTCACCACCTGGCCGAGTTGGTGCGTGCGCACGTAGTGCCCGAGCGAGGCATCGAATACACTCGTTGCTCCGCCATGCTCCCAACTTGTGGGTGGCATCGTCCGCAGCTCCCCCCGGACCAGCTCGTGGCCCAGGCCATCGTCCGGCAAGCGCAGGAGCTCCTCCGCCGTCATCAGCTTGCGCTCAACCGCCATGGCCACGCTCCCGCTCGGGGCACGGGTCCCCCCGTTTGCCATCGTCTTTATTGTAGTGCCCGTGGCGCCGTGCGGACGGAAGTCGCCGGCGCCGTCGCGGCCCAGCAGGGTGACGGTCCGCTCGCGCAGCCAGGTCGTACGGGTGTAGCGCAGGCTGGCCAGGGGTTACGATTCTAGGGCGTGGAAGGCCCCGCGCAGCTACAGAACGGCGGGAGGTCGGCGATGAGCCAGGATAAACTCCTCGAACGCATCACCTATAACCCTGAGAGCCTCGGTGGCAAGCCGATCATTCGAGGGCGTCGGCTCGCGGTCGAGCACGTCCTGGGCATGTTGGCGCAGGGCGAGTGTATCGAGACGCTGCTGGAGGGCTACCCCTGGCTGGAGCGCGAAGACATTCTGGCCTGTCTGGAATACGCTTACCGGGCGATTGCCAACGAGCACTACTGGCCGCTGCAGAGTGAAGCGGCCAGTTGAGGCTCCGCCTGGAGCTGCAACAGCCGGATGGGAGCGGCCCCAGGGCGGAGGCCCAGGGCCGTTCGTGCAGCCGATGTTCGAGCCCCAGCAGACCATGGCGGGGTGGTCCTACTTCGAGCTGGAGCGCCCCGTGCCGCTCGAGTCCCTGAAGCTGGCGCTCGGCGGCAGCGACGAGACGCAGGTGGCCATCGCGTTCAGCGGGCCCGAGCAGGTGGTCGCGCCACGCAGCTTCGAGTACTTGCGCAGCACCGACGAAGTCCGCGGGCTGCTGTGGTCCGTCAGCGGCGGCACGCTTCGGCTCGACATCCCCGGCCAGCAGGCCAACCCGGGCCAGGAGTTCATCGTGCTGAAGATCCGGGCCACCAACCCGGCGCCGGCCGAGGTGCGCATGCGAAACGAGAGGCAGGTGCCCCAGCCCGGCACCGAATATCTTCGCGTCGAGGCGGACAACGGCGTGCTGCTCCAGCCCAGCGCCGAGCTCAATGCCCTGCCGACCGAGTTCCCTCCGCGCGCCGAGCAGGACTCGCTCTATGCCTGGCAGCTCCCGCGGGGCAGCAAGAACCCGAAATTGGTCATCCTGTCGCCGGACGGCAGCCAGGCGCGCCTGGAGCTGAGCCCGCTTCCACCCCCGTGAGCGCCCGGCAGCCCGTTGCGGGCGAGACGCCCGCGCCCTAGGGTCGTCGCCAGGTGCGGTCCTTAACGAGCACGAAGGTCCGGCCGGCGGCGTTCTGGAATACCAGGCCATTGTCGAAGGGCTGAGTCCTGGCGTCCAGGCCCTGCTCGTCGTTCGTGGCCCAGCCAATCGCCGCTCGAGCCCCGCCAAGGCGCTCCCGCCAGACCAGGCCAAAGCCACGGATCGGCTCGCGCAGCCACGGCTGTGGGGCGGCAAGCCCGGCTCGATCGGCCTGGCCCTCGTAGAAGCGGTCGTCGAATCCCTGCCAGCTGCCGTCGGTGGAGAGCACGAATATGGCCCGCGAGTCCTCGCGCCAGAGCATCACGCCCCGCTCGAAGAACTGCTCAGCCGACCACGTCAAGGCGGGTGGCGCGGCAGCACAGCCGAGACCAAAGGACGCTTGAAACTGGGCCAGCTCCGGGGCCGCCTCGATGGCACAGATCGCGGCCGCGGGTGCCGCTGGCCACAAGCCGATGACGAGCACGAGTGCCGTGGTCGCCGCGGCCGTCAGCACTCGACCCAGCAGCGCGTTGGCCCACCAGGAGATCACAATCGCGGCCCCATGTCCACGAGGCATCGACGGGGCCGGGCCGCCGGAGGTCCGCGGCCCGGTAGTAAAAACGAGCGGGAGGCGCGGCCGTTGCGGCTGGCGATGCCTCGAGGCCAACGGCGTCGTTGATGGCCGCTCGGCCGGCGCGAGCGTCACACTGGCGCTCGGGCATCGGGGTGAGCGGTAGCTTCCTGGTGCGGCCCCATCGTATGCTGTCGTCGAACTGCGCCGCCGCAAGTCAACGTCGACAGGAGGGCCGCCATGCCTGTTCCGCCGCTCGCCCAGCCCGTGTCTCGACGCCTTTTCGTCAGCCGCACGATCGCGCTAGTTGCCGCCAGCGCGGCGTCGACGCTCCTGGCGGCGTGCGGCGGCGGGGCCGCTCCGCCGGCAGCCAAGCCGCCCGAGTCGAAGCCGGCTCCGGCCGCTGAGCCGACCAAGCCGGCCGCTCCGGCAGCCCAGCCAACGGCCGCCCAGGCTGCCCCGGCGCAAGGTAAGGCGGGCGGCAAGCTGGTGGTGGGAGCCTACTCCTACATCCCGGAGGGGATCCCGCTCGACGACATCGTCAAGCAGTACATGGACAGCCACCCGGGCGTGCAGGTCGAGGTCCAGCTCATCGGCGTAGACCTGACCAGGGACGCGCCGGCCTTCGTGCAGCGGATGTCGGCCGAGGCCCAGCAGCGCCGCTCCGCCTACGATATCATCGCTGGGCCGACCACCTGGATCGAGCCAGCCTTGATGGCCCGCGTCCAGGCGATCGATCCGATCGAGCCATACGTTCCCAAGTCGCTCCTGGACGACCTTTACCCGCCGGTCCGCAAGGGCGCGACCTACACGGACGGGAAGCTGTACTCCATGCCCTGGTGGGCCGACGTGGTGGGCTTCATCTACCGCAAGTCGATGCTCAAAGAGAGCGTTGGGACCGACCAGCCGCCCGAGACCTGGGACCAGGTCCTGGACTACTCGGCCAAGATCAAGGCCAGGCTAGGAGACAAGGTCGCGGCTTACGGTGCAGACTGGCCACGCTCGCATCGCCTCTTCCTGCCGATCATGGCCGCCATGACCCAGAACTTCTACACGCCCGAGGGCCTCTGGAACATGGATGACGCCTCCGTCCCGGAGGCGCTCGAGCTAGTCAAGAAGCTGTACCCGTACATGCCGGCCAGCTCGGCCGAAGACCTGGGCAGCTCCAAAGCATTCCAGGCTGGCGGCGTAGCGATGGAGACCTACTGGCCGACCCAGCTCCTGCGGGCGATCCAGGCCAAGCAGCCAGAAGACGACATGGCGATGACGGCCAATCCGAAGGCGAAGACGTCAGGCACGCTCTTCTGGAACGCCGATATCGTGATCCCCAAGTATTCCAACAACAAGGAAGAGGCCGGGCGCTTCATGAACGAGGCGCTGCTCTCCGAGCTCACCGTCGAGAAGAGCTATGCCAACTGGAAGGTGCTGCCATACAAATCGATCAACGAGCGGTTCTTACCGAAAATGCCGGGCTGGGCCAAACCGCTGATCAGCACGCTCGAGACAGGCAGCCCGATCCCGATGAACCCCTTCTGGCTGGGTTTCGAGCAGCCGATCTTCAAGGAGGAAGTCGAGAAGATGATCCTCCAGGACCAGAGTACCAAGGATACCCAGACCAACATCGCCCAGCGGATCAAGCAGCAGTACAAGGAGTTTCAGGGGTAGCCGCCCGTGCCGCCGCGCGACTCGGCGCGACTCACCCTGGTGGCGTCGTGAGTCCCCACGGTCATCGTGACGAAGCGAAGGATCCGATCTGTTACGGCCGGGCTGCGGATTCTTCGCTTCGCTCAGAATGACAAACGGACGATGAGGTGCATGCCATCCTTCGGTTGAGGACGCTCCGTTGGATGCGTCAGGCGCGGTAGGAGCCCGGGTCAGGCCACTCGCGCGTACGGCCGCGGGACAGGTCGCGGCGCGGCGGCAGGAGGCGGCGATGGGCTACCTGTTCATCGCCCCACTCATAGGCGTATTCGCCGCCTTCGTCCTGTACCCGTTGGCGCTCGCCGTCCAGTTCGCCTTCTCGCGTTACCAGTTCCTGACCGGCGAGCCGCCGCGCTTCACGGGGCTAGCCAACTTCGAGCGCTGGCTGACCGACGAGCGAATGCTCGAAACGTTTGGGGTGGCGGTCCGCTACACACTGCTCTACGTCCCGGCCAGCACGCTGTACGCGCTGATCGCAGCCGTCCTGCTCGACCGCGTGGTGAGCCGCCGGATCTCGACGGTCTACCGCGTCCTGCTGTACCTGCCGGTGGTGCTGCCTGCCAGCATCACCTATCACATGTGGAAATGGATCTACGACCCGACCTGGGGCCTGGCGAACCAGCTCCTGGCCTCCGCGGGAGTCGGTAGTCCCCAGCGCTGGCTGACCGACCCGGGCCTGGCCCTGCCGTCGATCGCCCTGATGGAGGTCTGGCACCTGATGGGCGTGACGATGATGCTGTTCCTGGTCGGGCTCAACAACATCCCGCGCGAGCTTGGCGAGGCGGCTAAGGTGGACGGGGCTGGCGAATGGGCCGTCTTTCGCTGGGTAACTCTGCCCCTCCTACGCCCGATCTTCATGATCGTCCTGGTGCTGCGGCTCCAGACGCTTGGCGTGGTCACCCAACCGCTGATCATGACCGACGGCGGCCCGATTCGGGCCACCACGACCTACGGCCTGCAGGCGTATTTCATCGCGTTCCGCGACACCGTCTGGAACATCGGCTACGCGAGCACCTGGTTTCTGATGCTGGGGCTATGTTCGGCCGCAATCGCCTTCGTCGCCTGGCGTGCGATGCGGGCGCATGTGGAGTGACCGATGGTCGCACTCGCCCGCCCGCTTCCGATAAGTAGGCTCTGGCCCCGTCCTCGCCCGAGGACGGTCACCAAGCACGTCCTCCTGGCCCTGGCCTGCGTGGTGAGCCTCGCCCCGTTCCTCTGGCTGACCTCGATCGCGCTTCGCCCGGTCGCCGAGACGTACGTCATCCCGATGCCGATCCTGCCGCGGAGCCTGACCCTGGACAACTTCGTCCAGATGAGCGCGCGCGTGCCGCAGATGGCGATCTACTATCGCAACAGCTTCGGGATCACCGGCGCGTCCGTGGGCGCGGTGGTCATGATCTCATGCCTGGCCGGCTACGCCTTCGCGCGGCTTCGGTTCCCTGGTCGAGAGCTGCTCTTCTGGCTGGTAGTGGCGACCATGTTCCTGCCCAGCATGATCGCGGTCCCGGCCCTGTACACGATCCTGAGCACTCTAGACCTGCTCGACACCTGGGCCGGCCTGATCCTGCCGTACACCGGCTGGTACCTGCCGGTCAGCGTCTTCATCATGCGCGGCGTGTTCACCACGATCCCGAAAGAGCTCGAGGACGCCGCGCGGATCGACGGCTGCTCGCCCGTTCAGCTCTTCTGGCGCATCATGCTGCCGCTCGGGATAAGCGGCGCGATCGTGGTCGCCATCTTCGCGTTCGTGCCGATCTGGGGCGAGTACCTGTTCTCGTTTACATTCACCAGCACGACGAACGCGATGCCGATGTCGGTTGGGATCCGATTCTTCGAGCCAACGCCCGCGACGGGCAACTACACGTTCAACGTCGCCACCGCCGCCGCGCTGATCATGTTCCTGCCCTCGATGCTCGTGTACATCGCGCTGCAGAAGTGGTTCACGAAGGGCATGCTGGAGGGCGCGCTCAAATTCTGAGCCTCACCCTCTAGCCCCCTCTCCCTCAAGGGGGAGAGGGGGAGTCGCCACGCGGCGCGCGAAGGTCAGGAAACCGGTGTGGCTGACCATCTGTTGGACCGGGCGGACCGCCTGGCCCTTGATCTGCCAGGGCCGATAGATGACCTCCAGCGTCTCGGTCTGGGCGTAGCCACCGCTTTCAGCCAGCGCCTCGACAGTCCGCTGGACCTGTATGATCGACGGGCTGTAGAAGGCGGCGATCCCGCCCGCACGAAGCGCCGCCAGGCTGTGGGGAACCACCAGCCACGGCTCTGGTACGTCCAGGACCAGGCGATCGATGTCCACGTCGACGATGCCCTCGTAGATGTCACTCTCGCGGATGAGGAGGTTGGCCGGCGCCTCACCGAAGCCACGAATGTTCTCCAGGGCTGGCCCGATCGCCTCGCCGCGGTTCTCGTACGCGATGACCCGTCCGGTCGGTCCGACCGCTCGGAGCAACGCCAAGGTGAGCGACCCGGACCCCAGCCCGGCCTCGAGGACCGTCGCGCCGGGGTAGATATCGGCCCAGACCAGGATGATGCCCACGTCTTTGGGGTAGACGATGGCAGTGCTGCGCGGCATCTCCAGCACGTAGTCGGACAGCCGTGGCCGCACGGCGACGAACGGAGCGCCCGTCGAGCTGCGCAAGAAGACGCCGTCCTCCTCGCCGATCAGCCGATCGTGATCGAGGTAGCCCTTGTGGCTGTGGACGCGGGCGCCGGACCTCAGGCGCACCAACCGCCGATTGCCGGCCCGATCTAGCAGCAGGACAACCTCACCCTCGGCGAACGGTCGGGCCGGCACGCCGGGAGGGTACCCGCCTGATCCGCTCAGTCGCCACCGGGCAGCCTCGAGCGATTGCGACTAGTGGGCCAGTCCCAGCGCGTAATGGATCGCGTCTTCGATGCTGCGGATTTTGTCCGCACCGAGCTGCGAAACCCGCTCAAGCAGCTGGCCGACACGGATGGTGTTGATGTTGTCGAGGTTCGCCACGCAGGGTCGGGGCAATCCGTCCTGCGGGCCGAGCCCTACTTCCGACCGAATGCCGCGAACGCGGGTTGTCAGGGGCGCCACGGTAACCTGATTCCTGGCCCTGTAAGCCGCGCCTCGGGAGAGCAGCACAACCGGCCGCCTGCCCATCGGCCGCCCCATCTCGGCCCACCACACTGCGCCGCGCCTCATTCCCAGGGCTCGCGCGCCAGGGACTTCAGGCCAGCTTCGGCCCAGGCGATCTCCTCCTCCGTCTCCGGGAATCGCTCGTATGCGCGGATGTACTCCTCATCGGCCAACCGGTCGCGCTCGCGCCGAAGGAAGTCTTCCACAGCATGCACGATGAACTCGCTACGGCTCTCGCCCTTCGTTTGCCGCTCGCGCTCAACAGCTTCGAGCGTCTCGCGGCGCAGGCTGATCGTCACTCTGGCCACGACAGACACTTCGCGCCTCCTGCAGCTGTCATACTTCAGTATGATGGGCCGGGCAACCAGGCGCAACCTGCTCGCTCTGGTGCTTGTTATACTCACCGCCTGGAGGGTCGGGGCCTCATGGGCAAGTTCCACATCTGGACCATCGGCTGCCAGATGAACACGGCCGACGCTCGGCGGCTGAGCGAGGAGCTGGAGGGACATGGCTTCGAGGAGACGGGCACCAGCCGCTCGGCCGACCTGATCGTCCTGTACTCGTGCATGGTCCGCCAGCATGCCGAGGACAAGGTCCGCGGCCAACTCGGCGAGCTGCGCAAGGTCAAGCAGCAGAAGCCGTCCACCCGAATCGCCGTAGCCGGTTGCGTCGGAGACGTCGACGACTGGCAGGCCAAGTACCCGTTCGTCGACTTCTTCCTGGCGCCAGGGCAGGACCTGACCGTCCGAGAGAGGCTGGCCGACCTGGTCGAGCTCGACCAGTACTATCGCATCGAGCCCGAGGACGCGGCTCGGGCGCCCCGCGTCTCCGAGGGGATCACTATCCACCAGGGCTGCAACCGCAACTGCACCTTCTGCATCGTGCCCTCCACTCGCGGCAGGGAGCGCTCCCGCGTGCCCGAGGAGATCCTGGGCGAGGTCCGCGAGCTGGTCTCCCGCGGCACCAAGGAAGTGGTCCTGCTCAGCCAGATCGTGGAGCGCTACGGTCGCGACCTGCGGCCGCGAATCAGTCTGGACGAGCTACTCCGCCGCCTCGACGGCGAGGTGGACGGGCTCGAGCGGATCCGGTTTCTGACCTCGTATCCGGGCGACTTCCACCGCGACTTGATCGAAGCGGTCGCCACGTTGCCGAAGGTCTGCGAGGACATCAACCTGCCCCTCCAGTCGGGCAACGACGAGGTGCTGCTGCGGATGCGACGCGGCTACACGCTCGCGTTTTACAAGGACCTGGTGGCTCGCATCCGAGACCGCGTGCCCGAGCTGGGGCTGTCGACCGACATCATCGTCGGCTTCCCCGGCGAGACCGAGGCCCAGTTCGAGAACACCCTCGAGGCGCTGGCCGAGATCCGCTTCGACGTGGTCCACGTGGCCGCGTATTCGCCCCGCCCTGGCACGCCGGCGGCCATCTACCCGGACCAGCTGCCGATCGAGGAAAAGAAGCGGCGGCTGCACGGCGTAGAGGCGCTTCAGCAGCAGATCGCTGAGTCCAAGAACGCTCCGCTGCTCGGCCGAACGGTCGAGGTGCTGGTTGAGGGCGAATCCAAGGGCAAGTGGTACGGGCGCACGCGGACCAACAAGCTGGTCCACATCGCTTCGGCCGAGGCGCTGGCCGGGCGTCTGGTCGACGTTCGGATGACCCAAACCAGCGCCTGGTCACTCCAGGGGGAGCTGCTGGTGCCAGCGGCCATCGCCTGACTGTACCCCAGCAATCGTAGGGGCGCGATTCATCGCTTAACCTAACCCCCCAGCCCCCTTCCCTAAAGGGAAGGGGGAGCTGATGACAAGAGATGGGGCTGGGGGTCAGGTCTGGTCGGGCGGCTCTCGCCGCTTGGCCGAGCGGCGCCGCCAGAGCCACCCGGCCAGGGCGAGCGTGGCGCCGACTGGCGCGACCGCGGCAGCCAGGTCGAGCGCCCCGCCCGTGCGCGGCAATGCCCGTGGCACCTGCGCGGCCGGGGCCGGTGCTGGCGACGCGACTGGGACTGGACTGGGCTGCGGAGCTGGCGCAGCGATCGGTGGCACCGCAACCGGCGGGGCCGCCACGGGCGGGGCGGGCGCGGCGAAGAAGGCGCCGTTGCGCTCACGCCCAATGGCCGCGAAGCTGCTCTTGGACGTGGACGCCGGATCCGAGGTGAACGAGAAACCGTCCTGGCGTGATGACCACGCAGCGGTCGCCGTCGCCTCCGCGAACTCGCCGGTGAATTGCTCCTTCTCGTCGCGGACCGGCGTTCGGCGGGTACCCCCGGCCCAGCGGACCTCGAAGGACACAGTTGCTGGAACGGCCGGCACCTTGTCGCCCATCAGCACGTTGGGGACGTTGTGGTGGTCCATGAGCGCGAAGTTGCTGAGCTGGTAGGAGGCCGTCCCACGGTCGAGATCGACCTGAGCGTTGTCCGCCGGGACGGGCACGGTCCAAAACACCCCGTTGGGGGCGATGCCGGGGTTGTAATCATTGGTCTGGTTGGCGAATTCGGGGTCAACTGACCCTTTGAAGAGGTCCAGTCAGATGAAGCCGAACGTCCCGTTGCGCCGCTGCCCATCCGTTCCGACGTAGATGCCCTTCATGAACCGCACGTCGACATCGAACAGCAGATCAGTCGTGGTCCCGGTCCGGGAGTCGGTGCCCTTCCCGGTGCCCATCACCTCGGCGATCCCGATCATGCCGTCGAAGTCGGTTATGGTCGACGGCTCCTTGCCCAGTCCCGGAAGAAAGAAGTGTAAAGGCGCGGGCAGCTCAGGATCGCTCCCGGGGATGGGCTTGGGGGCGGCCCCGGCCTGGGCATGTACCAGACTCGGCAGCCAGAGCCCCGAGCTGAGGACGAGGCCGGTCGCGCCGGCGGCGGTCCCGACAAACCGACGCCGGGACACCGCGCGCTCCCAGAAGTGCGTGTGCCCGAAGTCATGGCGTAAACCACCCGGCCGCGCCACTCGGGCCTGACTAGGCATGCTGTGCCCATCCCAGGCCTGGAACCGCTTCAGGCTCATCGTGTCGCTCCTTCACGTGCTCGATCTATTGCGACGCGCCTGTCGACACAGTGGACATCGTCGCGTTAACCCACCCTACTCCGCGGCCGGTCGGCTGTCAATAGGTGCAGCGCGTTCCGAGTGACGCCTGCCGGCCGGGTCTCGCAGGGCGCACGGCATGCCGTGCCCCTACCCTCAAATCCACTGGCCTACTCCCAACCGTCCGTCGACAGGACGAAGGTCACGGGACCATCGTTGCAGATCTCGACCTCCATCATCGCGCCGAATCGACCGCTCGCCACTCGGAAGCCGCGCTGGCGAAGCAGGTCGCAAAAGCGCCTGACGAGCGGATCGGCGACGGCCGGCGGGGCAGCCCCCGCGAAGCCAGGCCGACGGCCCCGGGACAGGTCGGCGTACAACGTGAACTGGCTGACGACGAGGAACTCGGCTCCAACCTCAGACGCGGGGAGATTCATCTTGCCCGCGGCGTCGCCAAACGCGCGCAGCGCAATGATCTTGTCGACGAGCCCCGCCGCGGTGGCCTCGTCGTCGCTCGGGCCGATCCCGAGGAGGATCGCCCAGCCTGGCCCAATGGCGCCAACTTCCTGGCCGTCAACCAGCACCCGGCCCCGGCTGACGCGCTGAAGTACCGCCCGCATCGGCGGACTTATAACCCGGGAGCCAGGAGCCAGGAGCCAGGAGCCAGGAGCCGGGGAGCCGGGAGCCGGGGCGGGGAGCCGGGGCCGGTGCTCCCGGCTCCTGGCTCCTGGTTCCGGTGTGGAGTTTTCTCGATCAGTCTTGCTTCAGGCGGGGATCCAGCGCGTCGCGGAGTCCGTCGCCGATCAGGTAGAGGCACAGCACGGTCGAGAAAATCGCAAGCCCGGGTCCGTAGACGAGCCAGGGCCCGCGCGAGAGGTGCTGGGCGGCATTCGTCAGCATGTTGCCCCACGAGGGCGTGGGCGGATGTACGCCCAGGCCGAGGAACGACAGGGCTGACTCGACCAGAATGAGCCCGCCCACGTCGATCGCCGACAGGATGAAGACGAGCGGCAGCACGTTGGGAAGGATGTGTTGAAACATGAGCCGCCGGTGTGAGGCCCCGATCACGCGGCCGGCGGAGACGAAGTCGCGCTCCCGGAGCGAGAGCGTCTGCCCGCGCACGAAGAGGGTGATGCTCTGCCAGGAAAGGAGGCCGAGGATGCCCACCAGCGTCCACGTCCCCGGGCTAAACAGGACGGCGACGATGAGGAGGAGGAATATGGTCGGGATCGAGTTGAGAGTGCTGATGACGAACTGCACCAGATCGTCGAACCAGCCGCGAAAGTAGCCGGCGGCCAGCCCGAGAGCGATGCCGATGGTCAGGTTGATGAACGCGGCGCCGAAGCCCACAGCCAGCGAGATGCGGGCCCCAAACAGGAGGCGCACGATTTGGCTGCGGCCGATCTCGTCGCCCCCCAGCCAGAAGGCGGGCGTCTGCAGGTCGGGTTTGGCGTATGTATTCAGCAGATCTTGCTGTGTGAATCCGTAGCGGAAGAAGCTCTGCGCGAGCAGATCGGCAGAGGCCGCCAGGACCACGAACAGGGCCAGCCCAACCGCGGCGACAACCGTCACCCGGTCACGGCGCAGGCGGTAGGCTGCATTCGACCACAGCCCGGCGCCCGTCTTCCGACCGGCAACCACGGGCCCGACGACCGCTCGCGGCTTGGCCGCCTCCGTCGCGACCATCTAGCTGCGCCTCACGCGTGGGTCCGCGACACCATAGGCGACGTCGCGCAGGATGTAGCTGACCAGGAGCAGGGCGCTCGATATCACGACGACGGCCATGACGATGGGGTAGTCCTTCGAGCGCGCGGCCTCGAAGGTCATCCGACCCATGCCTGGCCAGGCGAAGACCTGCTCGACGACGACCGAGCCTGAGATGAGGAAGGCGAGCAACCCGCCAAGAGCGGTGATGATTGGCAGCAGGGCGTTGCGGAGCGCATGCACGTACAGGACGGTGCGCTCGCGCAGTCCTTTTGCTTGAGCGGTCCGAATGAAATCCTGTCCGAGAATGTCGAGCGTCTCGGTCCGCATGTAGCGCGAATAGTTGGCAATACCCACCAGGCTGAGGGTGAGAACCGGACCCACCAGATGCGCCAATCGGTCCGCGATATCCCACTCGCCCTTGCCAATCGTCAACATCCCACCGACAGGAAACAGATGGAACTGCACGGAGAGAACGAGGATGAAGAGCAGTCCGAACCAGAATGGCGGAATGGCGTGCCCCGCGACACTGAGAATCCGGATGAGTTGATCGACGAACGTTCCGCGATAGCGCGCGGCGATAACGCCCAGCGGAACGCCCACCACGACGGCGACAAGGAGCGCGAGGGCAGAGAGCTGGAGGGTGTTCGGCAGGCTGGCCGCGATCATCTGGATGACCGGCCGCCGGTACAGGAAAGACTGGCCGAAGTCGCCGCTCAGCGTCCGCCCGAGCCAACTCAGGTACTGCACCGGTATCGGCTGGTCTAGACCGTACGAACGGCGTAGGGCCGCATAGTCCTCCGCCGTCAGGTCGGTCGCGCCGAAGACGAGCAGGCTGAGCGGATCGCCCGGCGCCAGGCGGATGAGCGCAAACGTTATCAGGGTGATCCCGAAGAACGTCGGGATCGCCTGAATCAACCGCCGCAGGGCGAACGTAGCCATACGAGTGGGCAGTAGGCAGTAGATCGGCCGCCTACTGCCTACTGCCTACTGCCCACTGCCTACTGTTTGATCCACCACTTCTCGACGTTCCAGAGGGTGCCGTTGTAGTAATTGGGGAACGGGCCCGGATCGACGCCCTGGAACTTCTTGTTCACGAACAGCAGCGTGTTGGGCGCGAAGCCGAAATTGTAGGGCTGGTCCTCGTTGAGCTGCCTGTCGAACCTCTTGTAAGCCTCCTTGCGGTCGGCCTGCGCACAGTTTGTACGGCCATCCTCCAGGGCTTTGTCGACCACCTCGTTCTTGTAGCCGACCTGGTTGAATCCGCCCTGGATCTGGCTCGAATGCCAGATCGAGTACGCGTCGGGGTCGTCGCCGAGGGACCAGCCGAGGATGAAGGCATCGTAGTCGTGCCCACCCTGGTCCCCGTACTTCGGGTCCTTCGACTTGCCCAGCCGGTCGACGAGAGCCTCGAATGACTCGGTTTGTGGGATCACACTGATCCCGAGCTGCTTGTACTGCTCGGCGGCAATCTGGAGCAGCGTCTCACGCACCCGGTTGCCGGAGTTCGTGATCAAGGTGAACTCCAATCTCTGGCCGCCCTTCTGGTAGATGCCGTCCGGGCCCTTCGTCCACCCTTCCTGCTCGAGGAGCGCCTGGGCCTTCTTCGGATCGTACTTGTAGTCGTTGAGCGCTTCCGGATCGTAGGCCCACGAGACCGGCGGGGTATGGGCCAGCATCTTTTTGCCTTCACCGAACAGGATCTTGTCGATGACCTGGTCCATGTTCAGACCGTAGGCGAGCGCCTGGCGGACCTCTTTGCTCTGGAAGAACTCCTTGCCACCCCGCAGTTGGTTCCAACCCAGGTAGGTGTAGCCGGGCGCAAGGAACGAGAAAAAGTTGAGGCTGTCCACGCGCTTCAGCTCCTCGAGGTCTTTGGGCTCGACCCTCGCCGCGTCGATCTCGCCAGTCTTCAGCGCGGCCGCGACGGCCGTGGCGTCAGGGTAGATCTTGAAAACCCATTCGTCGAGGAACGCCTTGCCGCCGAAGAATCGGTCGTTTCGCTCGAGCGTTATGTGGTCGTTCGGCTTCCACTCCTTGAGCTTGAACACGCCCATCGCCAGGGGCGGCGCGGTGTTCTCCGGCGCGTCGTCGAGATTCTTACTGGGATCCCTGGGATCCATGTATTTCCCGAACACGCTCTTGGGGATGACGCCGAACCCTCCGATGCCGGTGAGTGCTGGGCAGAATGGCTTCTCCAGTGTGACGGTAATGGTCTTTCCGTCAACGGCGATGCCGGAGATGGTATCGGCCTTGCCTTCGCCGAACTCCCTCGCCCCGACAATGTCCTGGAAAATGTTCTTGCGGACCGTCTTCTTGCTGCGCATTACGGCCTCGGCGGTGAACTTGAAGTCGTCACCGCTAAAGGCGGAGCCGTCGCTCCAGGTCAGTCCATCCCGGAGGGTAAAGATCAGCCCCTTACCGTCCGGCGAGAACTCAAACTTCTCAGCCAGCCGCGGCACGGGTTGCCCCGTGTTCCGGTCGACTTTGATCAGACTCTCGTAGACTCGCCACCAGACCTCGGCTGAGGGAACGTCGGTGCTGAGTACAGGACTGAGCACCTTTGCGTCGGAGAAGCTCCCAAAGATGTACCGGCCTCCTGGGGTCGGAGGGCCTGCCGGCGCTGCCGGCGCTGCCGGCGCTGCTTGGCCAGCCTTTGCGGGGCTTGGAGCGGCCGGCGGAACTGCGGCCGGTGCGCACGCCGACACGACGAACGCTGCGATCGCGAGCCCGACGAGGGCCCGACGTAACGGGACGCTAAGGCGTAGGCGCATGCTCCTACTCCTCCCTCCTTGCCCCCGCGATAGACAGCCGTGAGTGGGCTGTACCTGCCAGCGGCGTCGATCAGCGGGCGAGCATGCCTGGTTAACGCGCTACACGTCGGTATAGTGTCGGCAGCGACTTGTGGCCTCTTGAAGCCACTGTAGCACGAGTCTCGGAGGCTGCCAAGAACTGGAGTCTTGCGCGCGCGCGACTGAGCCGTCAATGTGCGTGGGGCAGGGCCCTGCGAGCGAACGTAACGAGCGCTAATCGGCCTTGGTAGCCGCGGTGGCAGCCTCGGGCTTGACCGCGCTCCCGGCGGAGTCAGAGTCGCTCTTGGCTGAGTTGGTCGAGTCGGCCGACGTCGAGGTCGCCGTCGCTTCGACGTTGGTCTCGCTCTCGGCGGCGCCGTCCTTCTTGGCTGTCCCGTTCCCACCGCGATAGTCGGTGTTGTAGAAGCCACTTCCCTTGAAGACGATGCCGACCGGGTGAAGCATCTTGCGCAGCTCGCCACCGCACGCCTGGCAGGTCGTGAGCGGTGCGTCGCTATAGCTCTGGCGCTTCTCCACCACGTCGTCGTCGCAAGTCTGACATTGATACGTATAGATCGGCAAAAGTGGCCTCCTCCTTCCCGACTAGCTGGCGTCTACGCAAAAGCGATCAGCCCACGAGCTGATCGCGCGTGTCCGCCGCGGTCAGTATAGCAGGATTCGCGACGAAGCACGCCGCGGTGAGATTGGCCAGGGCCTGCCGTTCCGGCTATCATCGGGCCAAGGCGAGGAGGTCTGAGCGATGGCGGGAGAAACAAGGGCAGACGAGGGGCTGCGACGCTTGCGGGCCGAGAGTGACGCGGTCTGCGGCGAGATCGCCCAGCTCGGGGCCGACGACTGGGATCGCCCAACGAACTGCGATCCATGGACGCTGCGAGTGCTCGTGGCGCACGTCGTGCGCGGGGGTGAGAGCTATCTCACCAGCTTGGAGCGCGGCCGCCGGGGTAACCTGGAGCCCGCCTTGACGCGTGAGCAGCGGGCGCAGAGGATGCAGGAGATCGCCGCCCAGCCGACCGACAAGATCATATCGGACCTCCGAGCCATGACCGATCGCTTCGAGCGTGAGTTTAGGGCGCTCATCCCCGACCAGCTCGACGTCCTGGCCATGCACCCGTACGGGCCTCGGCCAGCGCGCTGGTTCATCGAGCAGCGCCTGGCCGAGGTCGCCTTCCACCGTTGGGACTTCCACCACTCGCTCGGGCGCGCGGCCAGCCTCGACGAGGACACGGCGGCCTACTTGCTGCCCCTGCTGTTCGGAAAGAACCTGCCGGTGATGATGGGCTCGGACGGACCGCGCGGGGAGGGCAGCTTCAAGTTCGCCGTCCGCGGCAGTCGGCAGGCCTGGCAGGCGGTCGCCGGCCCGGGCTCGATGACCGTGAGCCGCGACGCCGGAAGCGCAGTAGACGTCACGATGGAGGGAGACGCGGCCTCGTTGGCGCTACTGATCTACGGCCGCCACACGCTCGCTGAGCTCGATCGAAGCGGCAAGATCACGGTCAGCGGCAACCGCGAGCTGGCCGGCCGTTTCAACGAGATCTTCCGCGGCCCGTAGCGCGAAGATCACCACCAAGACACCAAGACAGCGAACGTCCCCCAGGTCCTCCTTGGTGTCTTGGTGGCGATTTGTCCGGTGGTTACCCGCGTTCGAGGACGAATACCTCGCGAGTCGTGGCGTCGCACAGCCAGAAGACGCCGTCGTGGATCGTCATGCCGTGCGGCTCCGGGCCGTTGACGCCGATCGCATCGAGGATCCGTCCCTCCGACGGGTCGAGCTGGAAAAGGACCTGGCGGTTGGTATCGGCCAGCCAGAGTGTGTCGTCCTGGAAAGCCATCCCGTGGGCGCGGTCGCCGGGAATCGGGATCGAGCCGAGAATCTCGCCATTGTCGGGGCTCATCCGAAAGACTTTTCGCGTCGCCGGTACGTTGAACCACAGCTCGCCGTCGCGCCACTCGATGCCGTGGGGACCGCCGGAGCGGTCGTAGGGCGGGGTGGGGTACGCGGCCAACTCGCGGCCGCTCTCGGCGTCATACGCGATTAGCTCGTAGCCGAAGGTGGAGGCGATCCAAACGCGGCCGTGCGGATCACGCGTAATGCCGCTGCCGTGCAGGCTGCGGGTGGGGATCTCCTTGAGCGAGTCTCCGGTCTCCCAATCGAGTAGGAAGATGCGGTTCGGATCGACCTGGTCACAGACCCACAATCCCTCTGGCGACGACTGCAGCCCGTTGGGCATCGGGCCGGGACTCTTCCACAGGACTCGGGTGCGAAACGGCGACGGCATGGCTCCTCCGGATGAGTAGGCCAGTAGGCCAGTAGGCCAGTGGACGGTAGGCAGTGTACCCACTGCCCACTGCCCACTGCCCGCGGGTTCGGCTAGTCGCTCCAGCGGACGAGGCCGAGTGGGAACGGGACAGGCAGGCGCGGGTGTTTGGGAGTGACCCGGACCGCGTAGCCGTGCGGACCGCTGTGCTGGCTCTGGACGCCCTCGGCCGCGAAGCAGTAGCAGGCCTCGTCGGCCTGGCCCCGCGGCTCCAGCCGAATCAGTTCCGGACTCGCCAACAGCCCATCGTCGTCCAGAGGCCCGAGCGCGAGGTGGACCTGGACCTCGTCGGGTGGCAGTCCGCCCAGGCAGACTTCCGCCTGGACGTCAAACGGCGTGCCGGCCGCAACCTCGTCGGGAAGCCCGCCGATCGAGGCAACCCGAACGCGTGGCCACTTCTCGGCGGCGCGAGCCAGCCAGGCCGCCAGTTCGCGGGCCGGTGCCAGGCCGTCCTCGGCCAGCCGCCTCACCTCGTCGGCAGCAGGCTCATAGAAGCGACTGGCGTACTCGGACACCATCCGATCGGTGCTGAAGACCGGCGGCAGGCTGGCCATCGAGGCCTGCATCCGGGCGATCCAGGAGTGCGGAATGCCGTTCGCATCCCGTTCGTAGAACAGCGGCACAACCTCACGCTCGAGAATTTCGTACAACCCGGCGCTCTCGATGTGGTCCTGCTCGGCCGGATCCTCGTACGCGCGGCGGTCGCCGATCGCCCAGCCCAGGCCGGGCCTGAACGCCTCGTCCCACCAACCATCGAGGGTGCCAACGTGAAGCGCCCCGTTGGCGACCGCCTTCATTCCGCTCGTGCCACTGGCCTCCAGCGGCCGGCGGGGCGTATTCAGCCAGATGTCGGCCCCCTGCACCATGCGGCGCGCGACGCCAAGGTCGTACTCTTCGAGAAAGACGACCTTGCCGCGCAGGGCGTCGCCGCGGCTGAACTCGTAGATCTGGCGGATAAGCTGCTTGCCGCCGTCGTCGAAAGGATGGGCCCTGCCCGCGAAGATGAACTGGACCGGCTTGCCGGGCGCGTTGACAAGGCGCGCCAACCGTTCAGGATCGCGCAGCAGGAGGGTGGCACGCTTGTAATCGGCGAACCGGCGCGCAAAGCCGATCGTCAGAGTTTTGGGCTCGAGCGCGTCGCCCGCTCGGCCAAGCTCGCTCGGCCCGGCGCCGCGTCGGGCCAGCTCCGCGACGAGCCTGCCTCGCGCGAAGCTCACCAGCTCGGCCCGCAGCCGCTCGTGTCGCTCCCACAGCTCGACCGGCGGCAAGCTGCCACCGGGCCCAGCCTCTTCATCTGGCGAGGCCACGCGCTCGTCCTGGCCGACAGTGAGGTCGTGCACATCGGCAAGCTCGGGCGCTACCCACGAGCGCAGATGGACGCCGTTCGTCACGCTGTCGATCGGGACCTCCTGCTCACCGAGACCGGGCCACACGTCGCCCCAGATCCGGCGCGAGGTCTCGCCGTGCAGCCGACTCACACCGTTGCTGCGCGCCGCCAGGCGGAGCGCCAGGATCGTGAGTGAGAACGGCTCGGTCTCGTCGACTGGGTCCTGGCGGCCAAGCGCCATGAACTCGGTGCGGGTCAGGCCGAGCGCTCGATAGTAGTCGCCCAGGTAGTTGTCGATCAGCCCGGGCTCGAACGCGTCGTGCCCGGCCGCGACCGGGGTGTGGGTGGTGAAGATCAGCCCGGCCGCAGCGACGGTCCTTGCCTCCGCGAAGGTCAGGCCGTGCTGGACGATGAGCTGCCGGATTCGTTCGAGCGCCAGGAAGGCCGAGTGACCCTCGTTGAGGTGGCACACCTGCGGCCGAAGGTTCATCGCATCGAGGGCCCGCAGGCCTCCGATCCCAAGCAGCAACTCCTGGCGAATCCGCGTATCGCGGTCGCCGCCGTACAGGTGATGCGTGATCTGACGGTCGGCCGGGGCGTTGACCTCGACCTCACTGTCGAGGAGGAACAGCGGCACGCGGCCGACCTGCACGTGCCAGACGCGGGCCGCCAGAACGCGGCCCGGCAGCTCTATTGTTATCTGGAGCGGCTGCCCGGCACGGTCCAGCGCCGGTCGCATCGGCAGCGCGGCTGGACCATTGTCGACGTACTGCTCCTCCTGCCAGCCATCAGCCCTGATGCGCTGCTGAAAGTGCCCGTATCGGTAGAACAGCCCGACGCCGGTCAGCGAGAGCCCGAGGTCGCTGGCCGACTTGAGGTGGTCGCCGGCCAGGACGCCCAGGCCGCCCGCGTAGATCGGCAGGCACTCGGCCAGCCCAAACTCCGCCGAGAAGTAGGCGACACGAGGACGGCTTGCCCGCTCGCCATCCACGTCCAGATAGGCGCTCAGCTCGGCCGCCGCGCCAGCCAGCTGGCGGCGGAAGCCCGGATCGCGCGCCAGCTCCTCCAGGCGCTTCTGGTCCGCCGTCCGAAGCAGTCGAACAGGGTTGTGATTGGTGGCGGTCCAGCGACTCGGGTCCAACCGGCGGAACACGTCCGCGGTCTGATGGTCCCAGGTCCAACGCAGGTTGTAGGCTAGCTCGCTCAGGGCCGCGAGGGGAGCTGGAACGGTAGGCACGACGTTGAAGACGCGGGAAGGTCGGAGCATACAGCGCCAGTCATTGTCATTCTGAGCGGAGCGAAGAATCTCGGTCCTCGGCTCAGATCACCGAGGTCCTTCGCTTCGCTCAGGATGACAATAGAGGGTCAGGATGACAATAAGGGTCAGGATGAGAATAAAGGGTCAGGATGACAATAAAAGGTCAGGATGACAATTATTGGAAACCCGTCTGTTATACACGGGCCGCGCTATTCTTTGGTTGATGCCGAGTCCGGGGTCCAAGCGCCTGGGTCCAAAGCCCGCTCCAGAGTGGATCGAGTTTCCGCTGGCCACAGGCGAGCGAGCGGCCTATGAGGTCAGCCAAGTCCGGTACAGCGGGCGAACCGAGTTTCAGTTGGTCGAGATCGTCGAGACCCGGGCGCACGGGCTCGCGCTGTTCCTCGACGGCGTACCGCAATCCGCGCTCGCCGACGAGTTCATCTATCACGAGGCGCTCGTCCACCCGGCCTTGATCGCGCACCCACGACCGGGCAAGGTCTTGATCGCCGGGGGCGGCGAGGGCGCGACCCTGCGGGAGGTGCTCCGGCACCCAGAAGTCGAGCGAGTGACGATGGTCGACATAGACGGCGAGCTGGTCGAGCTGGCCCGCCGGCACCTCGAGCCGATGCATCGCGGCGCCTTCGACGATCCGCGCGCGGAGGTCGTCATCGGCGACGTGCTGGGCCATCTGCAGAACCGCGACGCGCTCTACGACGCGATCATCCTGGACCTGACCGACCCGCCCGCGGACAGGCGACCGGCCGAGCTGTACGGCGAAGGGCTGTACCGGGCCGCGGCCTCGCGCCTGGCAGAAGGTGGCATCGTGGCGACCCAGGCCTTCAGCCTGGCTCCGAACAATCTCGACTGGTTCGTACGCATCGCAAGCACCCTGGCAGATGTTTTCGCCCTGGTCAGGCCGTACCGCGCCGAGGTCCCATTCTTCAAGGATACCTGGGGTTTCTGCACCGCCTCGGATAGCCGCGACCCGGCCGCGCTCGGGCCGCTGGTGGTCGACTCCAGCCTCCGAGCGCGGGGCCTCGCCGACCTCCGCTTCTACGACGGCGAGACACACGCCGCCTTGTTCGCACTGCCACGCTATGCTCGCCAGGCCGTCGCCGCGGCATGGCCGTAGCGCCCAGGCGCCTTGTTCGAGCGGGATGGGGGCTCTTACCATCAAGCGGAATGCGAGACCGGGCCAGGTACCGCAACCTAATCCCCCAAGCCCCCTTCCCTTCAGGGAAGGGCGCTAGGGGGTTAGGTTTGCCCGGTCGGCGAGCAGTCACGTGGTCCATCATCGCGGCCGGTTCACTCGCGTGGAGCGCGTACGTCGGGCGGCTGCTCGTCCGCGCGCTCCACATGCTCCAGCTCGAGGGCTACGAGACGGCCCGATTCCTCCGCTGGTCGATTGCAAAGCGCGAGCGGTGGGCCCGCACCGACCACGTGCTTAGCGCGCTGGCCGGGGCAGCGATCGGCGGAATGCTGGCACGGCCCTCACACCGCGAAGCGCACTTGTTCTCTGGCCCCCTCTGCCTCAAGGGGAACCCCCTCACCCCTGGCCCCTCTCCCTCAAGGGGAGAGGGGTGGGGTCTGACAGGGCGGCGGGTCGGGGCGATTCTGGCCTGGGCCGGGCTGGGCGCCTGGTTGTGGCGCGGCGCTCGGTTCGGCCAGGCGAAGAAGCCGCTGGTGTTGACGGCGCGCGCCAGGCGCCTGGCGGCCGGTCAGGCGCTGCTCGGAGTGGGGGTGGCGGTCGGGCCAAGCCTCGGATTGGCGATCGGAGGCGGTCGCCACCGCAGGCGCGCGAGCGGTGCGTTGCTCATCGGTCTGAGCAGCGCCAGTCTGATGACGCCCCTGATCGCCGCCGGCGCCAACCTGCTGCTCTGGCCCGCGGAGGAGAGCTTGCGTCGTTACTACCTTCGAGACGCCGCTCGGCGCCTGCGCGCCTACGGCCCCACGGTGGTGGCCGTGGCGGGCTCGTACGGCAAGACGAGCACCAAGGAGTTCTTGGGCAGCCTCCTGGCGACCCGTTGGAGGGTGCTGAAGCCGCCGGGCAGCTACAACACACCGATGGGCCTGAGTCGAGTGATTCGGGAGCAGTTGGCGCCCAGCCATGAGCTGTTGGTGGCCGAACTGGGCGACTATCGGCCCGGCGACATCCGGTTCTTGTGCGGCCTGCTTCGACCACGCATCGGGGTGTTGACCACGATCGGTCCGGAGCACCTCGAGCGTTTCAAGACGCTCGAGCGGGTTGTCGAGACGAAAGCGGAGCTAATGGAGGCTCTCCCGCCGCACGGCATCGCTATCGTGAACCAGGACGACCCGCTGGTTCGGGCACTCGGCGAACGCGCGGCGGCACGCGGCCTGCGGGTCGTGCGATACGGACAGGACGAGCCGGGAGCCCAGGTCACAGCCCGAGACGTTCAGACAACCAGCGACGGGCTGGCCTTCAGGGTGGCCGCGAAGGGTCACGGGGAGGCCGATTTTCGGGTCGGCGTGCTCGGCCGACACAACGTGGCGAACGTCCTGGCGGCCACGGCGGCAGCCCTGGAGCTTGGAATGTCGCTGGCCGACGTCGCCAGCGCCGCCGAGCGGATCGGGCCGGTCGAGCACCGCCTTCAGCCGATCCGCGGCGAGGGCGGGGTGCTGGTGATCGACGACGCCTTCAACTCCAACCCGCGTGGGGCCGCCGAGGCGTTGGATGTGCTAGCCGAGCTGGACGGCGGCCGACGCGTGCTGGTCACGCCCGGCATCGTCGAGCTGGCTGAGCGTGAGTTCGATGAGAACCGCAAGCTGGGCCGAAAGGCTGCCGCGGTCTGTGACGAGGTGATCCTGGTCGGTCAGGAGCGCGCCGCGCCGATCCTGGCCGGCTTGTGGGACGCGGGCTACCCACGCGCGAAGACGCACGTGGTGCGCGACCTGGCCGAGGCCACCTCCCGCCTCCAGGGCCTGGTCGGTCCCGGCGACATCGTCCTGTTCGAGAACGACCTGCCGGACACGTATGAGTGAGTAGTGAGTAGACGGGGTAGGGGCGAAGCATTCGCGCATGAGGAGGCGGGAGGCCAGCAGACGGTGCGCGAATGCTTCGCCTCTACGTCCCCGATCCTCGTCAACGGACTTCGCGTGGCCTATCGCGAGACTGGCCGGGACCTGCCGGGCGTGCCGGTTGTGGTCCTGCACGGCTGGGGGTGCAGCAGTGAGTCGGTCGTGTCGATCCAGCGCTGCCTGGAGACGGCGCACCCCACACTGGCGCCCGATCTGCCCGGATTTGGCGAGAGCGACGCGCCACCCGAGGCCTGGGGATCGACCGAGTACGCGGCGTTGGTTACAGCCTGGCTTGGCGAGCTGGGAGTCGAGCGGGCCAGCTTCGTGGGCCACTCCTTTGGAGGCAAGGTGGCGATCGTGATTGCCAGCGGCACGCCTGCCCTCGTCGAGCGTCTCGTACTCGTGAACAGCGCCGGCATCCGGGCGCGCCAGGGTCCGAGCTACCGGGCTCGTGTCCTGGCGTTCAAAACCGCACGCCACCTGATCGGCGCCGCGCCGCTGCCCGGCAAGCCAGCGATGCAGGAGTGGCTCGCGCGCAGATTTGGGTCAGATGACTACCGACAGGCCGGGGCACTTCGAGACACGCTCGTCCGCGTGGTCAACGAGGACCTACAGCAGTTGCTGCCGCGAATCGCCGCCCCGACCTTGCTCATCTGGGGCGACCAGGACGACGCGACGCCACCCGAGAACGCGCGGAGCATGGAGCGCGAGATCCCGGATGCGGGGCTGGTAACCTTTCCCGGCGCCGGCCACTTCGCCTACCTCGACGACCCAGGCCGGTTCTGTCGAGTGGTCGGCAACTTTCTCACTGCCACACGAAGCTATCAGCCGTCACCAGTCAGCCCTCAGCGGTCCGCTGATGGCTGAAAGCTGACGGCTGATGGCTGCGGGCGTTAGATGAAAGAGTCGACGCGGAAGCTGCGGGTCGCGGTGCTGTTCGGCAGCCGCTCGGTCGAGCACGAGGTCTCGATCATCACGGCCATCCAGGCGATGGACGCGATGGACCCGCGGCGGTACGAGCCGGTCCCGATCTTCATCACGAAGGAAGGACGCTGGGCGAGCGGACCGGAGCTTCGACGGATCGACGCCTATAAGGACCTGA